>NZ_JBSPTO010000003.1:0-321923 GCF_053850215.1 Mesorhizobium sp. f-mel
GTAGTGACCAACACTACAGAATCACCAATCAGATTCTGTGCAAAGGCCTCCTTGTGGGAGAAGGTGGATTGGCGCGTAGCGCCGAGCCGGATGAGGGGTGTTGGACGGAGTGCTGTCGGTGCCTAGCTGGAGCACCCCTCATCCGTCGCCTTTGGCGACACCTTCTCCCACAAGGGAAGACGGGGGAGCCAACCTGCCAACGCCTCAATCTGTCTATGATCTGTTGCTGTGAGTGCACGTGACCTCGCTTGGCGCGACCGTCACCCGCGAAGGCATTCGCTTTGCCGCATGGTCGTCTGCGGCCAGCCGGCTCTGGGTCTCGATCTTCGACGAGCAGGGGGAGAGGGAGATCGACCGGCTCGAACTCCAGCCGGAAGGCGAGGGCGTTCACGCGCTTTTCGTTGCCGGCCTCGCTGCCGGCACCCGATACGGGTTTCGCGCCGATGGCGACTATGCGCCCGAGAAAGGGCTCTGGTTCGATCCCGACAAGCTGCTGGTCGACCCATATGCCGTCGAGATCGACAGGCCTTATGTCTATGACATCAGGCTCGCCGCACGACGGGGCGAGGGCACCGATACTGCGCCGCTGCTGCCGAAAGCGATTGCCGCCACCCTGCCGCAACCGGTGCCTGCCTTGCCGCCGCTATTCCAGCCCGGTGGCCTGATCTACGAAGTGCCGGTGCGCGCCTTCACAATGCTGCATCCGGACATCCCGAAGCCCCAGCGCGGAACGATTGCAGCTCTTGCCCATCCGGCCATCGTCGAGCACCTGAAAAAACTCGGGGTCGGGGCGGTCGAACTGATGCCGGTGACGGCATCGATCGATGAGCGGCATCTGCCGCCGCTCGGGCTGCGTAATGCCTGGGGCTACAACCCCGTGACCTTCATGGCGCTCGATCCGCGCCTGGCGCCCGGCGGTCTCGCGGAATTGCGGCAGACCGTCGCCACGCTGCGTGAGGCGGGCATCGGCGTCATCCTCGACCTCGTCTTCAACCACACCGGCGAAAGCGACAGGCTTGGGCCGACGCTGTCGCTGCGCGGCCTCGACAGCCGCGCCTACTTCCGACATTGGCCGGACGGCAGCTTGGCTAACGACACCGGCACCGGCAACACGGTCGCCTGTGATCATCCGATCGTCCGGGAAATGATCCTCGACACGCTTCGTCACTTTGTCCGCCATGCTGGCGTCGACGGTTTTCGCTTCGATCTGGCGCCCATTTTGGGTCGGGTCGATGGCGTATTCGACGCGGCGGCACCGTTGCTTATGGGTATTCGGAACAACCCGGTCCTTAGTGACAGGGTGCTGATCGCCGAGCCTTGGGATATCGGCCCGGACGGCTATCAGCTTGGCAATTTTCCGCCGCCCTTCCTCGAATGGAACGACAAATATCGCGACGACATCCGCCGGTTCTGGCGCGGCGATAGCGGCATGGTCGGCGCGCTGGCGACCCGGCTTGCCGGCTCGTCCGACGTGTTTGCCAAGCCAGGCCACCAGACAAGCCGCAGCGTCAATTTCATCGCCGCGCATGACGGCATGACGCTGGCCGACATTGTTGCCTACGAGCACAAGCACAATGAGGCCAATGGCGAGCAAAATCGCGATGGCCACGACGACAACTTGTCTTGGAACAATGGCGCCGAGGGTGAGACCGGCGACCGGGGGATCGTTACGGCCCGTTTCGATGACCAGTGTGCGCTGCTCGCGACACTGTTTGCCTCGCGCGGCACGGTCATGCTGACCGCCGGCGACGAATTCGGCCGCACCCAGAAGGGCAACAACAATGCCTATGCGCAGGACAACGAGATCACCTGGCTCGACTGGACCCGGCGTAACCAGGCGTTGGAACAATGCGCCGTTTTGCTCGCCGCGATGCGTCGTTCCGTGCCGGCGCTTTCCGACACGCGCTTGCTGACCGGAGAGCCGCGGCCCGGGTCAGAAATACCGGACGTCGTCTGGCTGACTGAAACCGGCATGCCGCTCGATGAGGCAGGCTGGCACGATTTCGGGCGGTACCGCCTGATCATGATGCTCGGCGGCGATGATTGCCGCCTTGCCGTGGTCATCAATGGCGACCGCCGGGCGTGTATGTTCACGCTGCCGGAGCGCGACGGATTTCGCTGGGAGCCAGCCATCGAAATACCGGACGGCGCAGCCGGAATTTCACGGCCGGTGCCGGGGCGAACGGTGATTTTCATGATCGAACACAAAGCCGCGCAGGCTCAGATAAAGGAGAACGGCGGTGGCAAGTGACAACGCCGAGTGGTGGCGCGGCTGCGTCATCTACCAGATCTACCCGCGCTCCTTCCAGGACACGACAGGGGACGGCAGTGGCGATCTGCGCGGCATTGTCTCAAGGCTGGCTCATGTCGCATCGCTTGGCGTCGACGCCGTCTGGCTGTCGCCCTTCTTCAAGTCACCGATGGCTGATATGGGCTACGACGTATCCGACTATACAGCCGTCGACCCGATGTTCGGCATATCAGAGGATTTCGAGGCGGTGGTCGCCGAGGCGCACCGTCTCGGCCTGAAAGTCATTATCGACCAGGTCCTGTCGCATTCGTCCGACCGGCACGAATGGTTCGTCGAAAGCCGCGCGAGCCGCGATAACCCTAGGGCGGACTGGTATATCTGGGCCAATCCGAGGCCTGACGGCACCGCGCCCAATAACTGGCTGTCGGTCTTTGGCGGCCCCGCCTGGGAGTGGGACGCGACCCGCAGACAATACTACATGCATAATTTCCTCGCCTCCCAGCCGGACCTCAATTTCCACAATCCGGAGGTTCAGGACGCCTTGCTGGAAACGGTGCGGTTTTGGCTGGAGCGCGGCGTCCACGGCTTTCGGCTCGATACGGTCAACTACTATGTCCATGACCGCTGGCTGCGCAGCAACCCGCCCTTGGCGTCGAGCGTCGCCGGCACGAACACCGAAACCAATCCCTACCTCTATCAGGAGCATCTGTTTGACAAAACCCAGCCCGAAAACCTCGCTTTCCTCAAGCGTTTTCGGGCGCTGCTCGACGAATATGAGGGCCGCGCCGCTGTCGGTGAGGTCGGCGACGAAACCCGTTCGTTGCAGACGCTCGCCGCCTACACCGGCGGCGGCGACAAGCTCGACATGTGCTACACGTTCGACCTGCTCGGTCCGCAATTCTCGGCAACACATGTACGCGGATGTGTCGAGGCTTTCGAGAGTACGGTCTTGGACGGTTGGGTCTGCTGGGCATTTTCCAACCACGATGTCGTTCGCCATGTGACACGCTGGACGAGGCCCGGCGGCGATCTGGAAAGGACGGCGAAGTTCTCGATCGCGCTGCTGTCATGCCTGCGTGGATCGATCTGCCTCTATCAGGGCGAGGAGCTCGGGCTGGAGGAGGCGGAATTGGCGTTCGAGGATCTGCGCGATCCTTACGGCATCCGCTTCTGGCCGGGATTCAAGGGCAGGGATGGATGCCGCACGCCGATGGTCTGGGAGAAAGGCGCCGACAATGCCGGGTTTTCAACAGGCGAGCCGTGGCTCCCGATCCCGGAAAGCCATTGCGCCCGCGCGGTCGATGTCCAGAACGCCGAGGAAAAGTCGGTTCTAGCCAGCTACCGGGCGATGCTGGCGTTGCGCAAGCAGCATGCCGCATTGGTACAGGGTTCGATCCGCTTTCTCGATGCCGAGGGCGATGTGCTTGCCTTCATTCGCGAAGGCGGCGGCGAGAAGCTGCTTTGCGTTTTCAATTTCGCCGAGGAGCCGGCCAGCTGGCCGTTGCCGCAGGATATCGATGTCGCAGAGACGATCGATCTTGGCGCTGGTGCCGCCTTGCAGGAAAAAACTCTGTCGCTGCCGCCGCTAGCCTGCTTCCTAGGACGAGCCGGCTGATCTCTCTATCGGCAGTTTATTGAACGAGCACGGAGCGCCCGCAAGTCGCGCCCATGACACGGACATCGGCCTCGCCAACACGCACGCCCAGTGCCGCAAGCACGTTGTAAACCAAGCTGTCGACAGGCGCCGTCACACCGTTCAGAAGCGCTTTTACTGCTGGCCTCACCGTGCCAAGCAGGGCGGTCACGTCCAGCCCGAGGCCCAGCGCGCCGACTGAGAGCGACAATTTGTTGACCAGTGACGTGGTGAGGGATTGCGTCGGGGTTTGCGTGTATGCGGTCTTTATCGTCTTGTTGGCGATCTCGGTGCTGTTGAAGGTCAATGTCGTCGGATCGTCGTTGGTGATCTCAGGCGCCGCGGAACCATTCACTGAGAGCAGTGGAATGAGCAGAAGCTTCACTGCCGCGATCTGCGCATCGTAGAACGATTGTGGATTGCTGAAATCGGCGAAGGCGGTGGGGTTGTTGTCTGTGTCGCTGGCGGCAAGGCGCAGCGAAGCTATCCCCGGACGTGCGGCAATGGAAACCTTCAAACTGTCGGGGCGCCCGGTCGGGCAGCTGATGTCAGTCAGCTTGGCTTCGGCGTAGGCTACTTCGACATGCAGCGGCAGTTTGACGGCCAGCAGGCTGATGCCGCCACCGAGATTGGGACTGCCGATGCCGACGGACGCCACCAGCTTGATCCGCGTCTGCGCCGTGCGCACGACGGCGCCTTTTTCGCCGATCGCCAGCCATGGCGAGAACTGTGCCGGTTCGCCGATGGCAACGGCAAGCGTGGTGGAGGTAAGCCCCGGAATGGTGGCTCCGAGATTGAGCTCGACCTGCTTGGAGCCGTTCGCCAGTGCGGCGGCGGTGGTCAGCATGCCCATGGCGCTTGCATCGACGGAAAAACCGGCCGGCTTTTGTCCGAGGCCCAACTGGCCAATTGATCCAAGGTCGACAAGATGATTGAGCGGGATTTTGACAGTGCTGGTGGTTCTGGACGCGATTGTCTGCAGAACGAGCTTGCTGCTGCTGCCAACCGTTGAAACGTTAGCCAGGGCCGTGGCTACCTGGCCCACGGTCGCTTTTGATGCCAGCACGTCTGAATAGCTGACGCCTGTCAGTTGCAACTGGACGGCAAGAGCGTCGACGAACGAAAGCACATTCACATCGGCCGAGATCAGGGCGTTATAGTCCATGACGCTGAGCGAGATGTTAGTGCCCAGGAGGCCGCTGAGAAGCGCGTTCAGGATGCCGCCATTGACGCTGAGAAGCCTGGACCCGACCGAGAACATCGCCTGCGGCGTGACGCTGGCAAGGGCTTCGGTGCCGATGACCGGCGTAGGAATAAGCGAACTCGCGAAATAGCGGGCAGGAATCTTTTTCAGCGCGACATGGACGGCATTGTACGGCGTCTTGCCGGCCTCGAAGCGCTTGTCGACGCCGAGCGACGACTCTGGTGAGTATCGGCCGGCGGTGACCGACACGACGGTTTTTCCGAGGGCGGGGGCGATCGTCTGTCCTGCCTTCTGAACCACGATACCCGGCATTCCGTTGTCGCCGAGCGTGGTCACCACCGCGGCCTCAATGTTCGTGATGTTGGAGGCGGCGGTGATTGCCGCCAGATCGGTCATTGCCTGGGCTTCCCGGCGCTCCACATAGATCGAGCCTTCGTCGATGGCGAAGGCGGCCAGCGCCAGCGCGAACGGTGCACACAGCGCCGTCATGACGGTGAAGTTCGCCTTCAGGTCGCCAAGCATTGAGCGGGCGACCCGGCCGATCCTCTCCAGCAAGGGTTCCGACATTCAGATGCCTCCAACCCGGATTGTCGACTGGCGTGAGATCGTGGTTCCAGGCATGGGCAGTGCCGGGAACAGGTTCCAGACCGGCAGGTTACGGGCATCATATTGGACGGACACGACGAACTGGTTTCCGTCGGCTGTGCTGTCCTTGGCCTGATAGGTCAGCTTGTCGGATTTGACGAAGGGATATCCGCCGGCATTGTTGTTGACGAAACTGGTCACCAGCGCCTGGCGCTCGCCTTCGTTTAGCCCGGCAATCGCCGTGCGGGCGGCGTCCGCCGCGATTTGCTGTACGGAGTTGCTTGCACCGAAATAGATACCATATGCAACCATTCCGAGCAAAAGGAAGATAAAAATCGGCGAAAGCAGCGCGAACTCAATGGCGGAAGTTCCGGACCGCTCTCTAAACTGGCGTAATTTGAGTCTTACACGGCGCGATTTATGACGCTCTATAGAGATTGTCTTACTTTCTTCGCGGTTCATGTCCTTCGCCCATCGAGACATACCGAAGCTCACGAAAAATATAACCCATCGTTGTTTAAAGACGCATTAAGACATTTCGGCAAAGTGGAATCGACGACAAGTTTCTGGCCGGAAACGAAGGCTTGAAATGGGAAACGAGGCAAGCCGCTGTTCTGCCGGTCGCGAAGTGGCCTGTCGCTGCGCCTTACTTAGGGTGACCTAACGAGTCTGTTGAAATAAAAAATCGCCACGTTACTGTTTGGCCACCAGCTGCCGGAAAGGGAACCGGCGGCGCGCTCAAAGGGGCCATCTAATCGGTTTCGGGGCGTCAACACTCAAGAGGCGCAGCTGAACGGCCGCCTCGACAGGGAGAACTCCATGCTGAAAAATATGCTGAAGGCGACGGTGTTCGCCACAACCATGGCCTTGGCCGCCGGCACGTTCTACACGCCGGCCTTCGCCGAGGTCGTCTATAACCGCGGCACCGCCGCCGAATCGGAGTCGCTCGACCCGCACAAGACCTCGACAATCTACGAAGCAAATATTTTGCGTGACCTGTTCCAGGGGCTGACCATGCAGGACGCAAAGGCGAACCTCATCCCGGGCGCCGCCGAAAGCTGGACAGTATCGGACGACGGCACCGTATACACCTTCAAGCTGCGCAAGGGCGCCGTCTGGTCGGATGGTGCTCCGGTCACGGCAGATGACTTCGTCTACGCTTTCCAACGGCTGGAAGACCCGGCCACCGGCGCCGAATACGCTTCGATGCTCTATCCCGTGAAGAATGCCGAGGAGGTGAACACCAAGAAGGCCAAGCCCGAGGAGATGGGCGTCAAGGCAATCGACGCAAATACACTGGAAGTGACGCTGAAGGCGCCCACGCCCTATTTCCTCGAAATGCTGACCCACCAGGCGGCCTATCCGGTCAACAAGGCCTCAATGGAAAAGCTCGGCGCCGATTGGATCAAGCCGGGCAATCTGGTCTCCAACGGCGCCTATACGCTGGCGGAGTGGGTTCCCAACGACCACATCAAACTGGTCAAGAATCCGAAATTCTGGGACGCTGCAACCGTCAAGCTCGACGTCGTCAACTACATCCCGACCGAAGATCGTTCGTCGGCGATGAAGCGCTTTGAGGCCGGCGAACTCGACAGCTACGACGACCTCCCGACCGAGCAGCTCGCCGACCTCAAGGCCAAGTTTGGCGATCAGATTCGCGTCGGGCCTTACCTCGGCACCTACTATTTTGCGATCAAGACCGACAAGGCCCCGTGGGACAACGTCGAACTGCGCAACGCCATCTCCATGGCAGTCGACCGCGATTTCCTTGCCGAAAAGGTCTGGCAGAACTCCATGCTGCCCGGCTATTCGATGGTGCCTCCAGGCATTGAGGGCTATACGCCGGCAATGGCCAAATACGCGGATATGTCGCAGATCGACCGCGAGGATGAGGCCAAGAAGGTACTCGAGAAGCTTGGCTATACCCCCGAGAAACCGCTGAAGATGGAAATCCGCTACAACACGTCGGAAAACCACAAGAACACTGCGGTCGCCATCCAGGAGCAGTTGAAGCCGCTCGGCGTCGAAGTCACGCTGCTCAACACCGACACCAAGACCCACTACTCCTTCCTTGAGCAGAAGGGCGACTACGACGTGGCGCGTGCTGGCTGGATTGCCGATTACAAGGATCCGGAAACCTTCCTCGGCATCTCCCGCAAGGCAAGCGGCAACAACTATTCGGGCTACAACAGCCCGGAATTCGAGAAGGCCATGGACGAGGCGGCTGCCGCTGGCGGCAAGCCCGAACAGCGCATGAAAGAACTCGCCGAGGCCGAGCGCATCCTTGTCGACGAGGTCGGCAACATCCCGCTTCTCTACTATAGCTACAAGGATATCGTTTCTCCGAAGCTTCATGGCTTCGAGGATAACGTTATGGACGTGCATCCGTCCCGCTTCATCTCCAAGGACTGATCTCCTTGGCCGGACTGCCGCTCCTTTACAGCGCCGCGCGTCCTTCGGGACGTGCAAAGGGCGCTGTAACGCCTTGATTTTGCGCGTGATCCTTTCCGAACCTTCGGTTCGGGTCATGCGTTTGGGGGCGGCAGCTCCGGTTTGCTAGCAAAGCGGGGAACCGATGCTACGATACGTATTCCGGCGGCTCCTGACCGCCATCCCGACGCTGTTCGTCATCGTGACCATGGCGTTCTTCCTGATACGTGTCGCGCCTGGCGGCCCGTTCAATCAGGAGCGGGGCCTCAGCCCCGAGATCAAGGCCAATCTTGAAGCGCAGTTCGGCCTCAACGACCCGCTCTGGCTGCAATATGTCCACTATCTCGGCAATCTGCTGCGCGGCAATTTCGGTCCGAGCTACAACATGCCGGATTTCACCGTCACCGAATTGTTTGCCAGGGGCCTGCCCGTTTCAATCCAGATCGGCGCCTCGGCCCTGATCCTGGCACTGCTGCTCGGCGGCCTCCTCGGCACTGTTGCCGCGCTCAACCAGAACAAGCTTGCCGACTACTCGGTGATCGCGCTGGCCGCCGCCGGCAGCACCATCCCGACCTTCGTCATCGCCCCGGTGATCCAGCTTGTGTTCGGCCTGACCTGGAAACTGCTGCCGATCGGCGGCTGGGGCGATGGCGCCTTGCTCAACAAGGTCGGGCCGGTGCTGACGCTCGCCCTGCCGCAGATCGCCATCGTCGCTCGCCTGATGCGCGGCTCGATGATCGAATCGTTGCGCTCTCACCACATCCGCACCGCACGCGCGCTCGGCCTGTCGGACTGGTCGGTCATCGTCAAGCATGCGCTGCGCGGCGCCATACTGCCGATTGTCTCCTTTACCGGCCCAGCGGCGGCGGCGCTCCTCACCGGTTCGATCATCGTCGAGACGATCTTTTCTATTCCCGGCATCGGCCGCTATTTCGTCGATGCCGCGCTCAACCGCGACTACACGCTGGTCATGGGCACCGTGGTGGTGATCGCGCTGTTCACCATCGTCTTCAACCTGATCGTCGACGTCATGTATGCCTTCGTCGACCCGAGGGTGCGCTATGACTGACATCGCAGCCACCGCTCCGGCCATCGTCGGCCGCTCCCTATGGGGCGATGCCTGGGCACGGCTCAAGGCCAATCGCGCCGCCATGTTCAGCCTGTATTATCTTGCCTTTATCGCCGTAATCAGCGTGTTCGGGCCGTCTTTGCTGCCGCATCGATACACCACCATCTACGCCGACCATGTGCGCACGCCGCCGAGCTTCTCGGCCTATCCGAAGGCCGACATGATAGAAACCGCGCTCAATGAGGCGATCAAGCGCATGCGTGTCGACATCAAGGAGTGGCGGCAGGAAGGCAACCGCATCTTCGTCACCGTCACATCGCCCAAGCCGATCGACGACCGCAATGTCCGCTACCTCGACCGTTCGGATGCCTTCGATGATACAAAGATCGAGGGTAAATCGCCTGACGGCCTCGAAGCGGTGATGAGCGCTTCGATCAGGCAGCAATATTTCCTGTTCGGCACGGACAATACCGGCCGCGATCTGCTGTCGCGAACGCTGATGGCGGGGCGCATCTCGCTGGCCATCGGCCTGCTCGCCGGGGTTGTCGCGGGCGTCATCGGCGTGCTCTACGGTGCTACGGCCGGCCTTGCCGGCGGCAAGGTCGACGAGGTGATGATGCGCATTGTCGATGTGCTTTACTCGCTGCCGTTCATCTTCTTCGTCATCATGCTGGTGGTGTTCTTCGGCCGGAACTTCGTGCTGATGTTCCTGGCGGTCGGCGCCGTGCTGTGGCTCGACATGGCGCGCATCGTGCGCGGCCAAGCGCTGTCGATCCGGCGGCAGGAATACGTCCAGGCGGCGGAGGCGATGGGCGTCGGGCAACGCGGCATCCTGATCCGCCACGTCATTCCCAACCTGCTTGGCCCGGTGGTCATCTACATGACGCTGCTGGTGCCGCATGTCATCATCCTGGAGAGTTTCCTGTCCTTCCTCGGGCTCGGCGTGCAGGAACCGATGACCAGTTGGGGCGTGCTGATTTCGACCGGCGCCAAGAACATCGGCACCGCCAATTGGCTGCTTTTGTTCCCCGCCTTCTTCCTCGTCTCGACGCTGTTCGCGCTGAATTTCGTCGGCGACGGCCTGCGCGATGCTCTCGACCCCAGGGATCGTTGAGATGGACACTTGCGAAACGATTCTCAGCGTCAAGGACCTTCGGGTCCGCTTTCGCACGCTCGATGGCGCGGTCGAAGCCGTCAAAGGCATCAACATCCATGTCAATGCAGGCGAAACCGTTGCCGTGGTCGGCGAATCCGGTTCCGGCAAGAGCCAGACGATGATGGCGGCGATGAGCCTGCTGGCCTCGAACGGCGAGGCGACAGGCGTCGTCGACTATCGCGGCCGCAACCTTTTGACCCTAAGCAAGTCCGAGCTCAATCAGATCCGCGGCCGCAAGATCAGCATGATCTTCCAGGAGCCGATGACCTCGCTCGATCCGCTCTATTCGATCGGCAATCAGTTGATCGAACCGATCCGCCGGCATCGCGGACTTGGCGCGGCGCAAGCACGCGAAGAGGCGCTCAAGCTCTTGCGGCTGGTTCATATTCCCGATCCCGAGCGGCGGATGAAATCCTATCCGCACGAATTGTCGGGTGGCCAGCGCCAGCGGGTCATGATCGCCATGGCGCTGGCCAACGATCCCGACATACTGATAGCAGACGAACCGACGACGGCGCTCGACGTGACGATCCAGGCGCAGATCCTCATGCTGCTCGCCGAACTGCAGCGCAAGCTCGGCATGGCGATCGTCTTCATCACCCACGACCTCGGTATTGTCCGGCGCTTTGCCGACCGCGTCTATGTCATGCGCTACGGCGAAGTCGTCGAGGAGGGCGAGGCGGAAGCGATCTTCGTCAATCCGCAGCATGCCTATACCAAGATGCTGCTGGCCGCCGAGCCGACCGGAACCAAGGCGCCGCCACCGCCAAATGCGCCGGTCCTGCTCGAAGGCAGGAATGTCGAAGTGACCTTCAAGATCGGCGGCGGGTTTCTTGCTGGAGAGCCGCTGATCCTGCGCGCAGTCGATCACATTTCGATCCGGCTGAAACGAAATCAGACCATCGGCATCGTCGGCGAATCCGGTTCGGGAAAATCGACGCTCGGCCGAGCCTTGCTGCGGCTCCTGCCAAGTGATGGCCTCATCCGCTTTGGCGATCGCGATATTTCCGCCGCCGACCGCCGGGCCATGCGGCCGCTGCGGCGTGAGTTGCAGCTGGTCTTCCAGGACCCGTTCGGTTCGTTGTCGCCGCGCATGACCGTTGGCCAAGTCGTCACCGAAGGACTTCTGGTGCATGAGCCGACCCTGTCGGGCAGGCAACGCGATCTGCGCGCAGTCGAGGCCTTGCGCGAGGTCGGGCTTGATCCGAATGCGCGCAATCGCTACCCGCACGAATTCTCCGGCGGCCAGCGCCAACGCATCGCCATCGCGCGGGCGATGATTCTCAAGCCCAAGGTGGTTGTCCTCGACGAGCCGACCTCGGCACTCGACCGCTCCGTCCAGAAGCAGATCGTCGAACTGCTGCGCGAGCTGCAGGCCGACCATGAACTGTCGTATCTGTTCATAAGCCACGACCTCGCTGTCGTGCGCGCCATGGCCGACTACATCATCGTCATGAAGCAGGGTAAGATCGTTGAGGAAGGGCCGACCGAGGCGATCTTCAGCAATCCGCAAGCTACCTACACGCAGACGTTGATGGCCGCGGCCATCGACGTCACGCGGTTTCGCTTGAGCGCGTAGCGCAGCCGCTGAGGGCCGCGGTGGTTGAAAGGCATGTCCCTCCTACGTCAAGAAACGCACGAGGCAGCGCTGAAGTGCGAGGTCGAAGCGGAAGCTCAGGCTATTCGCGTTAACGTTTAGGGCAATTCCAGGAAAAGTGTTAAACGGTTTCCCGTCCGGAATTGCGCAAAAACAAAGAGATAGAGCGGTTCGGCGTTTCCGTGAAACGATGAACCGCTCTAAGATGATAAGTTGGACCTTGAGGGCAAGGCGACGCTTGGCCCGAGTGTTACCGAGCCTGGACGCGGCGCAAGCGGTCGGCACAGGGGATGGCGGGCGAGGCATGTCAGCTGTTCAAGATGGCGAGGGCGACATGACCTCACATCAGGTCTTCAGCAACCCGGTCAAATTTCTTCAGGCCTATGCTTGGAGGCTTTCGCTTAAGAAGCCCCTGTTCAGTTGCGGCCGTCTGGAAGGCAGCGATCGCAGCGTGTTGGCTGCAGTGTCCGGCCAGGCATTCGTCAACCATTCGGATTGCTTCAAGTCGGGATGGCTTGCCCATGACTGGCCACGGTTGCTGAAGCGCTGTCTTAGCGTCGGCTATCGACGCGACCACCACCGGCTTGTGATTCAGGTAAATTGTAATCGGAATAAACGCCGTCATTTCTATCGCTCGCCAGGATTGAAGGTGGCTAAACGCGAAGGCATGGCGGTGGTTGCATGAACGCGCATCATCGTGCATTCAGATTGCCGCTGCCCGATGCCGTCGAGGCTGAACTGAGCATCTCCAACCGCAAAGTCCGTCTGCCGCGCCTGCTTCGCGAATGTGCGCTGTGCGCATAGACTGGCGCCATGGTTAGCGCAGCAGCGCCGGAAAACCGCTCACCCGGACCTGCAGACTAGACGGATGGCGAACGTCCTCGCCCGAGTGACGGCGGCCCTTCCGAGGCTAGTAGCCGCGGCCGGTACAACCCCGGCCGGTATATCATTGTTAAATGACGGCTACGGCGTAGGGTGCGATACAACGTAGTCAGCAGCCACCCCTGAGCTTCTGAATGAGGGCGTTGGCTCTCCGAGGAATACCGCATGCCTATGCGTCACCCAGCAGACATCGCCATTTACCCTAATGACCTCGAAATGCTGCAACGGGTATTTATCCGGCATTGCACAGCCAACCAGTGCAGCATGGCATCGACCATGGCCCATGGCGCAGCATCTGAGCTAATATCATTGTTCCAGGCCGGCATCGAGGACGAAGCCGAACTCGATCTCATCCTTTCTCGCCGCTCTCAGCCGTTTCGGAAGGCGGGCTAGGCTTATCGGCTTCGGTCGGCGAAGACGCCTTGGCCATGCCGCGGGTGAGATGCCGCCTAATCTGGTCAGCGGGAATGGAGAAGGTTGGAAGCCAGCTCCGTTCCCTCAGCCAGAATTTCACCATCGCAGTCTTGAATGCTGCGCATCCTGTCTCCACGCGGCAATCCCTCGTCCTGAGCCGATTCTATTCTGCAAGTTTCGCAGCACTGCGGGTGGCTATATCGCCTAATACAGCGTGAAGAAGCGCTCCAACTTCCTGTTTGGCCAGCCCCGGTGCAATTCCTGATTCGGACAGTTGAATGAGAATTGTCTTGGCGGTACTGCGCCAGAAGGCATTCGCGTCCTCCCCGTTCTTCGATTCCAGGACCCGGGCGATACCTTGAACCAATTTTCGCCGCCGATGCAGCGGAAACACGGTTATGTTTGAATCACACATGATCACCTCACCCTTCAGTCTCGCGAATAAGCATCGGCGGGTTAAAAAATTTGGTTAACAGGCTTTTTTGACAGTGGTCGGCAATGGAATAGGGCGTCCGCCAGGCTCTGCGGACGGTGCCGCGATCGCCCCACTGGACGCGGCGGCATGGGCGAGTGCGAGTTCCTGCCAAGAAACATTGATGATGATGAGCGACGGGGGATCGCGCCGGATAACGCCCAGAAGCTGCCCTTCGCTGCAGTCGGCTCGTGAGGTTTCCGCGCGCATTCCCTGCCGTTTTGCGGTAGGCTGAAGAACCTGGCGATCCGAAACGACGAAGCCGGGGGAGCCCATGGACATCAGCGCATGGCTGCGTGATCTCGGCCTGGGACAGTACGAACAAGCGTTCCGCGAGAACGACATCGATGCTGAGGTCGTCGCCGACCTCACAGCCGACGATCTGAGCGGGCTCGGCATCACCTCAATCGGTCACCGCCGTAAGCTGCTCGCCGCCATCGCGGCCCTGCGTGCTGGCTTAGTTCCGGCGCCCAGCCCTCCCGTGGCACCCACGGCCGACTCCGGGACCGCCCTGCCGTTTCTCGAGGCTGAGCGGCGGCAGCTCACTGTGATGTTCGTCGACCTCGTCGGCTCGACGGCGCTCGCCAGCCGCCTCGACCCAGAGGACATGCGTGAGGTCATCGGGAGCTACCACCGCTGCGTGGCGGAGGCTGTTGGCCGCCTGGGCGGCTTCGTCGCGAAGTACATGGGTGACGGGGTACTGGTCTATTTCGGCTGGCCACATGGTGACGAGACTGATGCCGAGCGTGCCGTGCGTGCCGCCTTGGCTGCGCTACAGGCGGTCGGCCAGGCCGCGCCAGCCGGTGAACGGTTGGCCGCGCGCATCGGCATAGCCACCGGCCTCGCCGTAGTGGGCGACTTGCTGGGCGCCGGCGCTGCACAAGAGCAGACGGTGATAGGTGAAACTCCAAACATCGCCGCGCGACTACAATCGCGCGCTACTCCCGGCTGTGCCGTGATTGACGCAGAAACACGGCGGCGCATCGGCGGATTGTTCGAGTGCCGCGAACTTGGCGCGCTCAATCTAAAGGGCCTGTCTGGCCGCGTGGGCGCCTGGCAAGTGCTGGGCGAGGCTGCGGTTCAGAGCCGCTTCGAGGCAATGCACACCGCCTCCCTCGCGCCGCTGGTCGGGCGCGATGACGAACTCGACCTGCTGCTGCGCCGCTGGCGGCACGCAAAGGACGGCGAAGGGCAGGTGGTGCTCATCTCCGGCGAGCCCGGCATCGGCAAGTCCCGCCTGATCGCTGCGCTTGAGGAGCGCGTGGCCGGGGAGGCGCATCTAAAACTTAAGTACTTCTGCTCGCCGCACCACCACGACAGCGCACTGCAGCCTATCATCGCACGGTGGAGGAATGAGGCAGGCTTTGTGCGCGGCGAGCCGGCGGACGTACGGCTCGACAAGCTGGAAGCCCTGCTACTCCCCCTCGGCGCCACCGCCGAAGAGCTGACGCTCATTGCCGAGATGCTCGGCGTGCCAGGTGGAGAGCGGTATCCACCACTAGCGCTCAGCCCGGAGCGCAAGAAGGAACAGACGTTCAGAGCCTTGCAGCAGATTCTCGACGAAAGGGCCCGCCGGTCCCCCCTGCTGATGCTGTTCGAGGACGCCGATTGGGCCGACCCAAGCTCGCTTGAGTTGTTTGACAGGTTGATCATGCGCTTAGCCTCGCTGCCGGCGCTGGTGGTAATCTCTTTCCGGCCAGAGTTTCAAGCGCCTTGGGTCGGCCAATCCGGCGTGATCTTGATTGCGCTGAGCCGTCTCAGCGATCGCCAGGCAGCGATGCTCGCAAGCCAGGTGGTTGTCGGCCAGACGCTGCCGATCGGGTTGCTGGAGCGCATTGTGGCGGAGACCGACGGTGTGCCTCTTTTCATCGAAGAATTGACCAAGGCCGTGCTCGAGGGGGCCAACCAGCCCGGTGTCCTTGACTCTGCGCTTCCAGTGCCCAGCACCTTACAGGGCTCCCTTATGGCGCGGCTGGATCGGCTGCCAGTCGCAAAACAGGTTGCGCAGACCGGTGCGGTAATCGGCCGAGAGTTCGGCCATGAGCTGCTGGCCGCGGTGGCGGGACTTCCCGACGTGGCATTGGCGCAAGGATTGGACGAACTCTTAAGTTGCGGTCTCGCGTTCCGCCGCGGCACGCCGCCCGAAGCCACTTACTCGTTCAAGCATGCGCTCGTTCAAGACGCCGCCTACGCGAGCCTCTTGCGTAGCACACAACGGAAGCTGCATGCCCGCATTGCTACAGTGCTGGAAGAGCGGTGGTCGGAGGCGGTCGAGACCCAACCCGAACTGCTCGCCCATCACTTCACCCAAGCGGGTTTGGCAGGGCGTGCCGCGGAATATTGGCAGCTGGCAGGCGAGCACGCGTTCCGGCGCTCGGCCGCTGCGGAGGCCATAGGCCATCTCACCAAGAGCATCGACCTCGTGCGAAGCTTGCCCGAAAGCGGCGCTCAAGCAGAGCGCGAGCTGCATCTCCGGACGATGCTCGGCCAGGCATGCATCGCCCGCTACGGCTACGCTGCGCCGGAGACCGCCGCGGCTTTCGCCCGTGCCCGGGACTTGGTTGAGGCCGTTGGCGACATCCAACAACAATTTCCCGTGCTGTATGGGTACTGGGCTGTCCAATACGTCCGGATGGCTTTACGCGAGCAAAACGCGCTGGCCGAACAGACTCTAGCATTAGCCGAGCAGCACCGCGATCCCGAGCGATTGTGCGTCGCGCACCGGGTTTGCGGTGCAACCAACGAGATGATGGGCGAATTGCTTGTCGCCCGCGAGCACCTCGAGCAAGCCGTTGAGCTTTACGATCGAGAGCGGCACGGCTCGACTGCTTTTACTTTCGGCCAGGATCTCGGAGTTGCAGCGCTATCGCACCTCAATTGGGTGCTATGGCTACTTGGCTATCCCGATCAGGCAGCTGGCCGGCAAGCCGACGCACTGAGCTTGGCGCACCGTGTTGGCCACAAGAACACGCTGGGATTTGCGCTGATGTACAGCGCGATGGCGAGTGCTTATGGCCGCACCGCGGGATCAGCCGCCGAACACTCGGAAGCATTACTGGAGTTGGCCCGGGAGCAGAAATTTGATCTGTGGACCGCAGGTGCGACGGTGGTCAAAGGCTGGGCCATTGCCCGCCAAGGCCAGGCAGCAGCCGGCGTTGCAGCGATCCAGAGTGGGCTCGCGCAGTGGACGAGCAGTGGCGCGGAGTGGATGCGCCCCTTCTTTCTAGGCCTGCTTGGCGAGGCTTGCGCACTCTCCGGGGACGTGCGACGGGGGCTCGGCGCATTGGACGAGGCTCTGGCGGCGGACGAACGGACGGGGCAGTGTTGGCCGGACGCTGAACTGCATCGATTGCGAGGCCAGCTTGTCGCAGTTCTTCCCGACGGCGGCAGGCCAGACGAGGCGATCGCAGCGTTCCAGCGCGCGATCCAAATCGCCCGGCGTCAATCCGCGAAGTCCTGGGAATTACGTGCTGCCACCGATCTTGCTCGCCTCTGGCGCCATCAGGGCAAGCACGCCGAGGCCAGCGATCTGCTCGCACCCGTGCATGCCTGGTTCACCGAGGGCTTTGAGACACCAGACGTCCAAGAGGCCAAGGCGCTTCTCGACGTCCTGAGGTGACTGGAGCCTCGGCTATTCTCAGCCGCGCCCGAACCTCAATGCGTTATCTTGACTCTTCTCTGCCCTGCCTTTGCAGCGGCAAGGCTCTGCCCAAAACGGTCGATCAAGTCTACTGATTTCTTACCCAACGCGCCCATTGGATGGATTACGGATTAGCCCGGAACACCGAGCTATGATCTTTCCACCCGGTGTGTAGGCACTCTCTGGGGCATGCGGCTGCGCGAGGTTTCCGCGCCATGCAGTTCAACTGCGTGGTCAGCACGAACGAACGCGCGGTCAAGCTTTGGCGGCTCTCACCGTGATTCATTGGCTTCGAAGGGTGCAGTGTGCTCACAACGGTCAAAAAGCCAAGTCCGCCAAGGAACAAAAAGAGATCAAAGGCATTTCCTCCTGCTACGATAGGAGATTGCCATGGAAGACCCGCGCGCCAAAACTGATGCCTCGGCCAATGTCGACAAAGATCCCGATGAATGGGTGAGCGGCGAGGATCCGATGACCCCGTCGCAAGCATCGTACCTGAAAACCCTATGTGAGCAGGCGGAGGATGAGGAAAGCTTTGAAGAGAACCTCAGCAAGGCAGAGGCTTCCAAGCGCATCGACGCATTAAGGGCAAAGCTGAAGCTCTAGCCCACCGGCACGAGCGCTTCGTCTATGCCTCACAAAACCCAGCGCAGATCTGGCGTCACGTACACTGGCTGCTTTCTCGGCTCCTCATAAGCCACGCAGATCAGGCCGAATGCGTCGGCGCCGTGGCTCGACTAGTCATGCTCCGGTCCGAGACCAATGTTGCGCGCCTCGTCGTACTTCTCGTTATACCATCCCAAGGCGTCCAAACCCGGCGAACACGTCGCTTCGTTGAACCACAAGGGCGGGAACAGCCGGCGGCCTGCCTCGACACGCTTCAGGGCCGGGCCTTTTGCCCTGGTTTGGCACCGTCGTGACGTCAAAGCCGGCGGAGCGGATGTGGTCCTCGAATCGGATCGCGGTGACGGCGTCTTCATGGGAAGCATCATGCGGCAGGAAACATTCGGCGCCGCCGTAAACCTTGGTGCGAAGCCACTCCAAATGCGCTGCCAGCGGCTGACGTACCGCCTCGTAATAGTCGAGCGCTTGGATCTCGCGACCGACATACTGGACGATCCAGATTGCCGTCGCGTCTCGCACTCCGATGTCCCAAAAAGCTTTGACCGAAAGCAGGGGATCGCGGGCAACCTTGCCGATCCGGTCTTCATGGCGAGCGGTCCCTGTGCAATGAGGCTTATGGAAAGGTCCTGGCCGACGCGCCTGCATCTCCGGTGTCCCGTCTCCCATTCAGCCACCGTCTTCAAGGAGGGTAGGGGCCTTTCGACCCTGAGTGATCGAACGACAGGAATGAGCCCAGAAGCGGGCGCGGCCACGCCGTCGTCACGACGCGAACGGGTGTGGCCCGAGGGCGCGCACGAGCAGTAACATTCAGCGCGCTGATGACGTCACAAGACGGACGGCAAGCTCAACGGCTTCAGCATCGGACAGGCCTTGTCCCTCGGCGAACGACAACCAGGTCGAGAACTCGAGGGTGTGTGCGAGCGTTGCGCTGAAGAATCGAAGCCGGGCTGGACTTACCTTCCAGCCCGCACGCAGTATCTCCGCTGCTCGCTGGAGCATCGTACGCCTCCGCTCCAGCGCAGCAGCCACCACTGGCATCTCGGCGTCGCGGTAAAGGTTGGCGAGGAGTTGACGCTTGCGGCGGTAGTAGCCGTAGAGCTGCTTGAGTGCAGTTCGATGACGCTCCTGCGGGTTCTCAATGCCGATCCATGTATCTGGCCTCGGCGGGGGGTCGAGCTCGAACGAATAGGCGGTGCAGGCGGTGAAGATCGCCTCCTCGTCGGGAAAGTGGCGATACACCGTGAGGCGCTGCACCCCGGCCTTTTCGGCTATCGCGCTGATCGTGGTTCGCGAAGGCCCCACGGTATGGTGCAACTCGGATGCCGCGCGCGCGAGTGCCCGATGCGTTTCAGCCTGTTTGTCGGCCCGGGCCTTGAGGTTGTAGCGCCGAGGTGGCACTTTCGGTGAACGCACGTGATTACCCATCTTGACGAGAGCCGAATCCGAGTTTATCGATGAGTGAACATAAACGTTCACCGATCATCAGCCAAGGAGGGAACCATGGCCGCCCCCATCACTATCCCGCATAGTGCCGGCGACTCCTTCGCAATTGGCGGTTTCGGAATCCAGTGGAAGATTGAGGGCGTAGCGAGCGACAAGCGCTTCTCAGTGGTTCACCACCCTCTTGCCCCTCATGCGCTGGCGGCGCCGCTTCATCGGCATCATCGGGAAGACGAGTATTCTTATGTTCTCACCGGCCGGCTCGGCGCTTTACTTGGCGATGATGTCGTCACCGCTGAACCAGGTACCTGGGTGATCAAGCCGCGCAACCAGTGGCACACCTTCTGGAACGCTGGTGACGAGCCGTGCGAGATCATCGAGCTGATCTCTCCTGCGGGATTCGAGAACTACTTCCGAGAGCTCGCGGCGCTGTGGCCCGATCAAGAAAAGATGCCCGGGCTGCTCCGGAAGTACGAGCTCGACATGGATCCCGGAAGTGTGGCCGAGCTCTGTGCCCGGTATGGGCTGGTTTCGGCCCGCCCTGAAGCTGCCACCTAACAATCTGTCACTGCTATGAGGCGTCGGTTCGTCCGAGATGCCGGCGATCCGCGAGGGCCGGGGACCCCGCAGAGCGGCTCGTGCAGGGCGTGCGGGACTTGAACAGCACGGCCAGGATCGCGTGACCATCAGCGTCGGGGCAATAACGGTGAACAACGAGAACGAGACTCCAGCGATTTTGTCAATGCCGCCGATCTGGCACTCTTCCGAGCTAAGTCGGAAGGACGCCGTGTGCCTCGTCTGGCCTGCCGCCGTCGGGAAGAACTGCGACAAGCTGGCCCCGAGCTATGATATCTTTCCACCCGGTGTCATTCGCATAAAGGACAGACGCTCCGCGGGTCCTCGCCATGCAACGCAAGCTTGCGCCCTATCCGTTCCGCTCAATGAGAATTCGTCGGCTTGATCCGTGCGCCTGTTGGTCTCGTGCATCCTCGGAGGCAGATGTTCACCAGGCAGATGCGCTGGCCGAGACAGCAGGTCCGCTCTAAGGAGCAGACGCTCCCGCCCTGCAACCCGTTGCCTGTCTCCCGCGACGACGGCCCAAGCGTCCTCGCTCCGGCTATGGTAGGTGATAACACGTCACCGCCGCGGCGTCCGATGCTGAGTGCGGTGTTGCGCCCGAGCCGATGCAGGCGCCAGTAACGAGGATGATCTTGGTCCGATAAGGGGTCGTAGAACGAACCCCAAGCGGCCAAATAGCAGATGCAATATTCGACCATGTGCGGGGGGCAGTGCTAAAAGATGACGAGCGGGTTTGTGGGCGACCTGTCGTCCTGTGTATTCGCCATGCCGCAATTGTAACGAAAAACTCCCAGCGCTGGCATTGCGCTTTATGGAAGACATATGCCTGCTGCTATCCGCCGGTTTTCTATGCTTGATGGGGTAGGAAAGCAAAATGAGCGATGTGGATGAACACCTCGATCTGACGGAGATCAACGCCGTCCGCAGCTTGTTGACGTCAAAGCCACGACCGGTAGGCTGGGACGAACGCCGGGCACGGCTCGATGAGGTTGGTTCGGTGTGGCCGATTGCGAACGACATCCTATGCGAGGATGTGGTTTTCGATGGCCTTGAGGGCGAGTGGTCCCTAGCGCCTGAGAGTGACAGGGATAAGGTTCTGCTCTTTTTCCACGGTGGTGGCTACTGCTCCGGCTCTCTCAAAAGTCATCGTCGAATGGTGACTGAGGCAGGTCGAGCAATGGGAATGCGCACCCTCGCGATCGACTATCGACGCGCGCCGGAACATCCTTTTCCTGCGCAACATGAAGACGCACTCACCGCATGGCGCTTTCTGAGCCGGCAAGGGATCGCGCCGGATCGCATCGTGGTTGGCGGAGACAGTGCGGGCGGCAACCTCACCCTGTGCTTGGTCAGTATATTATGCGCGGCAGGGGAGCGGTTGCCGCGATGTCTTTGGCTGGTTTCCCCCTGGACGGACCTTTCGATGTCCGGCGCGACACTATCAACTAAGGACGCGATCGACCCTATCATCCACCGGGCATATTTGGAGGAACTGGCGACCGCCTATGCCTCCCATGTCGTTGGCCGGCGCGATCCCCGGATCTCGCCGTTGTTTGCCGATCTGACCGGATTTCCCCCAATGCTGATACAAGTCGGTTCGGCCGAGACGCTGTTGTCGGACGCAACTCGGCTCGCGGCAGCCGCTGGCGCGGCTGACGTCAAGGTACGTCTCGAAATTTGGCCGCATATGATTCACGCCTGGCCGGTTTGGAATGCAGGATTGAGTGCCGGTTGGCGCGCTCTTCACAGCGCGGGCACGTTTGTCGGCGACTATTTATAGCTCTCGGGTGAGGCAGCTGCTGGCGCAATGTTCCCCGTTCAGGAACTGACGGCGTGATTGCTGGCGCAGGAAAACAAAGCCGGCGCCACCTTCGCGCTGGTTGGCGCGCTGTCTCTCATCATCGGTGCGTTCATCGCCAGAGCAGCGGCAGCGTTAGGCGGCAAGAAGCGCGACGACGAAAAAGACGCGCTCTATCTCACAGCTAGTCGAGGCTGAAGACGTCTACTCCCGGCCGGCTCAGAGGTCGGCAGGGCTCCATCTCCCCCAGCTCTCTTGTTATTGTGCGGTGCAGCAACGATATTTGCTGCATTGCGTTAATCAGATTGCCGTCCATTCCAGGCGTCAGAACAGGGACGGCTCCATTGCGGAAAATCTCCGATACCATTGCCCGCCTCGCCGCGCTGCGGGCGCGACATGCGAACCAATTGTCGGGAATATTCCAGCCACTCGAGGCATGAACAACCAGACCGCGCGCGCCCTGCGCTGCGGCGTAGACGCTCGGCTGGGGCACCGGCGACTAAGGATGCCCGATCTGAGATCACGCCGGCCTCTGCGTTGGTGCACCATTTCACCACTTCGTCCGCGGCGATTTGGTGGGCGTTAAGCGGCTTGCGGTGTCGTGATTCATCCACCTTTTGATTCTGGAGGAATGGACGATGATGGGATCGCAGATGGCACCGGCGCAGTTGTTCTACGATTTCTGTCTCGACGATAATGTTCCCAATGACCACCTCCTTCGAAGGATCGACCGGTTCTATCCGAGCGTCTAAAGGTCGCCATTTCCGTCCTGCGCGCGCAAGTTGCGACAGCATCGCAAACCGTTTTTCGCTGGGTTTGGAAGAAGGGATACTCCCGCGAACCAAATGGTCCCCTGTTGCAAAAGCGAGTAAGCGGAGAAAGAAGTATCCGCCTGAGACTGGAAGGAAAGCTGCTCCGGCGAGAGACATGGCTTGCGGTTGGCGTACGGGACGGCCGAGCGCACCAACATCAAGGTTTGGAGAAGGCCAACTGTCGGTCTAGCTTTGCAGACCGGGCCGGATGCTGTTTCCTCGAGGATTGCGATGATCGTTCATTTAGTAGACGGCACATACGAACTGTTTCGCCACTTCTATGGCCAACGCCGGTTCAACAACGGCCAAGACAAGCCGTTTGGCGCCGTTGTCGGCGTCCTGAACACAGTGTTGGAGATGATCGAGAATGGTGCCACACACATTGGGGTGGCTACCGATCATGTAGTCGAATCGTTCAGAAATCAGCTCTGGCCCGCCTACAAGACCGGGGATGGCATCGAGCCGACATTGTTCGCGCAGTTTCACCCCCTCGAGAGAGCCCTGGCGGCGATGGGAGTGGCGGTCTGGCCGATGATCGAGCTGGAAGCCGACGACGCGCTGGCATCCGCGGCACACAGCGCGGCTGCCGATGATCGCGTGCAGAAGGTGTGCATCTGGACGCCGGACAAGGATATCGCGCAGTGTGTGCGCGGTGACCATGTGGTCCAGGTAGACCGCAGGACTCAGAAAATTCGCGATGCCGCCGGCGTGCGCGAGAAGTTCGGAGTTGAACCGGCCCTGATTCCAGATTTCCTCGCGCTCGTGGGTGATGCCGCCGATGGCTATCCCGGTCTCGAAGGCATCGGCCTGGTGTCAGCCGCCCGGCTGCTTGGCCGATACGGCCCTCTTGAAAGCTTTCCGCCTGAAGCCCTCGGCAAGCGTAGAGAGCTCGCGCTTTTGTTCAAAAATCTGGCGACGCTGCGCACGGACGCTCAGCTGTTCGATAACGTCGAAGAGCTGCGCTGGCACGGCCCGACCAAAGAGTTCGAGACGTGCGTGATCCAGCTAAATGACACCCGGCTCCTCGCACGTGCGCTCAAGGCTCTCCGTAACTGACCTCGGAGGCGATGTCTGGAAGCGGCCTTTGGAAGGCCGAGCGCCGATTCCCCAATCGCACAGGCTGTGCAGGCCATGCGTCGTTGTGCGCTCAGAAACGGATCCTCGCGATCCAGAATCGGCCCGGGTTGACCGGCAACCGCGCCGAGCCGCAGACGCAAGCCAATTTTCCGGCTTCCGCGCTCCACGCTATTGCAAGACGTTCAAATTTGAGCTTCCGCATTCATGCTCTGTCGAGCGTATCTCTTAGAGTCGCTTAAACCTTATGCGCCGTAAGTTTTTGCCGTGCTGAAACGCCGTCAGCGACGATGACGACGAAATAGGAGAACGCAAATGCCTCGCAATCACGTTGAACGTCTTGAAGAGTTCAGGGAAATCCTGGTCGCGACTCGACGCGAAGGAGTCCGTAACGTGCACCACACTCGGGACGCTATGCGGGCAAGTGGCTTTCAGATCGGGGACAGCGACGGCTCCAGCTACGGAGCCGAGCTGAAGGTGCTCCAAGAAGAAATCGAGGCAGTCGATCGTGCCATCGAAGACGAGAAGCGGTTGGCCATGGCCCTCGAGAGAGCGGCTCAATCCCGCCGACCGATTAAGCCGAGGATCGTGAAGGGAACATAGTGTCAGATACGGCCGCCAGTCGCGTCGATTGCCTTCAACTTCCGGCGCAATGCGGTCGCACTACGCTGGATGAAAAGGACGGCTTTCTAGCCCAATCATCCCGAAAGCCGACGTTCCGCTTTCCGGCCCCGAAACGGTCATTCCGCATGCCAATTTGCGTGACGCGGTCCGCGTGGTGCAGGGTGGAGCAAGAAGGATGGTTCAGTCAAAGAAGCCCGCATCGTCTTCCCTGAGATACCTCCTGGCTGCTTCTGCGTCGATATCGAGGCCCAGCCCCGGCGCTTCCAGCAGGTCCACCATGCTGTCCTTCACGATCTGCGACGGCAGGCCGATCACAAGGTCCTCCCACCAGGGATCGGAGGCGCTCGGGTATTCGAAGGCGATGTAGTTGGCGGGTAAGGTGGCGCAGACATTGATCAACGCGCCGAGACCGAGCAGGCCGTTCGCCGTGCCGTGCGGCGCCATCAGGATCGAGTGCATATGGGCGTGCTCGGCTACCCATTTCAGCTCGGCGATGCCACCGATATCGGCCGGGTCCGGACCGATGATACGGACCGCCTGCGTTTCGATCAGCTCCTTGAAATTATGGCGCAGGTAGATCTGCTCGCCGGTATGGATTGGCGTCGAGGTGGAGGTGGTCAGCTCCCGATAGGCCTGCGGATTGACCCACGGCACATAGTCGCCAGTCAGCATATCCTCGAGCCACATCAAATTGTACTTCTCGACCGCGCGAGCAAACTTAATTGCATCGGGCAGCATCCAGCCGGGGCCGCAGTCGAGCGCCAGGCTAACCTTGTCGCCCAGCACTTCCTTCATCGCGATCACGCAGTCGAGCATGTGATTGAAACCGCGCTCGCTGATCACGCCTTGATCCATGGCACCGTGATAGCCGGCCTTCTTCTGCGTCACGCCGTAATGGAAGCCCTCAATGGTGTCCTTCATGTTTGAGTGGAACGAGATTCCTTGCTTGATCATGAAGAAGTTCTGCGGCTGCTCCATCATCCATTTGACGTCAGCGGCGTAATCCTCCGGCCGGTCGCCCGTGCGTTTCTGGCGGATCGAGCCGTTGTAGACGCGCACCTTGTCGCGCACCTTGCCGCCGAGCAGTTTGTAGGCCGGCACGCCTGCGGCCTTGCCGGCAATGTCCCACAGCGCATGCTCGATAGCGCTTACCGCCGCGCCATATGGCTTGAAAGAGCCGCGTTGGCGGATCTTCAGCATCACGCGCTCGACGTCGGTCGGGTCCTCGCCGATCAGCGCCTCGCGAAAATGCAGGACCCAGGGCTTGAGGTAGGGCTTGGTGTACTCGACCTCGCCCAGGCCATAGAGGCCCTCGTCGGTGACGACGCGAACGATGGGATGTTTACCGATGACGGCACAGCGGAGATCGGTGATCTTCATCTTCGGATTTTTTCGCCTCAGCTCCAGGTGCGATCCCAGGAATACTCGTCGTCCCAGGGATCCGTGGCCTGCCAGATGCCGCTGACACCCGGCTGCAGATGCTGCGAAATCACCTCGTCGACGACGTCGTCAATCCCCAGGCCCGGCTTGTCGGGAACAGTGATAAAGCCGTCTTTCACGAGCGGCTTGGCAATCCCGGTGACGATATCGTCCCACCAGTCGACATCGGCAGAGTGGTATTCGAGCGCCATGAAGTTTTCGGTCGCGGTCGCGACATGTGCCGCGGCCATTGCGGCGATTGGACTTTCTGCCATATGGATCGCCATAGCGACGCCGTGGTCCTGCGCCATGTCGCCGATCTTCTTGGTCTCGAGAATGCCCCCGCTGGTGAGCAGGTCTGGGTGGATAACGGATAGGCCGCCGCTCTTGAGCAAAGGTTCGAAGCCCTCCTTGAGGTAGATGTCCTCGCCGGTGCAGATCGGCACCGTGGTGGCGTCCTGCAGTTGTCGGTACTGCTCGGTGTACTGCCATGGGATCACATCCTCGAGCCAGGCTGGCACGTATTTTTCAATCCGCCTGGCGAGGCGAATACCGCTCTGCAGCGAGATGTGGCCGACGTGGTCGATGGCGAGCGGAATATCCATGCCGATAACGTCGCGAACCTCGGCAATGTACTGCTCAAGCAGGTCGAGGCCCTTGTCGGAAAAATGGAGGCCGGTAAACGGGTGGGGGACGTTGTGCAAATCGTAGGCAGCGTTGCGGGCGCGCCGCTCTTCAAGAGTCTTGACCGGGCCGCGGCCGGGCTGGACGCGGTACCCTTCAAGTGAGCCGGCAGGAGACACGACCGCACCGGGTACATCCGCGATCTGCATCAGGCCCAGATCCATCTTGAGGAACGTGAAGCCGAGCGCCATGCGCTGCTTGAGGCGCTTGCCGGTCTCGGTGCCGCTCGGCACGGTAGCGTCGGTATCGCAATAGAGGCGCACCTTGTCCCGAAACCTGCCGCCGAGCATCTGGTAGATGGGGACGCCATAGGCCTTGCCGGCGAGATCCCACAACGCGATTTCGATCGCCGAGACGCCGCCGCCTTGCCGGCCGTGTCCGCCGAACTGTTTGATCCGGCGGAACAGGCGGTCGATGTTGCAGGGGTTCTCGCCAAGCAGCCGGCTCTTCAGCATCAGCGCGTAGGTGGCGCTGGCGCCGTCGCGCACCTCGCCAAGTCCGACGATGCCCTGGTTGGTGTAAATCTTGAGCAGGGTTGAGGTGAACGGCGCGCCGATGATTTCGGCTACCCGCATGTCGGTGATGCGAAGCTGGGATGGCTTAGAGTTCGCGTTCACCCGATTGAGCGCCTCGTCGGCGCCACCCGTCTTTGCCATGACTTATCCTCGTTCTGGTGGATGGGGCTTGTCGCCCGCACGCCGGGCCGGCATAGGGCGTTGCTAGCCCAGCTCAATCTCGTGGGCCTGCAGGTAGTCACGGTCCATCTCAATACCGAGACCAGGCCTCGACGTCAGCTTGAGGCTGCCGTTCGAATTGTCGAGTGGTCTGTCGATGAGGTGATCGTATTTGCCCAGGTTCCACTCCGACGTTTCGAGCTTGTAGAAGTTAGGAACGGTCATCATCACCTGCGCTCCCGCAACCACGTTGATCGGTCCCGCGGCGTCATGTGGCGAGACCGGGACGTAGTAGGCTTCGCATAGGGCAGAAATCTTCTTGAGTTCGGTAATGCCGCCGGTCCAGGTGACGTCCGGCATGATGTAGTCAGCGAGCCTGTTCTCGAGTACCGGCACGAAATCCCACTTCGTGTGCCCGCGCTCGCCCCACGATATGGCGGCACTGACCTTCTCTCGCACCTGCTTGAGGGCGTTGAGGCTCTCGGGCGGGCAGGGCTCCTCAAACCAATCGATCTGGCCGGCTTCCTCGAGGCTCCGACAGAGGCGAATGGCGGTGGGAACGTCGAAGCGGCCATGCGCATCGATGAGAATGTCTACATCGGGCCCCGCCGTTTCGCGGATCAGAGCCGTGAGTTCGGCGGCTTCGCGCTCGTCCTTGCGAGTCATACTGCCATCGAGGTAGCCGTCCCGCTGTTCGCGGGGCAGGCCATCGGCGCTGCGGCCCTGGTGGGGGTACGGATCGAACTTGAGCGCGGTGTGTCCGGACTCGACGATGTCTAGAATTTCGCGGACGACAGCCTCCTTGCTGGTGAATTTGGCCTGGTTGGGATGGGTGTAGAGCGCGATTTCATCGCGTACTGGTCCGCCCAGCAGCTCGTAAATCGGCTTACCGAGGACTTTGCCCCGGATATCCCAGAGGGCTATATCGATGGCGCTCACGCATTCGACGGCGGCGCCGCGGCTGCCCATGTAGGTGAAGCTGCGAAAAATCTTGTGCCAGAGGTGCTCGATACGCGCTGGATCCTCGCCTGTCACGGCGACACCGATCTGCCGCAGGATCGTGCAGAGAGCGCGGTTGGCGAGCTTTGTAGTGGTGGTGATCTCTCCCCAGCCACTCACCCCCTCGTTGGTCGTCACTTCGACGAACAGGAACTCTCCCCAATAAGAAGCATCGGACTTGATCAGCCACGGCCGAATGCTCGTGATTTTCATCTCAATTCCTTTATCTGAAATAGCCAGGCTAACGATGTTCGAGACTGGACCTTCGTTCCTATCCGGCCCGAGCGGCGTTGCGCGCACGCATCTGTTCGAGAATATGCCGGCCGGAACCCTCGACATGGCGGGAAACGAGTTCGGCCGCCTTGTCGGCTTCTCCCGCTTTTACGTGCGCGATGAGTTCGCGGTGCTCGCGAATGATCGCGGCACGCCGCGCGAGCGTGAAATTGAAACGTCGGCTGACGGCTCGCAGCACTTCGCGATGCTTCCACCAAAGTTCGGCGGCATGGCGGTTATAGTGCCGCTGGTACATCACGGTGTGGAAAGCGGTATCAAGCTCACTGTGCCTGAAGGTGTCGGCGAAGTTGTTCTCTTCAATCAGGCCCTGGAGACGTTCGAGTTCGGCGATGTCCTCGCCGGTGGCCATATTCACAAACCATCGCGTCAGGGCCGGCTCAATCAAAACACCGATTTCATAGATATCCCGGACAAAATCCTGATCTATGGGTCGGACGCGCGCCCCGCGGTTGGGAAGAAAGATGACAAAACCCTCCCCGCGCAAGAGCTGCAGGGCCTCGCGCACGGGGTTGGTCGAGGTGCCGTGACGCCGGGCGAGATCGGTAACCACAAGCCGTTCATTGGCGGCGAGCCGTCCCTCAATGATGTCTTCCCTGATGAGTTCATAAAGCGAGGCGCCCTCGCTGGATGCCCCGATTGGATCAGTGCCCACAGGTGGTATCGCTTTGAAATCGCTCATTTCGGCCAAGGCCGGCTCCCTAATCAATACATACCCTGCCCGATATCACACACGGTTTCCGCAAACAATGTACGATTCAACGCGTTGACAGGCAATCCACGATCTGAAAACGTACAAAATGATCGAAGGGATACATAGAACAGAAAGGCGTCCCGCGGTCGAACGAGCTAGACCGCTTTGCCTCGGCGCAGGGCGGCATGCAGAACAGGGAGGATACCTATGACGAGGATTACGCTCGGCAGTGCGGTCCTGCGCGGCACTGTCGCCACTGCTTTGATGGCATCGCTGATGTCCACTTCGGCGCTGGGAGCGCCGCCGGTCGACCTCAGCAAGTGGTCGCCGGAATATGTACGCTCCATTGCGGGCACACAGGATTTTGACACGGCGGCCGATTGCGCCAAGGTCACCCCCCTCGACTACAAGGGGCGACTGACGTTCTGGTATCAGGGCGTGTTCGAGGGCGACCCCGACCTTTTGCGCCAGTACTATAAGGATTTCTTCGAGACCTTCCGCAAGACCTATCCGAACATCCAGCTCGAGGAACAGGCCCTCACCTATAACGACCTTCTTGACAAGTTCCGCACGGCGCTCCTGGGCAATGCCGCGCCGATGGCGGTCCGCCTGCAAATCCTGGGTGGTACCGAGTTCGCCTCAAAAGGCTATCTGGAGCCGCTCAAACCCGAGGATGTGGGGTATTCCACCGAGGACTTCTGGCCCGGCGCCATGAAGGCCGTGACCTGGGAAGGGGTGACCTACGGCATTCCAACCAACAACGAGACGATGGCGTTCATCTGGAACGCCGACATCTTCAAGCGTGCGGGCCTCGATCCGGACAAGGCTCCGGCAACCTGGGACGACGTCGTCAAGTATTCCAAGCAGATCCACGACAAGCTCGGCATTGCCGGTTACGGCCTCGTGGCTCGCAAGAATGCCGGCAATACGCCGTACCGCTTCATGCCGCAGCTGTGGGCCTATGGCGGCGGCGTCTTCGACGAAGCCACCGCGAACCCGACCTATGAGCAGGTCAAGCTCGATAGCCCGCAGAGCAAGGCCGCGCTGCAAGCCTCGTACGACATGTATGTTCGCGACAAGTCGGTTCCGGTTTCGGCACTCACCAACCAGCAGGCCGATAACCAGCCCCTGTTCCTCGCCGGCCAGCTCGGCATGATGATCTCGCATCCGTCCGACTACGACGTCATGCTCGACCTGCAGAAGAAGGCGACGGGCGCCGACAAGGATAAGGCGCAGACCGTCATCGACAACATGCGCTATGGCCTGATTCCCACTGGCCCCGACGGCAAGCGCGCAGTCGTGTTCGGCGGCTCGAACATTCACATTCTGAAGCCTGAATATGTCGAGGGCGGCAAGGTCGACGAGCCAGCTGCAAAGGCTATCATCTGCATGTGGACAAGCCCTGAATGGTCGCTGAAGATGGCCTACGCCGGCTCGAACCCGGGCAACCTTAACGGCTTCAAGACCAAATGGATGAAGGAACGCCTAGACAACATCAAGTTCCTCGATGTGACGACCTCGATGCTACCATATGGCATCCCGTTCCCAGCGCTGCCGCAGGCCCCCGAGATCATGAACATCATCGTCCCGGACATGCTGCAGAATGCCCTGACCGGTGCGATGACCGTCGACCAGGCAGCGGACGACGCGGCCAAGAAGGTAAGAGACCTGATGGGCGGACTCTAGTCCAAGCCTGACCGGCTGCACCGATAGTGCAGCCGGTTCGTTCAGAAGAAATAAGGGCGCGCCACAGTGACGATCGTGACCGGCAAGGCCGAGGCTCGCCGAAGATTGCAATCCGGTAGGTCCGGCGTGCTACGGAAAATATGGGATCATCGCGCTGACTACGCTTACGTGCTCCCTGCGATCGCCGTGATGCTCATCGTCATCGCCTATCCGATCTACTACACGATCGAGCTGTCGTTCTTTAAGACGCCGCCTGGCCTACAACTTCGCGACAAGACCTTCATAGGTTTCGACAACTACATGGCCATCCTCACCAGTGAGGTGTTTTGGAAAGTCACCTGGAACACTCTGATCTGGACACTGGGATCCACTTTGATCTCCTTTGTCCTGGGGTTTGCCACCGCGCTGGCACTCCACCGCGCCTTTATCGGCCGCGGTGTCCTGCGCGCAATCCTGATCATTCCCTGGGTCATCAGCGCGGTCGCCGCCTCCTATATTTGGAAGTGGATCTATCATTCGGACTTCGGGATCATCGGTGCGGTGCTGGTCGGCCTCGGATTGGCCGACCGACCGCCGAATTTTATCGACAGCGTCAGCACGGTGCTGCCTTCCCTGATCGTCGTCAATATCTGGCGCGAGTTTCCGTTTGCCATGATCATGATGATGGCCGGCCTGCAGACGGTGCCCGAGCAGTTGCTGCGCGCCGCGCAGGTCGATGGCGCCAGCGCCTGGCAGCGCTTCTGGCACGTCACCTTCCCGCACTTGCGCAACGTCTCGACGGTGACGATCCTGCTGCTCGCGGTGGCCAACTTCAACTCCTTCATCATCCCCTGGATCATGACCGGCGGCGGGCCCTCCAACGCATCGCATATCTGGATCACCCACATTTATGAGCTTGCCTTCGGACGACAGCGCTGGGGCGTGGCATCTGCCTATTCGGTGCTCCTGTTCCTCATCCTGATGACGCTCGGCTACTTCTACGTCCGTGCGCTAAGCGGCAACGAGCGGAAAGAGGGGAGCGCATGAGCACGACTGCCAAGACAGCCCCTCGAGGCCTGAGCCGTCGCCGCATGCGCGTCGACGGATGGCGGTGGGCCGGGCGCATCTTCCTAGTGTTCATGCTGCTTTACACCGCGGTGCCGATGATCTGGATGCTGATCACCTCGATCAAGTCCGGGTTCGCGGCGATGCAATTCCCGCCGCAATGGTGGCCGGACGAACCTACCCTCGCCAGCTACGAGAAGCTGCTCGATCCCCAGAACAGCGTCGGCCAGGACTTCCTCCGCTTCTTCTGGAACAGCCTTTTCGTGTCGACCGTCACGACAATCCTCTCGGTGATCGTCGCCGTCCCTGCGGCCTACGCGTTTTCGCGCTTCAGTTTCCCCGGCCGGAACTTCCTGTTCTTCGCCGTGCTGCTGCGCAACATGTTCCCGGCTGTGATCTTTCTCGTGCCGCTGTTCATCCTGATGCGCCTGCTCGGGTTGATGAACACGCATGGCTCGCTGATTCTCACCTATCTCACCTTCGGCCTGCCGCTGGCGATCTGGTTGCTCAAGGGCTTTTACGACAACATTCCGGTGCAGCTCGAGCAGGCGGCGCGCATCGATGGGGCAACGCGGTTCCAGGCCTTCATCTTGATTGTGATGCCGCTCTCGACGCCGGGGATCATCGCCACCGCGATCTATTCATTCATCGGCGCGTGGAACGAGTACATCTACGCCTACACCTTCCTCACCAAGAACGACCAGTTGACACTGCCGGTCGGCATCCAGCGCTTCTTCTCAGAGAATACGACGGACTTTCCGGGCCTGATGGCGGCCAGCTTTATGATGAGCGTGCCCGTCGTGGTGCTGTTCCTCGTCCTGCAACGATACTTCGTACGCGCCCTTACAGAAGGCGCGGTCAAGCACTAGGGAATTGCCGATGGCCCACGTGGTCCTCAAAGATCTCGTCAAGACCTATGGCAGCTTCAAAGCTGTCAACGACGTCTCGCTGACGGTCAATGACGGCGAGTTCGTTGCGCTCGTCGGCCCTTCAGGCTGCGGCAAGACAACCACGCTCAATCTCGTCGCGGGGCTGATCCCGATCACATCGGGCGACATCGTCATCGGGGACCGGGTGGTCAATGATCTCGACCCCAAGGACCGGGACATCGCAATGGTGTTCCAGAACTACGCGCTCTATCCGCAGAAATCGGTTTACAAGAACCTGGCGTTCCCGCTGCAGATGCGCAAACTGCCCAGGGACGAGATCGACAAGAAGGTCAAGGAAGCGGCGCGAGTGCTCGACATGACGCACCTGCTCGAGCGCAAGCCACGCGAACTTTCGGGCGGGCAGCAGCAGCGGGTGGCCCTGGGCCGTGCGCTTGTCCGCGACCCCGCCGTGTTCCTCATGGACGAGCCGCTCTCTAACCTCGACGCCAAACTGCGCGTGCAGATGCGGTCGGAGATCAAGCGCTTCCACCAAGACCTCAAGGCGACGATCATCTATGTGACGCACGACCAGCTCGAAGCCGTAACCATGGCCGACAAGATGGCGGTGATGAACGGCGGCTACCTGCAGCAATACGATTCACCGGCGCGGGTCTTTGCCCATCCCGTCAACATGTTCGTCGCCAGCTTCATCGGCAGCCCGGCGATGAGCCTTATTCCACTGGAGGCATCGACGGCAAACGGCAACTCTGTGTTGACCGGCGCGGAGGGCTGGAGCTTTGAGCTCTCGCCGCGCAACGCCCAGAAGGTCGCAAGGGCAACGACCAAGAAAGTCGTGCTCGGCGCGCGTCACTCGACGATCAAGCTGCGCAAGAGCGCGGTCCCCGGTGCGATTCCGGCCAAGGCCTACACGGTGGAGCCGACCGGAGACGTCACCTTCGTGCAGGCGTTCCTGTCCGGCGCCGTCGTCAACGTCAGCGTGCCGCCGAACATTGCCGTCGCGCCCGATGAACAGATCTGGCTCGAGTTCGACCAGGAGCGGATGCATCTGTTTGACGGCCAAACCGAAATGGCCCTCAAGGCCAACTGAGGCAGGGCGGATGCGTTTGGAACGTGGCGTGGATGACTACGAAGCTTAAGATCACCGCGATCAAGCCCTATCCAGTGTGGGTAGGAACGCGCAACCAGATGCTCGTCAAGGTCGAGACCGACCAAGGCATCTTCGGCTGGGGTGAGAGCGGCTTGAGTGGTCGCGAGAAAGCGGTGGCCGGCGCGGTCGAGCACTATCGCGAGTTTCTCATCGGCCGCGACCCGATGCAGATGGGCCGGATCTGGCAGGAGGTTTATCGCAGCCAGTACTTCGAAGGCGGACGAGTTCTGCAGGCGGCGATTTCCGCCATCGACATCGCCCTTCACGACATCAAGGGCAAGGCGCTGGGAGTGCCGGTCTACGAGCTGCTAGGCGGCAAGCAGCGCGACCGCATCCCCACCTTCGCCTCGACCGGAGACGAGGCCGAAGGCGACGTTGCCATCGAACGAGCCCGCGAGCTACGCGCCCAGGGCTGGCAGGCGATCCGCTTCTTCCCCGCCGGGCAAAACAGCAGGGAGATCTTCGAGCCGCGCGAGTCGATCGGCGCTACCTCGAGTATGCTTAACAAGGCGCGCGAGGCGCTGGGCGACGACGTCGTCCTCGGCATCGATTATCATCATCGGCTGTCGGTGGCCGAGGCGGCGAGCTTCTGCAACAAGCTCGGCCGCGGCGTGCTTGATTTCGTCGAAGAGCCGATACGAGACGAGGCACCGGAGGCCTATGAATCCCTGCGTACGATGACCGACATCCCCTTTGCCATCGGCGAGGAATTTGCCAGCAAGTGGCAGTTCCTGCCCTACATCGAGCGTGGCATCCACCAGTTCAACCGGCTCGATGTTTGCAATGTCGGCGGGCTTACCGAGGCGATGAAAGTCGCTGGCTGGAGCGAAGCGCACTATGTGGATCTGATGCCGCACAATCCCCTTGGTCCGGTGTGCACGGCCGCGACCGTGCATCTCGCCGCCGCGGTACCCAACTTCGCCTGGCTCGAGACCAGGGAACCCGAAACAAAGCTGGGCTTCGACAATTCCGACTTCTTCCCCGTGCAACCACGGCTCGACGGGACCAACTATCCGGTCGGCGATCTGCCGGGGCTCGGCGTCGAGGTCAACGAGGAGGCGATCCAGGCGGCGAGCTTTCGTTTTTGGGAAGCACCTCACCTTAAGCGCCGCGACGGTTCTGTTACGAACTGGTAGTTCTCTTTCAACCGGAGTCCACGATGACACATGCTCCCGACATCACGCGGCCGCCAAAACACCTGATCGACGCGCTAAGGGAGATCGGCGCCGCGACGGTTGCCGGCACGCTTGGCCACATGGGTTTTCGCAATCCGCACATGGTCGGACCGGTGGCGCAGAACCACGGGAAGTCGATCGTCGGGCCGGCGCTGACGCTGCAGTTCATGCCACAGCGGCCGGACCTATTCACCGAGGGAGAATACGCCGATCCAGAGACGCAGCTGCATCGGCACGTACTTTATCACGCGCAGGAGGGCGATGTAGTCGTGGTCGACGCGCGCGGCGACATGAGCTCGGGCGTCTTCGGCGATATGATGTCGACGTATTTCAAAGGCAGGGGCGGCGCGGGCATCGTCATCGATGGATGCATGCGCGACCGGCCCAATGTTGAAAAGCTCGATCTGCCCCTATGGCTGCGCGGCTGGACGCCAAATTATCATGTGCAGACCAGCATCTATCCCAATGCCGTCAACGTTCCGATTGCCTGCGGCGGTGTCACGGTGATCCCCGGCGACATCATCGTCGCCGACGACGACGGGGTGGTGGTGCTCCCTGTCGCAATGGCCCCGACGGTAATCGAAGAATCACAGAAGCATCACGATTGGGAGGAGTTCTCGCGAGTGAAGCTCTTGGAGGGCGGGCCGTTGCAACGCTACTATCCGCTGCATGACGACGCCCGTGGGGAGTACGAGGAGTGGCGCAAAACAAACCGCTTGGAGGACCCGAGTTAGCGCATGGATTACCCTGCGGCAGGCGGCAGACCTTCTGGCGGTAACGCCGGCGTCTACGCAAAAGGCTTCAACAAATGCCGCGAATATCTCTACAGGCTGCCCGTCAATCCGGAGCCCGGTCAGAAGCTTTCCCGGGCGCAGTATCTCGACTACGCGGAGCGCGTCGAGAAAAGCTCGGTCGTGAAGGTCAGCCGCGGACCATGGTGTCCATCGCTGCTTGAGGGCGGAGTCGATGCCCTCTTGGTGTGGCGCCGATCCGCACCGGTTCAATCGGGGGCCCAGAAACGGTTTTGAACAACCGGATACTGTTCGTGCAATTTCGCGCGGGCGCAGGGGTGCAGGTTGCCCCGCTGCTTCGGTGCAACCTAGGTTTTGTCCGCGCAGATGTCAGCTTGCCCGCTTTTCGTGGCTATATTCCAGAGCGCGGGCTGACTGCTTTCGGCCCGAGGCTGCCAGGCAGCAATGCGCCGATGTGTGCTGTTTGCGCTGATAGGGGTGGCGTACCATCGTGTGATGCCAAGCCGGTGTGTGAGCAGATGCGGGCATCACTAGCAAGTGGAACAATCCGACAGCCGGCGAGTTTCCAAGAGGAAGGGCGATCTGTTTCGGAGGAAGACTAGGATGAAACGCGTCCTTGCCCAAAACGCTGTACGGCTGATGCTGGGCGGCGTAACCGCCTGCCTGCTCACGGTCGTCGAGATTCCCAACCCGGTTGCGCCATTGTCGCTTGTGTCCGAGGCGAGGGCGGCCACCGACGTTTCCATTTCGATCAGCACATTCTACGATGACCTGTCTTCCCATGGTGATTGGGTTTCCTATCACGGAGCGACCGTTTTCGTCCCGGTCGATGTACCTGACGATTGGCGTCCGTATACCCTTGGACACTGGGTCTATACCGAGCAGTATGGCTGGCTCTGGGTGTCCGACGAGCCGTTCGGCTGGGCGACCTACCATTACGGCCGGTGGGGCTATGCCGACGACATCGGCTGGTACTGGGTTCCCGGCACTCGCTGGGCGCCAGCATGGGTGAGCTGGCGGCGTGACAGGGAGCACATGATCTGGGCTCCGCTGCCGCCGCGCCGCGATCCCGATTTGATTTCAATCGAGGTGACGTTCGACACCACGCCGGATTTTTACTGGGTCGTGGTCCCCACCCGCGAATTCCTTGCTGAGGACATTTCTGTCGTCGTTATCCGTGATGAGCCGGAGTTTGTGCGCATTGTAGAGGCGGCCGAGCCGGCCGGCGACGTGACGATCCAGAACAACGTGGTGATCAACAAAGTCATTGATGTTGATGTGATCGAGAAGGAGACGAACCAGCAGGTGACTGTCGTCGAGGTCAGCGAGACCGAGACGCCCGAGCAGGCCGGCAAATTGGAAAAGAATACGGTCACGGTCTTTGAAGGTGAAGTCAAGGCTGATCCCGACGCCAAACCAGCTGAGCTCAAAGACATCGAGGAGGTGAAGCAGGTTCAGGCTGGCCGGAAATCAAAGCCGACCGAAGGCGCAGCCACGACCGAACAGGCGCCAGCGACCGGCGAACAGGTTGAGCCGGAAGAGACCGCCAAGCCTGAGAAGCCGACGACCGAGGAGCAACCGGCCGCCGAGCAGCAGCAGGCTGAGCCGGAACAGGCGGCCAAGCCTGAGAAGCCGAAGGCCAAGGAGCAGCCCGCCGCCGAGCAGCAGCAGGCCGAGCCCGAGCAGGCGGCCAAACCTGAGAAGCCGAAGGCCAAGGAGCAGCCCGCCGCCGAGCAGCAGGCCGAGCCCGAGCAGGCGGCCAAACCTGAGAAGCCGAAGGCCAAGGAGCAGCCCGCCGCCGAGCAGCAGGCCGAGCCCGAGCAGGCGGCCAAGCCTGAGAAGCGGAAGGCCAAGGAGCAGCCCGCCGCCGAGCAGCAGCAGGCCGAACCGGAACAGGCGGCCAAGCCTGAGAAGCGGAAGGCCAAGGAGCAGCCCGCCGCCGAGCAGCAGGCCGAGCCCGAACAGGCGGCCAAGCCCAAGACACAGAAGCAAGAAAAGGCGTGCGATCCGCAGACAGGGGCGAACTGCTAGGTGTTGTGCGGGTACAGACTACGGCACCGCGATCGTTCCACCGCGGTGCCCGTTGAACGGCAACGCGCCAAAGCTGCGAGCCCTTGCCGACATCGACGATCGTTCGTCCCATCGTGCATAGCCATTTGCTGTGTTCGAAATCGGACAGGCAGAAGACGGCCCAAAATAGGAGTCCATTGCCTCGGCGCTGAGCGTCGGCAGTTCCGGACGTGCGTCGGTTTGTGCAAGCGCTAATTTGTACAGCAATGACGGAAATCCTGCACCTTGCAGCAACTCATAGAAACATTCGGCGTCTGTTTTGGAATCCTCTAATTCAGCGCCGCAGTTTCGAGGACCTGTGCCTTGCCTCGCTTGACAGAGGACTTGTCGCGACCGCAAGGTCTCATGATGCAGACGATTAGTTGGAATAGAATTGCGCGTGGTGCGGCCGTTGGAGCAATCGTGCTGATGACTGGCACAAATGTGCCTGTGTCGGCGCGTGCCGACGGCTCGCTCCTTCTTACAAGCCCGTCCCAGCCAGCCAATGTCGGCGACGCGATGCTGGCGGCCGCCAATTATCATGATTCCGGCGACTATGATCGCGACCTTGCCGCAGTGGCGAAGCAGGCAGGCGATTGGGTCGTCAAGCGCGCAACGGAGGTGCCTCGCCCCGCACTGGTGCTCGATATCGACGAGACGGCTTTGGCCAACTGGGAAGTGATCACACGTGATAATTTCGGCCGCCCGATCGGCGGCGCCTGCGACATCGCAATCGACGGTCCCTGTGGCTGGGCCGCCTGGGACCAGCTCGCGAAGGATCCGGCCATCGACCCTGTGCTGGAGGTCTTCCGGCAGGCGCGAACGGCGAAAGTCGCAGTATTCTTCATCACCGGACGTCCGGAGGACCAGCGTCGGGCGACCGAACAGAACCTGCAAGCGGCGGGCTATGCCGGCTATGAGCAACTTTACATGGTCCAGCCTGGAGCCAAATATGGTTCCGCCGCAGATTTCAAGGCACCCATAAGAGCCGAAATCGAAAAGGCCGGCTACACGATCATTGCCAATGTCGGTGACCAGCCATCGGACCTGTTCGGGGGGCATGCCGAGAAGCTGTTCCTGCTGCCGAATCCGTTCTACAGGGTTCGCTGACGGCGTGTACGGCGAAAACCCGAACGCTAGGGCCCTTGCCGCCCAACGGCAGGCCGTGACCCGTTGTTTAGCTTGAGCAGCAGCGAACGAACGACGGCTGTCGGGCGGGCAGACATGCCGATCATATTCATCTCCGGGTACGGCATCGTACCGATGTCAGCCCAGGCGATCGAAGATTTGACAGCCGCATATCGGCCCAAGAGGGCCCCCTCGTCGGGCCTGACCACAGACGATCGATTACGGCTAATGTCATGGCTACTCTAACATTAGGCGGCAGATAACTGGCGATTGGACCGGTGTCCCCGTGCTGCCATCTGACGCGAGAGCCAGCGTGGCTGATCGCGGACGCCGGTTTCACCAATCAGCCCCAGGAAAGAAGGCGGTTTCCCGCGACTCTGGCAGCTCGGAAATCGCACCGCGCGGGAAGCGCTGAAACAAACGAAACACTTCGCGTTCGGCGCGGAAAAACGCCTGAAACAGGGATGGTTTAAATGCAATGGCAACGCTGCATCCCGCGGCGCTAATCATGGAGTGTTGCAATGTCGATAATGCGAGCAGCTTACCGCTCTTTCCGGGACTACCGGGTTCACCGTATGGCGGAACGGACCCTTGCGGCAATGGACGATGCCTTCCTGAGGGACATCGGGATTAGCCGGTCAGAGATTGGTTTGGTGGTCCGCGGCTTGAAGCGCGGCCAAGAAGACAAGGCGGGCTGAAACCATGAAGCTTTCATTTAGGCTCCCGCTACTGGCCTGTGCGAGCCTGGCCGCCCTTCTGGCGCCGGCCGCCAATGCCCATGACTCGGGCCTTCCGCACCGCCAGGCCAAGGCGGCGGCGGTTGGAGAGGATTCGACAAGCGTCCCGCTGTTCGAAAACCTCGGCAGCCATTCCTACCCTGTCACCACCGCCAACCCGCTGGCGCAGGCCTATTTCGACCAGGGCCTGCGCTGGGCGTGGGCGTTCAACCACGCCGAGGCGCAGCGCGCTTTCAGGGCCGCCCAGAAGCTGGACCCGGCCTGCGCCATGTGTTTCTGGGGCGAGGCTTACGTGCTCGGCCCCAACATCAATGCCGGCATGGGCCGGGAGGCAGCCGCGAACGCCGCCGAAGCTGTCGCGCAGGCGCGCAAGGTAGCGCACCTTGCCACCAACCGGGAAAAGGACCTCATCGCCGCGCTCTCCAAGCGCTACAGCGCCGATACTTCGGCCGACCAGGGCGTCCTGAACCAGGCCTATGCCGCGGCGATGGCGGAACTGGCAGACCGCCATTCGCAGGACGACGAAATCGCCACGCTCTACGCTGACGCGCTTATGAACCTGATGCCCTGGGACTACTGGCTTGATGGCGGAGCAACGCCAAAGCCGGACACGGTCAAGCTTGTGGCCTCACTGGAGCGGGTGCTGGCGCGCAATCCGGACCACGCCGGCGCGATCCATCTCTATATCCATGCCGTCGAAGCGTCCACGACGCCGGAAAGGGCCGAAGCCCATGCCGACCGGCTTGCCGCCCTCATGCCCGGCGCCGGACACATCGTGCACATGCCAGCGCACATCTATCATCAGGTCGGCCGGTGGATCGACAGTCTGGAGATCAACCGCGAGGCAGTGGCAGCGGACGAGGCCTATTTCGAGCGCGTCGGCATAGCGCCGGAGAGCACGCCCGGCGTCTACACTGACGGCTATTATCCGCACAACCTGCATTTCCTGATGACCTCCGCACAGATGGCGGGCGACGTCGAGGCAATCGCCGAGGCGGCCAAAAAGCTCGAATCGCTGGTCTCCGACACCATGGCCAGAAAGGTGGCCGGGCTGCAGCCGATCAAGGCGGCTCCCTATTTCGCGCACGCCCAGTACAGCGATCCCGAGGCCATACTCGCGCTGCCGCTGCCGGCAAACGCCCTGCCTTATGTCGAGGCAACCTGGCGATATGCACGGGGCGTCGCCTTCGCTGCAAAGGGTGCGAGCGAGGCGGCGCGCGCCGAGACCGCCGCAATCCGCAAGCTCGCTGCCGAGGCCGACTTTTCCACGGAGACGGCGGGAGGACTTCCGGCGCCGAATTTGCTGGAATTGAGCGCGCTGATCGTGGGGGCCCGCATTGCCCAGCACCAAGGCAACCTGCGGGAAGCGCGCAATAAGCTTGAGGCGGCCGTCGCGATCGAGGACGGCCTTGCCTATATGGAACCGGCGTACTGGTATTATCCGGTCCGACAAACCCTCGGCGCGGTCTACATCGCCATGGGCGAGCACGAGGCGGCCGCGGCGGCCTTCGAGCACGTCCTGGAGCAGACGCCGAACAACGCCTGGGCGCTGTGGGGCCTGCGCGAGGTGTTCCGCAGGACCGGCAGGACAGCGGACGCCGACGCGATGGATGCGCACTTCAAGGACGCGTGGGTGGGAGCGCCGGACTTTCTCGGCATCGAACGGCTCTGACCCGCGCTCAGGTGCCGGCGTCGTGTCGGCACAGGAAACGTGTCGCAGCCTCGCAAACCGGCGGCTGCGGCACACAATCCAGGTGTCGAGAAGGCCGGCTTGGCCTGCACGCCTCTCAGCGCCCTCACGTGATAGTGGAAGCCCAGGGCAACGCAGCTGGTTTCCGGAAACTCAGTAGTTCGAGCGGGGCCCTCCGCCTGGGACCACAAAGTCGCAATACCTCAACCGCAAGGGATGAGGCGCTAGTCCAGCGTGCGGCGCGCTCAGGAGTAGAGGTAACCCATGCCGCGGATCGTCCTGATCACCTCCGGCTTGGAGGGATCGACCTCGATTTTCTTCCGCAGGCGCGAAACGCGAATGTCGATACTACGATCGAAGGGATCCCATCCGCGGTCATGGGCGAGTTCGAGCAGTTGATCGCGGTTGAGCACTCGTCCGCGATGTTCGCTGAATACTTTCAGAAGCCGGAATTCCATCGCGGTGATCGCTATTTCGACCCCCTCGGCGTTGTATAATTTGTGTTCGTCCGGGTCGAAGCGGCACTTGCCGAACTGGACCTGGTGAGAGACCGGAGTACTCGCTTTCTCCGCAGCTCGTTCGCTCGCCGACGTCCTGCGCAGCACGGCCTTCACCCGTGCCAGCAGCTCCCGCAGGTCCACGGGCTTCGCGACATAGTCGTCGGCGCCAATCTCCAATCCGACAACGCGGTCGACGATTTCCGCCGATCCGGTCAGCATGATAATGGCAACGCCTGAGTGCTCTCGTAGATATCGCGCCAGGGAGAGGCCGTCCTCGCCTGGCATTCGGATATCCAATATGACCACATCGACGTGCTGGCTATTAATAAGTTCGCGCAGGGCAGGCCCCGCGTTGGCCGTTGTCACGGCATAGCCATGATGCTCCAGATATTCCGCCACCGTGTCGCGGATATCCGGTTCGTCATCGCAGACCACTACGTGTGCGTGCGTCGTCAAAATCGACCACCGAGCAACTAGCCTATTGGATAAGCTGCCCCTGAAGTGACGTGCAAATCCACTGATCTGTCAAGTATTGTTGTTGACCAGATTCGAGACAAACGAACGGAGCTCGTTAGGTTTGATCGGTTTCTCAAGATAGGGCCGTTTCGCGGCGCGCAGGAACATCTGCGCGTCCGGGCTGATCGTGTCCCCCGTCAGGAAGGCTAACCTGTCGAGCTCGGCCGGATGAAGCTTGGCAATCTGGTTGAACAATCCCCGTCCATCCATGTTCGGCATTTTCAGATCGCTGAGGATCAGCGCGAAAGTGCGGTTCTGGAGGTGCAGCAGCGCTTCTTCGCCGGATCTGGCAATGGTGACCTTGAAACCATCTCGCCTGAGCACCTCAGCAACCAGCTCACCCACTTCCTCTTCGTCGTCCACCACCAGACAAGCAATACCAGTTGAATTCGGGAGCTCATCTTCGGCCGTTTCGGCTCGTTCCTCGATACGGTCCGAAGCAGGCAGCGAAAGTATGAAGGTCGAGCCACCCCCCTCTGAAGATTCGACCTCGATGGTTCCTCCATGGGATTGAACGATCCGATGACAGAAGGACAGCCCGATCCCAGTCCCTGCCCCAATCTCTTTGGTCGTGAAGAACGGCTCGAAAATGCGGGGAAGTATCTCTTTGGGAATTCCCGGACCCGTGTCGGCAACGCTGACGACTATGTTGCCGGTCTTGGAATGAAGCTGCGTTGAAACCGTGATTGTCCGTTGCCCTTCCCAGCCGTGCAGCGCCTGTTCTGCATTGACAAGCAAATTGATCAGCACCTGGCCAAGCTGATCGGGATCCGCCCAGATCGGGGGAAGACCAGGTTCAAGATGAACTGAAAGCCCGATGTCCGACGATCGAATCGAATAGCTCGCCACTTCCACCGCTTCGGAAATAATGTCATCGATCGCAACATTTGAGGTCCGCGTCGGCTGCTGTCTGGCCATAGCCAGGAAAGTCTTGACGATCCTGGCGCAACGTTCGGCTGCCTTACTCATCTTGTCGGCGCGTTCCACGACCTTGGCGTCGGTTGCGGTCTCCTTCAACAGCGATGACAGGCCAAGCACCACCGAGAGCGGATTATTGAGCTCATGCGCCACCCCCGCCAGCAATCCGCCGAGCGCCGACATTTTTTCGTTCTGGTGCAGCGTCTCGCGCTGGCGCTCCAATTCCTGCTGCATTTCGATACGGTCGGTGAGATCGTAGGCGTGGGAAACGATCACCTTCTCACCGTGATAATCGATCAGTCGAGACGAAATCGAGCACCAGCAGATCCTACCGTCCTTGCGTTTGAGCTGGGTTTCGAAATCGTCGACCAACCCCGTCGCGAGCAGCCGCTCAACGTATCGCACCCGCTCTGAAGGATCGACATAGTAGTCGATGGCGCTGGTCACATTGCCGAGCAGCTCAACGGTGGCGGGACTGCGGTAGAGCAGCTTCCCGTCATGCGCGCGGGTCATCTGGATGTTGACGGGGCAGGCTTCGAGGACTTTACGGACCATTTCATCCGCTTCCTTAGCGGCCTCCTCGGCCCGCTTGCGCTCTGTAATGTCGACACGGGTGACCACGAACCCGCCTTCGCGGGTTGGACAGTTCGAGACGAAAAACCAACCGCCGTCCGTATGACGGAATTCCTGTTGCCGGAACTCGCGGCGGTCCCTTGCCCTCTCGGCAAGCCAGTCGTCGATCTTGTCCCGTGGAACTGGAAACTGGTTGCGCTCTGCGGTCACGCGGAGGAACTCGAACCAGTTCACCCCGGGAACGAGCACATCGGCGCTTATCGCATGCATCTGGCGGTACCTGCTGTTGGCCAGCACCAGGCAATCGTTTTTGTCGTAGAGGGCAAACCCTTCGGCGAGAGATTCGATCGCGTCGATCAGCCGCTCGTTTGCCTTGCGCGTTTCTTGCTGGGCGGCGATCATGTCGGTGATATTCGTCGTGTTCGACACGATCACCTGCCTTCCCTGGAAATCGATCAGGCGAGCGGAAACGGAAGCCCAGAAGGGCTTGTTCTCCGTGTCGTACTGCTGGACCCGAAAATCATCGATCCTGCCCTTTTCGATCAGGGTGCGCTCCAACATTGCGCTATAGTCTGGATCGACATAGTGGTCGGTTATTCGAGGGCGATCGGCGTAGAGATCTCTGGTAGCAGGATTGCGGTAGAGCGTTTCTCCCTCGAACGTGGTCATGTGTATCGGCGAAGGGCAGGCATCGAGCACCTTTTGCAGCAGAGCCGTCGCGTCGCGCTCGGCAGCCTCGGCCTTTTTGCGCCCGCTGATGTCGGCGCGCGTTACGACGAAGCCGCCAAGATCGGTGGGATGTATCGAAACCGAGTGCCATTTGCCGTCGGAGAGGGGGACCTCGAAATGGGAGTGGAACTCGATCCGGGCTTGAATCCGCTCGTCGAGCCACTCGTCCTCGCGCCCAACCGCGTTGCGGTACACGCCGCGCTTGGCGGATTCGCGAAGGAGCTCGTTCCATTCCACGCCCGGTTCAACGAGATCCCGCACCGGGTGGTTCAGCTCGCGGTAAAGGCTGTTGCACATGACCAGGCGGTGATCTTCGTCGTACAGTGCGAATCCCTCGGAGAGTGATTCAACGGCGTCAGCGAGCATCTCCCGCGCCGCAGCGACTTCGCCATCACGCTTCTTCTGCTTGGTCACATCGGCGATGCCGGCGAGAACCACTCGCCGGCCTTGGAACTCGACGATCCTGAGATTGCCCGTGGCCCAGAACTCTTGGCCGTCGGGTCGTTTAAGAAGCACCTCGCAATTTTCGACGACGCCCTTTTGCATGAGCTCCCGATTGATTTCCCGGTGTTTCTCGGGGTCGACAAAGTAGTCGCCGAGCCGCACCGTCTCGCGTTGCGCCTTCTTGCTCCATCCAAGCAGCCGTTCGGCAGCATTGCTCTGGTAAATGAGTTCCCCCGAACTTGCGTCGGTCATCCACACCGGCAACGGATGATGTTTGATCAGGAAACCGAACAGATCCTCGCGCTGCTTACGTTCCGTGATGTCCAATACGCCGATGATGAGCGAGGGGCGCCCGTCATAAACGCCGCGACGGCAGTTGGTCGAGCACCAGACGGTCGATCCGCTTGTGTTTCTAAGCTGGATTTCGTGATCCCGCACGATCTCGCTGTTGCTGGCGAGAGAACTGATTTCATCGAATTCGCCAGTATTCACGAAATGATCCGTCAGGAATTGCGGCTCGTTCGGGGTCCATTTTCGGCCAAGCAGGTTCGACGCATCGAGGCTTTCGTAGACGATTTTCCCGCTTCCCGCGTCCACCACCCAAACGGGCAGCGGGTGACTGTCCGTGATGCAGCGGAATATCTCCGCGTTTTCCCGGTGCGCGATCTGCGCTCGCTTCATGTCGGTAATGTCGACGCTTACCAGGGCCATGCCACCATTCGGCCGAGGATGTGCGGTGAGCAACTTCCACCGGCCATCCAATGTCTCAGCTTCAACTGGAGGGTTGTCGATTTGCGTCCATCGCGCAGCGGCGCTTTCGGCGAACGCGTTGCCCGGCTCGATGGGGCGGCCGTCGAAACTCTTTAGATGTGAGAGGGCTTCGGCGACTGCGGCAATGGCATCCATCGGCTGCATCTCGCCGCGATCGAGCTGCTGGCTTCCAAATATCTGCGGATTGCTACCAACGAGGACATTGTTGGCGTCAAAAAGGGCATAGCCTGTGTGTGTGGATGGCGCCGGATTATCAGGCCGCATGATCGTTCCCTTTATTCGCGTGATCTCCGAGGCGGATACTAGACCCTCTTTGTTTCAGCACACATTCAGACGATGCGTGATTTGTATCAACTGTTTCGGCGCGTGGGAATCTTCGCCAGCGCTGACATGAAAACGAACCTCAATCCGTTGGTCCAGAAAAACGGCCGAAACACGAATGGCCTGGATTGCACGGCCGATACCACGGCTCGAGCTAACGACTCGGACCATAACCAGCCACAAAATGCCGCCTGTCATCCCCGTGGGCGCGCTGAAACAAAAGAAACACTCCAACCGCGCCACAGAAAAACGTCTGAAACGAAGGCGGTGTATGACAAGAAGAGCCGCAGAGCGGCAGATTCAACCGGCGAAGCGCAAATGTCCGGCGCCCAGGAGGAACAATCTAGTCTTGGCGAGTGTCGATGCGTCTTGCTCTGAAACCTGAGGGTTCAATATGGATAAGCCTGTTACTTCGTACGATTTCCCCGACCGGCTCCTCGCGAGCCTTATTGACCAAAACCATCCGGCCTATGAAGAGGCTCGCGGGCTCTACAACGCTATGATCGACAAGCGGCCGCGCTGGATCGTCCCCTGCGCCGAAGTCGCCGACGTCGTCGCGGCAGTCAATCATGCCCGAGAGAAGCATTTGGTTCTTGCCATTCGCGGCGGCGGCCACAACGGTCCAGGCTTCGGCAGTTGCGACGGCGGAATGGTCATCGACATGTCGCCGATGAAACGGGTCGATATCGATCCCAGGACTCGCACGGTCCGCGTCGAGGCCGGCTGCACCCAAGGCGATGTCGACCGCGCCACCCGCGCTCATGGGCTGGCGGTGCCGGCGGGCCTCGTCTCGACCACAGGCATTGCCGGACTGACGCTGGGCGGCGGCACCGGCCATCTAACGCGCAAACACGGCCTCACCATCGACAATCTGCTTGCGGCCGAGGTCGTGCTGGCCGACGGCAGCGTCGTGACGGCAAGTGAGGACGAACACCCGGAGCTGTTCTGGGCGCTGCGCGGCGGCGGCGGCAACTTCGGCGTCGTGACGCGCTTCACATTTCAGGCGCATCCGGCGAAGGATGTCTATGCCGGGCCGATCTTCTTCGACATCGCACATGCCGTAGAGATCATGCGTTGGTACCGGGACTTCCTGCCCGGAGCGCCACGAGAGCTCGGGATGTTCTTCGGCATCAAGACGGTGCCCTCCTGCGACCCTTTCCCGCGCGAGATCTGGGGAAGGCGCATCTGCGCGCTAATCAGTTGCTACAACGGCGCGGAGGAGGACGGCATCCGAGCGATGCAGCCCGTGCGCGACGCGCTTCCCAAGCCTCTAATGGACGGTATGATGCAGATGCCCTTCGTCGATCTGCAGGCGCTGTTTGATCCGCTGCTGCCGAAGGGCTTGCAGTGGTACTGGAAGGGCGATTATGTCGACGAGCTGTCCGATGCGGCCATCGCTGCCCATGCCGAGCACGGCTCCAAAACCCCGAGCGAGCTGTCGCTGATGCATCTCTACCCGATCGACGGAGCGGTCCAGGAAGTGGCTCCGGACGCCACCGCCTGGGGAGCGCGGCGAGCGCGTTGGTCCATGGTTATCGCCGGCATCGACCCCGACCCGACGAAGGCGCCGGAGCTGAGGCGCTGGGCAAGCGAGTATTGGGCCGCGGTGCACAAGCACAACCCGCATGGTGGCGCCTATATCAACTTCATGATGGATGATGAAGGCGAAGCGCGCGTACGCGCCGCCTACGGCGCCAACTATGAGCGGCTCGTCGCGGTCAAGCGCAAATACGATCCGGCGAACCTCTTCCGCGTCAACCACAACATCCGGCCGTAAGCCGAGGCTGAGCCTGTCCGTCCTTGGGTCGCGCCGAGGCGGACAGGCCTGTGGCATGCGGAAGCCGGTGTCGCGCCCATCGAGGAAGACTCTCGTCGAATCTCCGACGAGATCGATATGCGACGGCTGAAGGTCGGCTCCCGGAAAGCCGTTATTCAGCATGTGTTCTGGATAGCCGGGATATTGACCTACCCAGACCTTCCTTTTCCCAGGAGAAGGTCGTGAAAGGACGCAGGCAAGACCTACGCAGGCCGTGTTGGCCTCGCAGGAGCAGTTTTGGCGTTAGTAAAAAAATCACCGCCATCAGTGCTCGTCAGCTCGCGCTCGCCTCCAGCAGCCGGACGAGTTCGGCCTGCCTGCGCACGCCGGCCTTCTCGAAGACATCCCTTAGATGCGCTCTGACCGTGTGGCCGCGATGCCGAGCCGGGCAGCGGCGTCGCGCCCGTTGCCATTGAGATTTTCCAGGACGACGTCAGCCTCCGCCGGATTCAGTCTGAACCTACGATCCAGGTCCTGCCTTCGCTCGTGCTGTTCTCGATCAGGATTGGTGACCATATGGATCACCACTGGCCGCGCAGCGCCGAGCCAGGACGTGTCGATCGGACGGCGCGGAAAGGACACTCCGCGAGATTGCGGGCGGCATTCCATTCCTTCCGGGCCGCTCGGCTACGCGCTAGAGTGTTCGCAACCCTTGTCGACTTGATCCTTTCTGGATCCGGAGCAAACGACTCGGACCACAACCATCCACAAAATGCGGCCCGCCACGTCGCGCGCCCCTGAAACAAACGAAACACTCCTACCGCATTACAGAAAAACGCCTGAAACGAAAGCGATGTATGACAATAAGAACCGCAGATGCGGCAGATTCGACGGGCAAGACACAAATATCCAGCGCCCTGGACGAACATCTAGTCTTGTCGAGGTGTCGACGCGTCTTGCTCCGAAACCTGAGGTTCAAAATGCATAAGCCAGTTACTTCGTACGATTTCCCCGACCGGCTCCGCGCGAGCCTTATTGACCAAAACCATCCGGCCCATGAAGGGGCTCGCCGGCTCTTACAACGCCATGATCGACAAGAGGCAGGCGTCAACCCCACCACGCGACGGCTGATCGGGAACAGCCGCCATTCATACAGGCCGCGTTGACGCCGCCGAATGGTGATGATCTCGGCTGCTATCAAGCAGCCCTCCGAACAGCGCACGAACGTAACAAGACAAACCGTGCGCTGAACAACCTGCTGCCGCAAATCCAGAAGGATAGCGGTTGGTCGGTTTGCCCAAAGGGCATGAAAGACGGCTCATCGATGCGGTGCGGGGCACGGCGCGTTGAGGCCAAATGCTAACCCTCAAAGATGGAGAATTGAAATGCTTAAGATCGTTCTTGCCACTGCCACCTTCCTGATTGCCTCCGGCATGGCCTTTGCCGGCAGCGACCACTATGGCTCCGATTACAGCCACGGCTCCGGTTATCCGAACAGCGGTCACCATTCGATGGTGTCCGACAACGGCTACGCGGTCGACCTGAGCGGCACAGCGAGTGTCAACACGGCCGACAGTGCACCGACCTCGGGAGGAAATTCGATCTTCGATATTCCCGGGCCCGGTTATGGCCAGGGGATCTGGGGCCGCTGATACCAGCGTTCGGCCGGCACGGTCGAGATTAGACCTCCAAGCGGCGGGCGCGCCCGCCGCTTGGAAAGCGATGGCGGCGGCTTCGACCGGAGCACCCGATCGGGCATCAGCTGGTTGGCGTTGCGCAGCCGATCGGGTGCGTTTCAGTAGAACTCCCCTCGGCTTCAGCTTTGAGATCTGCGTCGTCAGTCCGGAGCCGCGCCCCAGTCCTGAGTAAGCACGCCAAGCTGTGCTGAGTTTCAAAGGTTTTGATGGCGCCGCGCGTGAAGGGCCAGCCTTGCTGCGGCCGCGGCTAAAACTAAACTACTGTCATGTTATCCTAGTCAGACGCGCGGATCAACTTCCGAAGGCGGTAATCTGGGCAATGCCACCGCGACTCATCTGGACAGTTCGATCTCGGCCGCGATTGCCCTTTCAGCCGAAACGATTAGCGCGGAAGGTTGCAAGCATGGGGTGCGGATTGCCGGAGGCGATTTCTTTGGCTAGCAATTCGCCGACGATCAGTCCAAGCGTGGCGCCGCTGTGGCTAAAGGCGACGTGAAGATCGGCGACGGTCTCGACGGAGCCAAGCACCGGCTCGCCATCGCCGGGGATAGGCTTCGGGCCAACGGCGTAGGTTGCGAGTTGGAGCCGCGGATTGCCGTCGAGCACGGCGGTAGCTTCGTCGAGCAGTCCTTTGACCGTCTTGCCGTGCACCGTGTAGGTGTCGTCCGAGTTGACCACGACTTCTTCCTCCGACCATGCCGAGTCCAAAACAAGCGCGCCATCCGGCGTCGGGCGCACCGCCACGCGCGGCGTGTTCAGCACGGCACGGAGGTCGGTCTTGATCGGCTTGGTCTTCAAGAGAAGTGAAATCGGCGTGGCGTCGGGGACATGGACTCCGATCTCCGCAAGCATGGAAGGCGTCGCTGACCCAACGGCAAGGACCACTGCATCCGCCTCGACCGCCGCACCGCCAGCAGTGACGACGCCACGTGCGCGACCACCTGTGGCAACTATCCGCACGCGTCCAGCGTCCTGAACAAGCTTGCCGCCGCGCGAGCGGAATTCATTGAGCAGCAGATCGATCAAAGAGGGCAGGTCAACCCATCCTTCGCCAGGATTGAAGATGGCGCCCTGCGGGGTGACTGCACTGGCATTGACCCCGGGCGTCACTGCGCCAACTTCGGCAGGGGCGAGCAGAAGCGCGTCATAACCAATATCCTGCTCCAGCTGCCAGATGGACGCGATCTGGTTCGCCCCATCATCCGAATCCCAGGTGAGGCCGCCGTCAAAGCGAAGCCAGGACGCGGTTTCCGGCCTGGTGGCGGCCAGGGTCCGATAACGGTCGACGCCTGCAAGCCTCAAGCGGTGATAGGCAGTGTCCGCGCGTCGCGCTGAGTTCAGCCAGGAAAGTGAACGGCCGGATGCACCGTTGGACGGCGCGCCGTCGTTGACGATGGTCACATCAAAGCCGAGGCGGGCGAGGTGCAGCGCAGTTGAGGTGCCAAAGATGCCTGCGCCGACAACGACGACATGGCGCGGCTTTCGGGATGCAGTCATAGAGAAGTCCTTCTACGCAGAAGATGGGCTGGGAGTGTGAGATCGCTACAAAGCGCGGCGGAACTAATAGTCCGACAGCTTCTTCATGTAGCGCCGGCCCTCGAGCATCGGCCGATCGCGCAGACCGGCCAGCTTGTAGGCAAAACGCCAGAGAGTGTCGAAGAAGACCAAAGGCACGAGATAGGGTTTGATGTGTTCGGACATACCGCTGAGGTCGAGTTCGGCTCCATCGAGCACCAGGATGTTTTCCCGGCTGCCGTACTTGAAAAGGAAATCGCGGGCGCGTTGGGAAAGGCTCCGCGTTTCGTCCAAACCCAGCAAGACAATGAAGCAAGCATCCCTATCCACCACTTCGAATGGGCCATGAAAGAACTCGTTCGCGTGTATTGCCTGCGAGTCGTACCACTGCATTTCCATGAGCACGCAGATGGCGTAGGAATAGGCCGCACCGTAGCTGGCACCGCTGGCCAGTGTGTAGATTGCCTCTCGATGTGCGAAGCGAGGGGCGAAGGTCTCGAACCGGTCAGCGTAGGTCCGGTGCGCGCGCTCGATGGCCGGTTGAAGATGGCTCAGGGAGATCAGCAGGTCGTCGGTTAGCCCGCCGTCCTCCCGAGCATCGATCAGACCGGCGAGCAACATGTAGAGCACGCCGTAATTGCTGTAGGCAGCATCGGTTGCCTTGCCCGTCGTGTACGAGGCCTGGTAGGCAATCGGGTGGTCAACCGCCCGCGCGAGGGGCGATGTATGGTCGAGCGTCATGCCGATTGTCGTTGCGCCTCGGTCTTTTGCGTGATTGGCCGCCCGCACGGTCTCCTTGGTGGTTCCTGTCTGCGAGCAAAGAACAACGAGCGTGTCAGGTCCCAACCGCTTCGGATCTCGGCAGACGAACTCATCCGCGTTGTAGATGTCGCAGGCGAATGTGCCATTGTGGCGGTCCAGGAAGTATTTGCCTGCCATCATGATCGAGAGCGAGCCGCCGCACGCCACGAGAAAGAGGTGTGAAAACTGCCTGCCCGCCGCAGCGTTCAGAGCGCGTTCTACGTCGGCGGGCAGGGCGGAAATCATGAGCTTCCTTGTGGTTGACAGAGCTTGGGCCGGCGCACAATTGACAGATAACCGCCATTATGTGAACGTTATCACATCCTTTTAAGCTGAAAGTCCTGTAATGGTCAAGATTGCCGCGATGGGCGATAACGTGGTCGATTGCTATCTTGCTCGCGGCGAGATGTATCCTGGCGGAAACTGCCTCAATGTCTCGGTCTATGTGAGCCGCTTCGGCGGGCAGTCGGCCTATGTGGGAGCGATCGGCAAAGACCGGGCCGGGGACTTGATCCACACAGCACTGGCGTCGGAGCGTGTAGACCTCACCCGATTGCGGCGCCTCGAAGGGTCGACCGCTTACTGCCTCATAGGTCACCGAAACGCCGATCGGATTTTCCTGGATTTCGATCTCGGCGTCTCAACGTTCACGCCGACGCAAGAAGATCTGGATTTTCTCTCAGGCTTTCAGGCCGTCCACATCGGCCAATCCAGCGGGTTAGACCCGTGGATTGCCGCAGTTTCGAGTAAGTCACTGTTGTCTTACGATTTTTCCACGCGGCGGGAGCCGGAACACCGGCGCGAGGTTGGACCCTATTGCTATCTGGCTTCCGTCTCAGCGGATGGTCTCGATGACAAGGAATTGGCCGTAATCGCATCCGAACTGCTTGCATGTGGTTCAAAGTGGGTTTTGGTGACTCGCGGTCGAGCCGGCGCGGTGCTTCACGCAGACTCAGTCTCCTACCACACCCCGGCGCGGCTGGTCGAACCCGTCGACACCCTGGGCGCGGGCGACACCTTCATCGCCAGAACGCTATTCGGCCTGCTTAACGAAGAGGCGCCTCAGGACATTCTCCGCCATGCCGCTGAGGCGGCGGCCGCTACCTGCCAGTACTACGGGGCGATCGGCCATGCGTTAGCAATAGATATAGGGAAGATGACGCCGGAGATCCTCCGCGGAGCGGGTCACGTTCAAGACGGGAAAACCGTCTAGCTGCGAAATTCTCCGGAACAATTGACGCGAGAAACGGACAATGCTAGATGAAGTGATAACGTTCTCATTCCTCTAACTGAACGCCACCAAAGAGCGTTTTGATGGATGAGACGTCGAGTGGGATCGCAAGGGCCGGGTTCGGCCAATCGTAAGAGGAGAAGACATGCAAACGAGTTCAAGCAGGCGCCAACTGGCGAAATGCGGTCTGGCGCTGACTATCGCGTTGGTGACAGGATTTAGCACATTGGCCTCGTCAACGCAGGCAAAAGCGGCCGACAACCCCTACAACCTCATCGACCCGACGGTGATCAGCGTCGGAACCATGGGCGATGCGAAACCCTACGTCTTCACCGACGCCAACGGTAACTTCACGGGCTTCGACGCTGAACTCTTCCGCGACGTGGCGGGCCGGCTCGGGTTCAAGGAGGAGCAGGTCGTCTTCACCGGCCAGGAATTCTCGGCGCTGCTGCCATCCGTTGCCAACGGCCGCTTCGACGTCGCTGTCGCCGCCATTGGCACGACCGCGGAGCGCAAAAAGACCGTGGATTTTGGCGACGGCTATCTCGCGGGCTACCTTTCGATCATTTCGGCTGATCCAGCTCTGACGAGCAATGAGAGCACCGCCGGAAAGCGCATCGGCGTGATCCAGGGAACGCTGCAGGAAATCTATGCCGAGAAGAATCTGAAGGGCGACATCGTCAAGTTCCCCGACAACAACACCGCGGTGGCGGCGCTGAACAACGGGACGATCGATGGCCATTTTACCGACTATGAGTCGGCCAAGCAGTATGTAGAACGCTATAAGAACCTGAAGATAACAATGAACGTGCCGTCCTTCGATGCGCCAGCCGGGTTCGTTGTCAAGAAAGGCAACGATGCCTTCCGCGAGGCACTGAACAAGGCACTGCGCGAGGCCATGGACGATGGCACTTGGAAACGGCTGCACGAAAAATGGTTCGCGGGCACCCCAATGCCAGATCAATATCTGCCCAAGAAGTGAATTCGAGCGACTTCGCTGTGTTTTCCGGCCGGGCCCGTGAGCAGCGGTGCCCGGCCGAGTTACAGATGGACTTGATATGAGCTGGTTCGATACCTTCGCCCGCAGCTTCCTTGATTTCCAGGCGATGGCAGAAGTTCTGCCAAACATGGTGATGGTCGGCCTCAAGAACACCCTCATCCTGGCCGTCGCCTCGACGTTTTTCGGGACGCTGATCGGTATCGTTCTCGCCGTGATGGGGATTTCCGAGAACCGGCCGCTGAAACTCCTCGCGCGGGTCTACACCGATATCTTCCGTGGGCTTCCCGCCATTGTCACTATTCTGATCATTGGCCAAGGCTTCGCGCGGTTGGGCCGGGACCTGTTCGGTCCATCGCCTTATCCGCTGGGCATTCTGGCACTCAGCCTTATTGCCGGCGCCTACATCGGAGAAATTTTCCGCGCCGGCATTCAGAGCGTCGAGCGTGGTCAGATCGACGCCACCCGCACTCTCGGAATGACGTATGGCCAGGGCATGCGCCTGGTGGTGATCCCGCAAGGCATCCGCCGCGTCCTGCCGGCACTGGTCAACCAGTTCATCGGCAACGTCAAGGACTCCAGCCTGGTCTATTTCCTTGGCCTGCTCGCCTCCGAACGCGAACTGTTCCGCGTCGGCCAAGATCAGGCCGTGCTGACCGGCAACCTGTCACCGCTCTTGCTGGCCGGCGTGTTCTACCTCGTGATCACGGTGCCGCTAACCCACCTCGTCAACTACATCGACGCGCGCATGCGCGTCGGCAAGCGTATCACCGGCGTGCAGAGCGGCCTCAAGGAAGTCGCCGAGCTTGCGGAAGCCGGCGTGCCAGGCGCAGGGAAGTCGCCCGCAGCCGCGCCCACACGCTTCAAGGGCGGCAGCATTGAGGTCAAGAATATCGACATGGCCTACGGTGCCGTCCAGGTGCTCCATGACGTCAGTCTGAAAGTGGAGCCCGGGACGGTCACCTGCCTGATCGGGCCATCCGGCTCGGGCAAGTCGACCTTGCTGCGTTGCCTCAACCGCCTCGTCGAGTGTCGAGCCGGAGACATCCTGCTCGATGGTGAAAGCATCTACAAGCAGACCCCTGACCAACTCCGGCGGCGTGTCGGCATGGTTTTCCAGCAATTCAACTTGTTCCCCGACCGCAGTGCGCTCGCCAACATCACCCTGGCGCTGCGCAAGGTAAAAGGCATGTCACGCCAGGATGCTGAGCGCGCGGCCTTAGCGAGGCTGCATGAAGTCGGGCTCCTGGAGCGCAAAGACCATCGGCCGGCAAATCTTTCGGGCGGCCAACAGCAGCGGGTGGCCATCGCGCGCGCCCTGGCCCTTGAACCCGAGATTATGCTGTTCGACGAAGTCACCAGTGCCCTCGATCCGGAATTGGTGAAGGGTGTCCTGAACTTGATGGCCGACCTCGGACGGGGCGGGATGACGATGGTGGTCGTTACGCACGAGATGAACTTCGCTCGCAAGGTTGCAAACCAGGTCGTATTCATGGACGAGGGGCGGATTGTCGAGGCAGGGCGACCAGAGGACCTTTTCGACAATCCACAAAGCCCACGTCTTCGGCGCTTTCTGTCTGAGGTGCTGTGATTGCAATGGTGTGTGCAACGGCGAGTGCTGCGGTGTTCGGGCTTGCGGGATGGGCCTAACTGCCACTAGCTCGTCTTTACGACGCACGAATGGGCGGCGGGGTTTGCTGAGTGATTCAAAGATCGTCGAAAAACGCAACCATCATAGAGGTCGCTCGCCGGGCCGGGGTCAGCTCCGCCACGGCGGGGCGTGTGCTTGGTGACTACGGCTACAGCAGCCCCGAGGTTCAGGAGAAGGTGCGCGCCGCCGCAGCTGCGCTGGGCTATCGCCCCAATCGCCTGGCAAAAGGTCTGATCACCGGAAAGACGCAGACTATCGGAGTTGTAGTCGGCGATATCGAAAGCCCATTCTACGCGAGCGTGCTGCGCGGTGTAGGGGATGTCGCGCGCCGTGGCGGCTTCGGGGTTATCGTTACGAATAGTGACGAAAATGCCGAACTCGAGCGAGAGGCGGTGCAACTGCTGCTGGAAAAGCAGGTCGACGGATTGATCGTCTCGTCGACCTTCGTGGATGAGCCGGATCATCTTCGTGAGGCAGTCGCGGCCCGCTGTCCCGTGGTGCAGTTCGACCGCGTCGTCGCGGGCCTGGAAACCGATTCTGTGGTGGTCGACAACGTGTCTGTGACGCGCAGCAGCATCGCTGCGATGATCGAGGCCGGACACAGCCGCATCGGCATACTGGCCGAACTAGGTCCGGGCCAGCGCGATGATGTCGGCTCGTTTGTGGCGAACGTTGATCTCTCCAGCGCCGACGTTCGCTACCACCATCCAAGCTGGCAACGGCTGTTGGGTTATCTGGAAGCTCATCGTGCCGCAGGTATCGAGCCGGATCTGCAATTGATCCGCCGCGTGGCGGTCTATTCTAGCGAAGCAGCCCGCAAGGAGGCGCTCGATCTGCTGACGATGCGCAATGCGCCGTCCGCTCTATTTACCGCCGACGGTGTGATGTCGACAGGCGTTCTGGAGGCGACTTCCGCACTGAAGCTTGCGATTCCAGGAGACGTTTCGCTGCTTTGCTTCGACGATCTCGACTGGATGCAGTTCGTGGCCCAAGGTATCACAGCCATCGCGCAGCCAGCGCATTTGATTGGAGCGGCGGCAGCGGAGCTTCTCTTGAAGAGGCTGGTGGAGGCCACCTTACCTTTCGACCACCGTGTCCTGGCGGCCCAGATCGTGGAGCGCAATTCCATTGCCGTGCATGTCTAACTGCGGGCTGGATGATCTGCGGTCTCTGAGGTGAAGCAGGTGCGTCCCTGATATTTTAGCCGTGGCTGCGTTGACCTAAAACGGTCGTACGTCATTCTGGAAAACATCGGCAGATCATTTTGAAGCCGCTGAACTGGAGCTTGCCCGGTTCGTTCGTTCACCAACACTGGCGGCCCCATCGGTGCTGGGTGTGAAATATATTTCTGTACGTGAATTTTATTGACAGGCGAGCCAACTCCTGCGAATGATCGACTGCTGGGCCTCGGGAGGAGGTTCGGTCTCATCAACCACAAGCGGCGGCACGTAGTGTCAGGCCGCCCAACTGACCAGGCTTCGGCCGAGGGAGGACTCTTGCGCAAATTTTTGAGCATGCTCGCCATTTCGGCAGCAGCCACCACAGTATTGGGGGCAGGCCACGCCGCGGCTCAGGCCGCTAACCCGTTCAAGTGCGATCCGGGTGAAAAATACGTCATGAACGTCATGGTTTCCGGCGTCGAATATTGGTTCCCGGTCTACGAGATGTTCAAGCAGGCTGGACAGCAGTTCGGTTGCGAGACCGAATACACCGGAACGCCCGAATACGATGTGAACAAGCAGATAGCGACATTCGACCAGGCGCTGGCTCAGAAGCCGGCTGGCATCCTGGTGCATCCGATGAACTCCGATCCGTTCATCGAGCCAATCAACCGGGCCATAGACCAAGGAACGGCAGTGGTCACATTCGCCGCAGATTCGCCCAACTCCAAACGAGTATCCTACATCACCTCCGACAACGTCGCCGAAGGCACTTATGCCGCCGATGCAGTCGCCAAGGCGATGGACGGCAAGGGCGAATACGCGGTCCTCGAAAACCCTGGACAGGACAATCACGACAAGCGCATCGCCGCCTTCATCGCCCGCATGGAAGCCAAATGGCCGGATATGAAGCTTGTCGGCCGCGCGGCGTCGAACCAGGATGCGACGAAGGCCTATCAGGCCGTGCTCAGCCTCGCGCAGGCGCATCCCGAACTGGGCGCGGTGTTCATGCCGGAAGCTAACTCGGCAATCGGCGCCGCTCAGGCCGCGAAGGAAGGCGGCGGCAAGATCCGAGTTATGCTGGCCGACGTCAACGCCAAGATCCTCGATATGATCAAGGCCGGCGAAATTTTTGGCTCAGTCAACCCGAACCAGGGCATGCAGGGCTATATGGGGTTCATGCTGCTGTGGCTGGCCAAGCATCCTGAGCTGATCGATCCGATGAACGACGCCCGGCGGTCGGGATTCAATGGCATGAGCGTGCCTTTCGTCGACAATGGCTTTTCCATCGTCACTGCGGAAAATGCCGACGATTTCTATTGGGGTGCCTACCTCAAGCGGCGCGGCACCAAGGGCATCGAGGAATAAGGGCTCACCGTTATCTCTTCGGGGCTCTTCGAAGATGCTCGATCCGGGACGGGGCGCGCTCGCGCCCCGTCGACCCAACCGTCAACTTCAACGCTGCAGGGGGACGGAGTGACTGCCGCCGCCATTCTTGAAATCCGCGACATATCGAAATCTTTCGGCGCCATCAAAGCGCTGACCGGGGTCGATTTCACGCTGCAGCGGGGCGAAATTCACGCGCTGTGCGGCGAGAATGGCGCGGGCAAGTCCACGCTGATGAATATCATCGCCGGCATTGTGCAACCCGACGAAGGCGCCATTCGTCTCGAAGGCAAGGACGTCACCATTGCATCACCATCCGCCGCGCAGCGGCTTGGCATAGGCCTCGTCCATCAGGAAATCGCGCTCTGCCAGGATGCTACGGTCGCCGAGAATATCCTCATGGCGGCCATCAACAATCGGCGCGCGCCGCTGATGAATTTTCGCCGGCTCTACATTGATGCGCAGAAGATAATGGACCTGCTGGCGCCGATCCCGGTCGAGACGCCGGTCGCCGACCTTTCGATTTCCAACCAGCAACTTGTAGAAATAGCCAAGGCGCTGACGCTCGAATGCCGGGTGCTGATGCTCGACGAGCCGACGGCCGCGCTGACCGAAATAGAAGCCCAGCGCCTTTTCGCCATCGTCCGCGATCTCAGGGCGCGCGGAATTTCAATTATCTACATCAGCCACCGCATGGCCGAGATCTTCAGCCTGTGCGACCGCGTCACGGTGTTTCGTGACGGCAGATATGTCGCGACCGATTCTATCGCTTCGGTCATTCCCAATGATGTCGTGCGCAAGATGGTCGGGCGCGAAATCACGCAGCTCTATCCGCAAAAGCTCTCGCCTGAACGGCGTACCGACCGCCCTGTGCTGTCGGTCGGGAATCTCTCCTATCGAGAGGGTTCCGAGGGCGTCAGCTTCACGCTTCGTGCAGGCGAAATTCTTGGCATCGGCGGGTTGATTGGCGCCGGCCGCAGCGAGATGGTCCAGACCGTTTGCGGCTTGCGCCCGAAGGTGTCGGGATCGGTCGAACTCAATGGCGAGCCGGTCAGCATCAGGACCTATAGCGATGCCGTGCGCGCAGGCCTGGTCTACCTCTCAGAGGACCGCAAGGCGTCGGGCCTGTTCCTGGACCTGTCGGTTGCATCTAATATCTCCGCACTGGACCTTCGGAAACTGACCACACTGCTTGGGCTGCTCGATCGCCGCGCCGAGGCAAAGCAAGCCACCGACCTGGTCGAACGCCACGGAGTGCGCATGGGCGGCATCGAGACACAGGTGTCGACGCTCAGCGGTGGCAATCAGCAGAAGGTCGCCATCGCCAGGCTTCTGTCGGTCGGCCCCAAAGTGGTCATTCTGGACGAGCCCACACGCGGGGTCGATGTCGGCGCCAAAGTTGAAATTCATCGCCTGCTTCGCGATCTCGCCGAGCGGGGCGTCGGCGTCATCGTGATTTCATCCGAGCTTCCGGAATTGATCGGGCTCAGCGACCGGGTGCTTGTCATACACGAAGGTGCCATCGCCGGCGAACTGGGGGCGGACGAATTGACCGAAGAGGCAATCATGCTGCTGGCTTCGGGTCTCCGGCAGCAACGATCAAATGCAAGGCAGGTTCAGAATGTCGCTTAGACAGACCGGAGGAACCCTCATGGACGCTGAACTCAAGGCGAGCGCCCCCGGGCTTGGCGGGCGCAACTGGCTGCGTCTTGGGTCAATGCGCGAGGCGGGGCTGATCGCAATCATGCTGGCGCTGTGCATCGCCATGACATTCGCTTCGCCGCATTTCCTGACTTGGGGAAATTTCCGCGCCATGCTGATGAGCTTCTCCATCGAAGGCATCGTCGTGGTCGGCATGACGATACTTCTCATTGTCGGCGGCATCGACCTGTCCGTCGGGTCGGTGGTCTGCTTCTCCATGGTCGTGTCAGGCGCTCTCTTCCTGATGGGTCTGGACCCGTGGGCCGCGAGCCTAATCGGGATAGGCGCCAGCGCGCTGATCGGCGCGGCGATGGGCTTCTTCGTGACCGTCATCGGACTCAATCACTTCATCACATCGCTGGCAGCGATGGTGATCGTGCGCGGTCTTTGCCTTGTCATCACCAAGGGAACCCCGCTGTCGCTGTTCACCCTGCCGCCGGGGTTCAAAGCGATCGGCCAGGGCAGCTTCGGCAATGTGCCTTATGTCATCGTCATCTTTGTTGTGGTCGTAGCCATCTTCGATTTCCTGCTTCGGCGTGCCACCGCCTTCCGCAAGGTCTTCTATACCGGCAGCAACGAGAAGGCGGCCCAATTTTCGGGCATCAAGACCAAGCAGGTTAAATTCTGGGTCACGGTTCTCTGCTCGACCCTGGCGGGCTTTGCCGGCGTCATCTACATGTCGCGCTTTGGCGCTGCGACCCCGACCTTCGGCGCTGGCATGGAGCTCAACATCATCGCCGCGGCGGTGATTGGCGGGGCATCGCTCAATGGCGGCTCGGGCACCATCTTCGGCGCCATACTGGGCATGGCGCTGCTCTCGGTCGTCACAAGTTCGCTGATCCTGCTCGACGTCTCCGTCTATTGGCAGGACATGATCAAGGGATGCATCCTGCTCGCGGCAGTATCGATCGACCACTTCCTGCATCGCAGGAAATCCTGAGCAGCAGCGCGAGAGTTGAGCATCCAATCATGTCACCAACCAATTCGCGGGACGACATCACGATCGTCCGTCAGATGTATCAGGCGCTTGTGCTTCATTACATGGAAGCCAAGACGCAAGCTGAAATCGCCAAGGAGCTCGGCATCTCGCATGCGACCGTCAACCGGCTGATCAAGCGCGGTCATCAACTCGGACTTGTGGAGATCAAGATCAAGTCGCCGGTCGAGCAACTGGTCGACATCGAGGCGCGACTGGTCGCGATAGGTGGACTCCAAAGGGCCGTCGTCGTCCCTTCCGTTTCGGACAATCCGCAGACTGCGCTCCAGCGCGTCGGCGAGGCCGCGGCCAGGCTGGTGCTCGAGACGATCAAGGACGGCGACACGATTTCCATTACCGGGGGCAAAGGGGTGAGTGCCGTCGTCGCCGGCCTCAAGCCGAGCCGCAGCTACGACGTCGAGGTTGTTCCCGCGACCGGCCTGGTCCAGGGCAAGCATTACACCGACGTCAATCATGTCGCGTCTCTGATGGCCGACAAACTCGGCGGCCGCGCTTATCAGATTCACGCGCCGCTGTTTGCCGACAGCCCGGCCCAACGTGACATGCTGATGGGCGTCCGGGCCGTTTCGGATGTCTTCAACAAGGCCCGCGAAGCAACGCTTGCGGTCGTCGGCATCGGCTCCATCCTGACCGACGATTCGAGCTACTACGATCTGCATCCGTCCTCAAGCGCCGACCGGCTGGCCATCGAGCGCTCGGGCGCGGCGGGCGAGCTGCTCGCCCATCTCATAGACGGCAGCGGCAAGCTCGCGGACTACCGCCTCAACCACTCACTCGTTTCGCTGACGCTCGAGGAATTCGCGACCATTCCGCAGTCGATCGGGGTCGCAAGCGGCGCAAGCAAGGTGGTCCCGATCCTCAGTGCCATGCGCGGCTCTCACCTCGATACCCTCGTCACCGACGAAACCACCGGCTTGAAGATCCTCGAGCTCGCCGAAGGAAATGCAGCATGAATTCTCGACAAATCACCCGTCGCGTCGGCAAGTCCGGCGTTGTCACGTCGGCAGTAGGGCTCGGAACCTGGGCTATCGGCGGCTGGATGTGGGGTGGCACGGATGAAGCTGAATCGATCGCTGCGATCCAGGCGTCCATCGATTCCGGCGTCTCGTTGATCGACACCGCGCCGGCTTACGGTCTCGGCCGCAGCGAGGAGATCGTCGGCAAGGCCATCAAGGGCCGGCGCGACCGCGCGGTCATCGCCACCAAATGTGGCCTGAACTGGCATTCGAAAAAGGGCAATCACTTCTTCGATCAGGACGGAAAGCCGGTGAATCGATATCTGGGCGCCGATGGCATCGCTCATGAAGTGGAGCAGAGCCTGAGGCGGCTCGGCACCGATTATATCGATCTCTACATCACCCATTGGCAGGACCCGACGACCCACATTGCCGAGACAATGGAAGCGCTCGAACGCCTCAAATCAGCTGGCAAGATCCGCGCCATCGGCGCAAGCAATCTCAACACCGCCGAGCTGCAGCAGTATGTAGGAGCTGGCCAGCTCGACGCGATCCAGGAAAGGTATTCGATGCTGGATCGCGAGATTGAGCAGACATTGCTGCCGATCGCGCGCCAGCATCAAGTTGCTGCGCTCAGTTACTCGTCGCTTGCGCTCGGCCTGCTTTCGGGCGCGATCGATCCGGCGCGTGAGTTCAGCGGCGACGACCAGCGCAAAAGCAATCCGCGCTTCTCTCAGGCCAACCGGCGCAAGGTAGCCGCTTTGAAACATGCCCTGGCCCCGGTCACGGAGGTCCACCAGGCAAGCATGGCGCAGATCGTGATCGCCTGGACGCTGGCGCAGCCCGGCATCACCTTCGCGTTGTGTGGAGCGCGAAGCGCGGCGCAGGCGCTCGACAACGCCAGGGCAGGGGAGATTTCGCTGAGCGCTGCGGAACTGGCGGCCGTCGATGCGGCGGTGGCCGTGCATCTCGTGGCGATAGATGCGTGATCGAAAGCGCATCTTGAGATGAATCGCATCCAGACGATCGCCGGCTTGCGCGAGAACCCCGATGTCGACGTGCTCGTCATAGGCGGCGGCATTAACGGCATCAGCGTATTTCGCGAACTCGCTTTGCAGGGCGTTGATGTGCTGCTCGCGGAAAAGGGCGATTATTGTTCCGGCGCCAGCGCGGCCCTCTCGCGCATGGTTCATGGCGGCTTGCGTTATCTTGAAAACGGCGAGTTCAAGCTGGTGCGCGAATCTCTGCTCGAACGCGATCGGCTGTTGAAGAACGCGCCGCACTACGTTGCGCCACTGCCAACCACGGTGCCGATCTTCGACCTGTTGTCAGGCATAGCAAATGGCGCATTTCGCTTCCTTGGGCTAAGCCGTCGTCCGGGCCGGCGCGGCGCATTGGTCATCAAGACCGGGCTGGCGATGTATGACTTCTTCACCGCCGCACGACGTATCGTCCCGGCGCATAAATTCAGGAGCCGAGCCGAAACACTCAAGGTCTGGCCTGCAATCAATCCTGCTATTCGCAATTCGGCGACATACTATGATGCCTGGGTCAGCCACCCCGAGCGGTTGGGGACCGAGATGCTGCGCGACACCATGAACCAAAAGCCGTCCGCTCGAGCGCTCAACTATGCACGCGTTTCGCTCGATGACGCGACCCTGGTGCTTAATGACCGACTTTCTGGCGAAACGGTACCCGTGAAGCCGCGGCTCGTCGTCAATGCCACAGGCGGCTGGATCGACCTGACCAATTCGGCGATCGGAGCCATTGCGCCGAAGCTTATGGGCGGCACCAAAGGTTCGCATCTGATCGTCGACAATCGCGAACTTCATGACGCGCTCGACGGTCACATGATCTATTACGAGAACGAGGACGGCCGGATCTGCATCCTGTTCCCCTATCTCGGCAACGTGCTGGTCGGCTCGACGGACATCCGTGTCGACGATCCCGACCAAGCGCGCTGCGTGGATGACGAGCGGCAATATATCCTGCAGTCCCTGTCATTCGTGTTTCCCGGGATCGAGATCACTGATGCCGACATCGTCTTTCAGTTCACCGGGGTGAGGCCGCTGCCGATAAGCCAAGACAGTTTTACCGGGCGCATTCCCCGCGATCATTTCTGCGAACTGGTCGAGGGCGCCGGTATACTGCCGCCGACGCTCTGCATGATCGGCGGGAAATGGACCACCTTCCGATCGTTCGGCGAACTGGCAGCAGATATCGTGCTCGAGCGATTGCGCCGACAGCGCGTCGTCGGCACCGAAAACATGCCAATCGGCGGCGGCCGGGATTTTCCCACTGCCCCTGCAAAATGGTGCGCAGAACGCGCGGCGACGCACGGCCTGTCGCTTGACCGCATGCGCAGCCTCTTCGAGCGCTACGGAACCGCGGCGGATGCCGTCGCCGCCTATATGGCAGCGGGACATGACGAGCTCTTGCCCGGCAGCGACTACTCGGCCCGGGAGATTCGATATCTCATCGCCAATGAATATGTCGAGCAGCTGGAGGACCTGCTGCTTCGCCGCACGACAATCGCCATCACCGGTGCTCTCTCGGCCGACCTTCTCGATGCCGTTCTCGATATTCTCGCTGTCAAAAAGAACTGGGACGCCGCGCGCAAGGCATTCGAGCGCACCGATTTCCTTGCCCTGTTGCAACACCGGCACGGCGTCGATCTCGACCAGCTATCCCAAAAAGACCAAGGAAGGAGCGCCGAATGCGCATCAACAAGAAAGTCCGCATGAACCGGTTGTTCGGGGGAGCGCGCTGTCTCGACGTCGCAATCGACCATGGCGTGTGCAACGAGCCGTCGTTTCTGGAAGGGCTCGAGGATATGGCCGGCGTCGTCGCCCAGCTGGTTGCCGCGGGACCGGACGCCATTCAGATGAATTATGGCCAGGCCGATCTGCTGCAGTCCTTGCCTGGCAAGGACAAGCCGGCATTGGTCATGCGCATAGACATGGGCAATCCATATAACAAAACCCGCCATCGCTCGATGTGGGCCATCCTGCAGAACGAAGCCGAGCCACTGATCGGCGCGCTGGAGATGGACGCGGCCTGCGTGGTCGTCAATCTATTCATGCTGCCCGATGAACCGGACCTGTTCCGGCAATGCGTCCACAACATTGCCCGCGTTCGCGCCGACTGCGAAAAATACGGCCTGCCGCTGATGATCGAGCCGCTGGCAATGCTGCCCAACTCGGAGCGCGGAGGCTACATGGTCGACGGCGACCCAGAAAAGATCGTCACCCTGACCCGGCTCGCAAGCGAGATGGGCGCCGACATCATCAAGGCGGACCCGACCACCGATCCGAACGACTTCCACCAGGTCGTGGCGGCGGCGCGCTGTCCTGTCCTGGTACGCGGTGGGGGCAGGGAGGATTTGCGCGCCGTCTTCGACAAGTCGGCGGCGCTGATGGCGCAGGGCGCGGCAGGCATGGTCTATGGCCGCAACATATACCAGCATTCCAACCCTCGTGCCGTCGTGAGAGGATTGATGGCGATCATCCATGAGAATGCGGACGGCGCTGCAGCTTGGGAGCTCTACCAACAAGAATAAACCTTGGTAGCTTGGGAGGCGCTTCAATGCAGCAATACATTCTGGGTCTTGATGCGGGCAACACCGTCATCAAGGCCATCATCTTCGACACGGCAGGTCGCGAACTCGCGCTTGCCGCTCGGGACGGCCACTCCTGCATGCCAAAGCCCGGCCATGTCGAGCGGGACCTCGGCGAATTGTGGCGCAACGCCGTCGAGGTCATCAGTCAGTGCCTCGATCAGTCGGGCATCGATCCCCGCGACATCGCGGTGATCGGCTGCGCCGGCCACGGCAACGGGCTCTACGCGCTGGACCGCGCCGGCGACCCGCTGCTCGGCATCCAGTCGCTCGACACCCGCGGCATCGGCATCGTGAGCGAATGGGCGGCCGCAGGCGTTGGCGACCAGACCTATGTCCACTGCCTGCAACGGCCCTGGGCGGCGCAGACGCCGACTCTGCTGGCGTGGCTCAGGCGCCATGATCCGGCGCTTTTTGCCCGAATAGGCACCGTCTTCCTGTGCAAGGATTTTGTCGTCAACCGCCTCACCGGAGCGCGCTCGACCGAGACCTCGGATATGTCGGGCTGCGGGCTTTTGCAGATGCCCGGCCGACGCTACGAGCGTGAGTTGCTGGCCGCCTACGGGCTCGACGATTGCATGGAACTGCTGCCGAACGTGCTGGAGGCCTCCGACATCGCCGGCCATATCACCCGCGATGTCGCCGCAGCCACCGGCCTTCGGGCGGGCACGCCTGTGGTGGCGGGTCTGTTCGACGTCGTCGCCAGCGCCATTGGTTCGGGCGTCACCAGCACCGGCGCCGCCTCCATCATTGCCGGCACCTGGAGCATCAACCAGGTTATCACCGAAGAGCCGATCCGCGATCCGTCGATCTTCATGCTGTCGACGTTCGATCCGGTGCGTTATCTCGCCATCGAATCGAGCGCCACTTCGGCCGCAAATCTCGAATGGATCGTCCGTGAGTTCTTCGAGCATGCGCCGCCGGCAGGCGCATCGCCATTCGAGATCTGCAGCGAGCTTGTTGCTTCCGTCGGTCCCGCGGGAGACATGCCGATCTACCACCCATTCCTTTACGGCTCGCAGCAGAATGGCAAGGCGCGTGCAGGTTTCTACGGCATCGCCGGCTGGCATACGCGGGCGCATATGCTGCGCGCACTGTTCGAGGGGGTCGTCTTCGAACACCGGCGCCATGTCGAGACGCTGCGCCGAGCGGGAGCGACCGTCAGCCAGGCGGTTCTTTCGGGCGGCGGCTCGCGCAGCGCCGTCTGGCCGCAGATATTCGCCGATGTGCTTGATGTGCCGGTGACCGTGGCGCGCAGCCGCGAGACAGGTGCGCTGGGGGCTGCCATTGCAGCCGGGACAGGCGTCGGCGTGTTTGCCGATTTTTCTGCGGGCGCCGCCGCGATGACCGCGCCCGACCGCTGCTACCAGCCCAATAGCGAGATCGCACCGGTCTATGAGCAGCGCTATCGCCTGTATGGCGAAATCAACCAGGCCATGGGTCCGCTATGGGACAGGATGGCAAGCGAACGGACGTCCAATTGACACAGACCGCTGCCGATTTTGGACAATACGACTTCATCATCGTTGGCGCAGGTTCAGCCGGCTGCGTGCTGGCCAACAGACTGTCGGCCAATCCAGCCATGCGCGTGCTGCTTCTGGAGGCCGGCGGCAGCGACCGCTATCACTGGGTCGACATTCCCATCGGCTATCTCTACTGCATGGGCAACCCGCGCACCGATTGGCTGATGAAGACCGAGCCGGAAGCCGGGCTGAACGGTCGTGCGCTCAACTATCCGCGCGGCAAGCTTCTGGGCGGCTGCTCGTCGATCAACGGCATGATCTACATGCGCGGCCAGGCGGCCGACTATGACGGCTGGCGGCAAGCCGGAAATCTTGGTTGGGGCTGGGATGACGTGCTTCCGTATTTCCGCAAGTCCGAGGACCATTTTGGTGGCGCCAACGACCTTCATGGCGCCGGTGGCGAATGGCGCGTCGAGCGCCAGCGCCTGTCCTGGCCAATCCTGGATGCCTTCCGCGATGCTGCCGAGGAACTCGGCATCCCCCGGACGGAGGATTTCAATGGCGGGACCAACGAGGGATCGGGGTACTTCGAGGTCAACCAGAGGAGGGGCGTGCGCTGGAATACTTCGAAAGCGTTCCTGCGCAGCGTGCTGCGGCGGCCGAATTTGCGCGTCGTGACCGGCGCCGAGACCGAGAAGCTAAATTTCGATGGAGCTTGCGTCACTGGTGTTATTTTCCGAATGGGCGGTCAACTGCATCGTGCGCGGGCAGGCGAGACGATACTTGCCGCTGGCGCGATCAATTCGCCGAAGCTGCTCGAGCTTTCCGGCGTCGGCCGACCTGCCGTGCTTGGCGCAGCAGGAATCCCGGTTCGCCACGCGCTGGAAGGCGTCGGCGAGAACCTGCAGGATCATCTGCAGATCCGCACAGTCTTCAAGATCGCCAATGCCTCGACGCTAAACCAGCGCTACCACAATCTGTTCAGCCGCGCGGCCATGGGCGTCGAATACGCTATTCGTCGCACCGGACCGCTGTCGATGGCGCCGAGCCAGCTTGGCATCTTCGCCAGAAGCCACCCACGCCTGGAAACGCCCGATCTCGAATACCATGTCCAGCCGTTGAGCACTGACCGGCTGGGCGAGCCGCTGCATCGCTTCCCCGCGGTCACGGTTTCGGTCTGCAACCTCAGACCGGAAAGCCGCGGCACCGTCCACATAGAGGCGCCCGATCCGCCGACTGCCCCGAAGATCCGGCCGAACTATTTGTCTACCGAGGGGGACAGGACCGTCGCCGTAGCCTCGCTTCGCCATGTCCGCCGCTTGATGAAGGCGCGCGCCGTTGCCCGTTTCGCGCCTGAGGAAATGCTGCCCGGTGCACAATATGAAAGCGACGAAGATCTCGTCCGCAAGGCCGGCGATATCGGCACTACGATTTTCCACCCGGTCGGCACCTGCAAGATGGGCACAGGCTCGATGGCGGTGGTCGACGGCCGGCTGCGGGTGCACGGCATTTCTGGCCTGCGCGTCGTCGACGCTTCGATTATGCCGACGATCGTTTCCGGCAACACCAACTCTCCAGTGGTGATGATCGCGGAGAAGGCATCGGAAATGATCTTGCAGGACGCCAGTCAGAAGAAATAATACTCGGTAGCGCATCTGAGCTGACCGCAGACCGGCAGCTATTCGCAGTCGTGCCGCCGCCCGGCAGCGCCGAGGAGTTTACTGCGGCTTTGTCGCGCAGATCGCGAAGCGATGTTGAGTGACGCGTTCGAGCGCCTTGGGCCAACTCATCTGTCGAGACTGAGCTCGATGGATCGCGCCCAGTTTCCAGTCGACGACAGGCTGCTCCAACCCGGCTTCGGCCAGCAAGCGCGCTATCTCTTCCGCCCGTGCGCCGCCCGAGAAATAGATACGAGCAAGAATGCTCTGATGGCGTCTGGCCATCGAGGCGCCGTCATTGTCCGAGACCCGGGACTTGCCGGCCGTGAGCTTCTCCCAAAGTTCCCGCAAACCCATCGCCCAGTTGCGGGTGACGAAATCGCCGTCGATGATCAGCAGCTTGCCGCCGGGCTTCAGCAGCGAGAACCATTCGGCAAAGGCCGTTTTCGGATCCACCAACGTCCAGACCAGGTGACGGGTGACGATGACATCGTAGCTCGCCCTGTCCTCGAGCGTCCGTTCAGCATCCCTCAGGATGAAGCGGATATCGGCGCCGCGTTTTTGTGCCTTGGCGCGCGCCTTGGCGAGCATGGCTTCCGACCAGTCGAGGCCTGTCACCACAAAGGCTAGATCGTGCATCAGATGCGAAATGACGCCTGTCCCACAGGCAAGATCCAGAGCCGCCCGCCCGGCGCCAGGCCCAAGGTGCCTGCTTATGAGCGCATGCCAGGCAGCGCGCTCGCGCTCGGAAAAAATCTCGTGGCCGACCTGCAGGTCGAACGTCTCGGCGCGATCGGACCAATAGTCCCGAATTTCGTCGCGCAGCGAATAGTTTGCGTGAGCCGTCATTGCCCGAAACGCTCTCCCCAAAAGCGGTACATTGGAATTGCTCTAAAAGATAATACTTGATTAGACAATTCACGTTTTCTAAGCGGGGTGGGCAAAACTGAATTGCGAGAGCACAATGATTTTGAAGTCGATATTTGCGGCCGCGGTCGCCCTCGCGGCCTTCGTGCCGCTTACCCTCGGCGCGCGCGCCGAGACCGTCACCGACATTAGTGGCCGTAAGGTCGAAGTGAAGACGCCGGTAGAGAAGGTCATCCTCGGCGAAGGCCGGCAAATCTACCTGATCGCCGCGCTCGATACCGACAACCCCTTCAAGCGAATCGTTGGCTGGCGCGAGGATTTCTCCCAGGCCGATCCCGACAATTACGCCGTCTATCTGGAAAAATTCCCCTCGATGGCCACGATCCCGACCTTCGGCGGTTTCAAGGACGGCACCTTCGACATCGAGCAGGCCATCGCGCTTCAGCCGGACGTGATGATCATGAACATCGAGTCCAAGCAGGCGACGGAGGACGCGCAATATATCGAAAAGCTCGCCGCCGTTGGCATTCCGGTGGTCTATGTCGATTTCCGCGAGCATCCCTTCACCAACACCGAGCCGAGCATGCGCCTCATCGGCAAGCTATTTGGCCAGGAAAAGCGGGCCGAGGAGTTCATCGCCTACCGCGCCGCGCAGATCGCGCGCGTCACCGAGGTGATCGCAGAGAAGGATCCAAAGCGCCCAACCGTCTTCGTCGAGCGCGCCGGGGGCTATTCCGATGACTGCTGCATGAGCTTCGGCAACGACAATTTCGGCAAGTTCGTCGATATGGCCGGCGGCCGGAATATCGCGGCGGATCTGATCCCGGGCACTTTTGGCGCGCTCAATCCCGAACAGATCATCGCGAGCGATCCCGACCAGGTGATTGTTACGGGCGGTAACTGGGAGGCCTATGTGCCGGGTGGCAAATGGGTCGGCGTCGGTCCCGGCGCGGACGAAGCGGCAGCACTGAAGAAACTCAAGGGCCTGACGGAGCGGCCCGCCCTCACCGGCATCAAGGCGGCGGAGAACGGGCGGATCCACGCTATCTGGCACCAGTTCTACAACAGCCCCTATCAGTTCGTCGCCATCCAGCAGATGGCCAAGTGGCTGCATCCCGACCTGTTCGGCGATCTGGATGCTGAGGCCACCTTCAAGGAGTTGCACGAGAAGTTCCTGCCGGTCGAATACAGGCCTGGCCATTGGGTCTCGCTCTCCGATGAGCAGTGAACCCGCTACACTATCGGCCAAGGAAGGGCGCGGCCTCTACCGCGCACTTGTTCTGCGCAAGCAGCTCATGCTCGCAGGGCTCGCCCTGGCGCTGCTCCTGAGCCTTTGCGTCGATCTTGCGCTCGGCCCTGCCAGGTACAGCCTCGACCAGGTGGTGCTCGCGCTCGTTTCTCCCGCCAGCGTGCCCCTTCAGGTGCGCGTCGTACTGTGGGAAATTCGGCTTCCCATCGCGCTGATGGCCGTGGTCGTTGGCGCAGCACTGTCGGTCGCCGGTGCACAGATGCAGACCATCCTCAATAATCCGCTCGCCAGCCCCTTCACGCTCGGCATTTCGGCGGCGGCCAGCTTCGGCGCCGCGCTCGCGCTCGCCTTCGGCGTCGCGCTCATCCCCGCCGCGATCGAATATGTCGTGCCGCTCAACGCCTTCGTAGTGGCGATGCTGACCGCGCTCGTCATCCACCTGCTGAGTCTCAAGCGCGGCGTGACGGTCGAAACCATCGTGCTTCTCGGCATCGCGCTCGTATTCACCTTTAATGCGCTACTGTCGCTCGTCGCGTATCTTTCCTCGGAGCAGGCGCTCGCCGCGGTCGTGTTCTGGACGATGGGAAGCCTCACCAAGGCCACCTGGCCCAAGCTCATCGTCACCAGCCTCATCCTTCTCGCAACGCTGCCGATATTCGCGCGCCGCGCCTGGGCGCTGACGGCGTTGCGGCTAGGCGAAGACAAGGCCGCGAGCTTTGGGGTCAAGGTCGCACGCCTGAGGCTCGAAACCATGATGATGGTGAGCCTGCTTGCTGCCATTCCCGTCGCCTTCGTCGGCACCATCGGCTTCATCGGGCTCGTCGGTCCGCACATCGCCCGCATGCTGATCGGGGAAGATCAACGCTTCTTCCTGCCTGCTTCAGCGCTTGCTGGCGCCCTCATCCTTTCGGCAAGTTCGGTTGCCAGCAAGTCGCTCATTCCAGGCACGATCTTCCCGATCGGCATCGTCACCTCGCTTATCGGCATTCCCTTCTTCATCTCGCTGATCCTCTCGAATGTGAGGCGCTCATGGTAACGATCAGGCTCGATGGTCTCGGAGCCTTCCACGGGACGCGGCTCGTCCTTTCGGACGTTTCAACTCCCATTTTCCGAGGTGGCGAGGTAGTCGCCGTTATCGGGCCCAACGCAGCGGGCAAGTCAACGCTGTTCAAGCGCATCGCAGGACTCTTGAAAGGCCCGGGGCGCGTCTGCCTCGAGGGAGCGGCGAAGGGACCGGACGGCATCTGCTACATGCCGCAGGATACGGCAGCCAACGCGGTGCTGACCGTCTATGAATCGATCCTGCTCGCCCGCAAGCAGGGCTCTGCCTGGTCGGTTAGCGATGGCGACCTCGCACTCATAGACGGCATCCTGGCCGCGCTCAGCATCTCGGATCTTGCCTTTCGCAATGTCGGAGAATTGAGCGGGGGGCAAAGGCAGGTGGTGAGCATCGCCCAGACCCTCGCCCGCGAACCTGAAATCCTGCTCATGGACGAGCCGACGTCCGCGCTTGACTTGCACCGGCAGGTCGAGGTGCTGAGCTTTATGCGCGGGCTTGCGCGCAAGCACGGGATTGCGGTGCTGATCGCAATTCACGACCTCAATCAGGCCCTGCGCTTCGCTGACAAATGCATCGTCATTGCAGACGGCCGGATGATCGCCTGCGGCACGCCGGAAGATGTTGTCACCCCGGCGCTTTTGCGTGACGTGTACCGCGTCGAGGCGCGGATCGAGCGCTGCTCGCGGGGCATCGGTCATGTGATGGTGGATGGCGTCGCGGACGAGACGGCAGCGGCTGCGTCGATAGCAGCTTAAGCATCTGTGGTCGAAAGCCAAAACCTAGAAGATAGATCGAAAATTCTGCGTAAATGTTTGAATTAAAAACATTTGCTATCGCCCTGGCGGCTACTTGGGCGACGAATGGAGGCGTTCACTCTCGACCGCCGCACGTCCTCGACGAGCCGCTGTTGTACGAGACACCTTGGGTAGACAGAGGTCGTGAAAACGCGCGATAAGGTTAGCCTGCGCTAGATCTAGAGATGGCCGGGGCACCAGAAGATGGCACGCCGAATGTGCAACGTAATGCTTGGCTTCGCGGCGCTTGCCATAACCGCGTGCCAATCGGCTCCTGAAGCGCCGCAGCCCACTCCCGAACCTGCATTAGAACTGGGTACCATTCCCGCCCAAACTGCCTCGGATCCTGCGGCTGTTCCCTCCGGCTCAGCAATTATGCATCAATCCGTGGCGGTCACTCCGCCTGACAAGGCCGTTCCGACAAAGTATGCTGTTTTTTCGGGTCTATGGGCCGGACGATTGGATGGGATGTATGACGCCATACTTGCTGTTCAGACGATTTCTTCCAATGGGAAGGTGACGGTTACCTATGCGTGGGGAACCCTGGGCGACAACCATCCGGGAGAGGCGGCCGGCGCTGGAAGAATTGTGGGGACTACGTTGAAGCTTGAGCGTCTACCGAATGGCGCAGACGTCAGTTTTGTCATGCGGCCCGACAGAACCCTGGCCGGAACCGTTAGGCTTGCCGGCCAGACCTACACGGGCGCGTTCCTCAAGCAATGATCAATGACGTGTCTGAATGCTATATAGGGCCAGGCGACTGTTCCATATTGCAGCCTATTGTCACCGGGGTTGGAGGCCTGCAGGCCGTGACCAGCGGCTACAATGGTTGCCGGGGCATCGGCTGCATGGGCGATGACCGGATACGGCTGTCGACAATACTCCCCAGTTCGACAAGGAGGGTGAACCCAACTTTGACGAGCACGGCAGCTACCAGGATTGTCATGGCGCCGGCTGCATCGTCGACGGCCCGGAGATGATGAACAATTTCTGATGGATCGTCTGCGTCAGACACTCTCGGACAAGTTTTAGTCGGTCGCGCTCATCCGCAGCGCCGAAAGGTGCGGCTGGCTTTTTGCGTCTGAAATAAAGGCTTGAGACGAAAATTAGCGGCTTTGCGGCGTGTTCTCGCTGACGACAAATCAGCCCGCGTCCTTGTTCCAGAGGCGCGGACTCCTGAGAGATGCCTGCAGGCGGTTGGGTTTATTCGACGCGGGCTTGATCGCCAGTCTACCCGCTATTTGCGCTGACCGCATCATCAAGCACCTTTGTGCGGGGCTGTATGCGCGCGCCAGCAGGCGCGAACACCGAAATCGCCTTCGGGTGGACCTTGAAATGCGCCGGGGTCGAGGTGACGATCTCCCCATCAGTGTTCACCGGCATCGGCCTTTTCGTCTCGATGTCAAACTCGACGCATCTCGCCGTGCGAACCTCGCTCCAGGCGCCATGCGTGCCTGAGCGGAACGAGCGCAGCATAAGCGCCATTTTCCAGAGGTTCGTCATTTCCAGGCTGTACAGGTCGAGATGACCGTCATCGATCTGCGCCGTCTCCTCGACGATGTTGCCGCCGCCATAGTGGCGGCCGTTGCCGACTGCAATCTGGTAGGTCTTGACTTCGGTCGCTACGCCCTTTTCGGTAATCCTTGCTTCGAAGAGGCGGGCCTTGGTCAACACTTTCATGGCCGCCAAGGCATAGCCAAACCTGCCGAAACGCTTCTTCAGCGCCGGATCGAGACCCTGCGCAAGGTCGGTGCTGAGGCCGATGCTCGCAACGTTGAAGAAAGCGTGACCATTGACGGTTCCGATGTCGATCAGACGTCGTCCGCCCTCTACGATCACGTCGGCCGCCTTCCCCAAATCCAACGGTATTTCGAGGGTGCGCGCCAGATCGTTCGCCGTCCCCATCGGAATGATACCCATCGGCAGCCGGCTTTCCATAACCGCGACCGCCGCCGAGGACACCGAGCCATCGCCACCGCACACGATCACAAGATCGGCCCTATGGCGAAGGCGTACGATATCGCGTGCAATCTCGGGCAGCGCCTCAAACGTCTCGACGCTGACGCGGAGCCCACCGGCCTCCAGCCGTTCGACGACCGGTGCAATAGATTCCTGCCCGCGTCGTGCCTTTGGATTAACGAGCAGGAGCGCGCGTCTGGTCGTGATGTCGTTCATGCGGCGTAGATAGGGTGCTTGCCTGCGGATTGCGACGTCAACAGGCACGCCTGGGAAGGCGCCAGAGTTGAATTTTCGTAACAGCCCGAATTGCTGGTTGTCACATCCGATGAGGAATCTGCACAGTTGGGGACGCTGTCGCCCGCTTCCGCTGCGGCTAACTTGGCCGAACTTGACGCTCAAACGTCTTTGTGAGTCGACTTCTCGATGTCGACTGTCGATGATCCGAAATTTCGGCCTCATGCTCGTTCAGAGCGGCTTCCGGATCCATTTTGCCAGGACGCCAACGATGCCCTCCCGGAACGACAGGACCGCGACAACGAAGATGATGCCCTGGCCGATGGTGACCCAGTCGCCGAATGTCGCGAGGTAGTTCTGCATCGTGACGATGACTGCCGCGCCGACGATCGGTCCGAACACCGTGCCCATGCCGCCCAAGAGCGTCATCAGCACGACCTCGCCGGACATGGTCCAGTAGACGTCGGTAAGCGACGCCAATTGGAACACGATTGCTTTGGTTGCACCGGCGACGCCGGCGAGCGTGGCCGACAGCACGAATACGGCAAGCTTGTAGCGGTTGACCCGATAGCCCAGCGAGATCGCGCGGGGCTCGTTCTCGCGGATCGCCTTCAACACCTGTCCAAACGGCGAATGGATAATCCGGTAGATCAGCAATATGCCGGCGAAGAAGACGGCGAGCACGAAGAAATAGAGGACTTCGCTCGAGCGCAGGTCGATCAGCCCGAACAGATGGCCGCGCGGCACGGCCTGGATGCCGTCCTCGCCGCCGGTAAACGCCGCCTGCAGCGAGAAGAAATAGATCATCTGCGCAAAAGCCAGTGTCACCATGGCGAAATAGATGCCGTGGCGGCGAATGGCGAGGGAACCGATGGCGAGACCGAGCACGGCTGCCACCAGCGTGCCCGCGATAATGGCAAGTTCAGGCGTCAGACCCCACACCTTTGCCGCATGGGCCGAGACATAGCTTGCCATGCCGAAATAGGCTGCGTGGCCGAAGGACAGGAGGCCACCAAAGCCGAGCAACAGGTTGAAGGCGCAGGCAAACAGCGCGAAGCACAGCACCTTCATGACAAAGATCGGATAGAGCAGAAATGGCGCGGCGATGAGGAAGGCGAAAAGCGCGGCGAAGATCGCAAGGTGGTGACGGGGCATGCCCGCGGCGCCAACGGACGTGATGGTCGCCATAGCGATCGGGTTGGTGTCGGTTGCCATCACACACTCCGCCCAAACAGACCGGCGGGTTTGACGAGCAGCACGAGCGCCATAATGACAAAGATCACCACGGCCGAGCCTTCCGGATAGAACACGCGGGTCAGGCCCTCGATCAACCCAAGCCCAAAGCCGGTGAGGATCGAGCCCAGGATTGAGCCCATGCCGCCGATGACGACGACGGCGAAGACGACAATGATCAGGTCTGCCCCCATGTTCGGATTGACTGCGTATATCGGCGCGGCGAGCACGCCGGCGAAACCCGCGAGTGCGACGCCGAAGCCATATGTGAGCGTGACCAGCAGCGGCACGTTGATGCCGAACGCGCCGACCATCGTCGGGTTCTCGGTCGCTGCCCTTAGATAGGCGCCAAGCCGGGTCTTTTCGATGATGAACCAGGTCGCGAGGCACACGATCAGGGAAGCCACAATCACCCAGGCGCGCGAATTGGGCAGGTACATGAAACCGAGATTATGCCCGCCGGTCAAAAGCGGCGGCGGCGGGTAAGGCAGGCCAGATACGCCGAAAAACTGGCGGAAGAAGCCGACGATTATCAGCGCCAGGCCGAAAGTGAGAAGCAGGCCGTAGAGATGGTCTAGGTGATAGAGCCGTCGGATCAGCACGCGCTCGAGCACGATCCCGGTGACGCCGACGATCGGCGGAACGATGTACACAGCCCACCAGTAACCGACGCCGAGATAGTTGAGCAGCATCCAAGCGCCGAAGGCGCCCAGCATGTATTGCGCGCCATGCGTGAAATTGATGATGTTCAAGAGACCGAAGATGACCGCCAGCCCGAGGCTCAGAACCGCGTAGAAGGACCCATTGATCAGCCCGAGCAGCAACTGGCCGAACAGGACCTGCGGCGGAATTCCAAGCAGTTCGAACATGGTCGCTCCAGCTGACTTGTCGACGAGACGACGCGCCGAGCGGTTCGGCGCGTCGTTGGCGAGGGCTCGCTTATTTAACGAGCGAACAGCCGCCTTCGGCGAGCGGGCGGAACGCCTTGTCGGCCGGAATGGTGGCCACCGTCTCGAAATAGTCCCATGGCCCCTTCGACTGGTCCGGCTTCTTGACGCGGAACAGATACATGTCGTGCAGCTTGCGCCCGTCGGCGCGGATCGTACCCTTGCCGAACAGCGGATCGTCGGTCGGCATTTCTTTCATCTTGGCCATCACCTTGGCCGCATCCTTGTCACCAACGGCCTCGACGGCTTTAAGGTAATGCAGGACCGAAGCGTAGACTCCCGCCTCGATCATCGAAGGCTTTTGTCCGGCATTCCGCTCCTGGAAGCGGGCAGAGAATGCCCGCGTTTGATCGTCCTTGTCCCAGTAGAACGCGCTGGTGAGCACGAGGCCTTGCGCCACGTCGAGGCCAAGCGCATGCACGTCATTGATGAACATCAGCAGGGCGGCGAGCGCCTGGCCACCCTGCGTGATGCCGAATTCCGACGCCTGCTTGACCGCGTTGATCGTGTCGCCGCCGGCATTTGCGAGGCCGACGACCTTGGCACCCGACCCTTGCGCCTGCAGCAGGAAGGACGAGAAGTCCTGGCCGGGGAAAGGATGACGGACAGCGCCGAGAACCTTGCCGCCCGATGCTTCGACGACCGCCGACGTATCGCGCTCGAGCGCGTGGCCGAAGGCGTAGTCTGCCGTGACGAAGAACCAGCTATCGCCGCCTTCTGCGACCATGGCCGAGCCCGTGCCGTTGGCAAGCGCCCAGGTGTCGTAGGTCCAGTGGACGGTGTTGGGCGAACATGCTTTGCCGGTGAGGTCGGACGAGGCCGGACCCGAGGCGAGGAAGATCTTGTTCTTCTCCTTGGTGATCTCGTTGACGGCGAGCGCCACCGACGAGGTTGGCACGTCGGCGATTACATCGACATTTTCAGTGTCGTACCACTGGCGGGCGATGTTCGAGCCGACGTCCGGCTTGTTCTGGTGGTCGGCGGAGACGATCGACACGTTGATGCCCTTGTCCGCCGCCTTGAAGTCTTCCGCCGCCATCTGGGCCGCGATGACCGAACCTTCACCGGCGATGTCTGCATAGATGCCGGAACGGTCATTCAGAACGCCGATCTTGACATCCGTGGCGTGGGCCGTGCCGGCCATCAGCAGGCTCGTCAGCGAAGCCAGAATAAACCCCATTTTTTTCATCGCTACTCTCCTCCGATTGCGGCGCAACGCGCCGTTGATGATTGCCTCAGACACCGAGATAGGCGTGCAGTTTGTCGATGTTGGCGTCGAGTTCGTCGTTGGGAATCGTGTCGATCACGCGCCCCTGTTCGACCACGTAGTGACGGTCCGCGACCGACGCGGCGAAATGAAAATTCTGTTCAACGAGCACGATCGTGAATCCCTCGTCCTTGAGCCGGGCAATGGTGCGGCCGATCTGCTGCACGATGACGGGCGCAAGCCCTTCGGTCGGCTCATCGAGCAGCAAAAGCTTCGCGCCCGTCCGCAAGATCCGGCCGATGGCGAGCATCTGCTGTTCGCCGCCCGAAAGCTTGGTGCCTTGGCTCGAAAGCCGCTCCTTCAGGTTCGGGAAAAGCTCGAAAATCTGCTCGACGCTGAGCCCACCGGGGCGCACCTGCGGCGGCAGCAACAAATTCTCCTCGACCGAAAGGCTGGAAAAGATCGCGCGTTCCTCTGGACAGTAGGCGATGCCCATCTGTGCGATCAACCGCGACGGCAGCTTGATCGTCTCGCGGCCATCATAGGTGACCGAGCCCGAGCGCCTGGAAAGGATGCCCATGACTGCCTTCAGCGTGGTCGTCTTGCCGGCGCCGTTGCGGCCGAGCAGCGTCACCACTTCGCCTTCGCCAATCTCGAAACTCACGCCGTGAAGCACATGGCTTTCGCCGTACCAGCCCTGCAGGCCATCGACGCGCAGCAGCGGTCTCGCCGAGGGGGCAGGAGCCGGCCTGTTCGTCAGTTCAACTTCAACCATGTCCGGCCCCGATATAGGCTTCGATAACGCGCGGATCTTTGGAAACCGCGGCATAGTCGCCTTCGGCGAGGACCTTGCCGCGCGCGAGCACGGTGATGCGGTTCGACAGCGAGGCTACGACCGAAAGATTATGCTCAACCATCAAAATGGTGCGGTTCTTGGAGATGCGCCGGATCAGCGCCGAGATGCGCTCGATGTCTTCTTGCGCCATGCCGGCCATAGGCTCGTCGAGGAGCAGCATTTCAGGGTTCAGCGCCAGCGTCGTCGCGATCTCAAGCGCGCGTTTGCGGCCGTAGGAGAGATCGCTGGCGCGGATATCTGAAAACTCGGTCAGGCCGACATCGGCGAGAAGAGCCGCACCTTCGCTATTGAGCTTGGAGAGCACTTTCTCGGAACGCCAGAAATCGAAACTGTCGCCGCGCCGGCGCTGCAGCGCGATGCGGACATTCTCGAGTGCCGTCATGTGCGGAAACACCGCCGATATCTGGAAGGAGCGCACAAGGCCCAGCCGCGCAATGTCGGCCGGCTGCATCCTGGTGATGTCGCGGCCTTGGTAACGGATCGCGCCGCGCGTCGGCTGGAGAAATTTGGTCAGCAAGTTGAAGAGGGTCGTCTTGCCTGCGCCGTTGGGCCCGATCAGCGCGTGGATCGATCCTCGCTCGACTGTCAGGTTGACATTGCTGACAGCGACGAAACCCCCAAATTCCTTAGTCAATCCCGCTGCTTCGAGGATCGCTCCGGAATTCATGCGCGGGAGCCTTCGCCGGACATTGGCGTGAAAACGTGGAACCGCGCTGCGAGGCTATCCGCCCCCAGGGTGACTTCCATGGTTTCCTCCCGTGGCACTCCCGCCCGCAACAAACGACCTAATGCACATCGCGTCAAGGCCGCAATTGCCGGCGCTGTGGCACGGGGCCTTCGACCATTTTCGAATTGCAACGTCGAAGGGGCAAACCACAGGCGAGATGGGCCTCTAATCCGAACCACCCCAATCCGAACCCTTCCCGTCCAAGCAGTTCGAAATCCGCGCCGACTGATTAGATGAATGCAAAGCTTAGCTGCGCTGGCTCGAGTTGGAGTTTTCCCGGTCTGCCCGGGTGATCTTGCCCTTCGACGCTTTCGATCCGCCGCCCCATTCCTGGGCGTTCCTGGCTTGGGCGCCGCCCTTGGCCGGTTCCTTGGCCTTGTCGCTGCCGCTTGCCCTCTTTCCCGATACAGGATGCTCGGCTTTCGTAGACGAGTTGGTCTTTGTCATGGTGTCACTCCTATCGATGGTCGGGGATCGCAGCCATTACTGTTCGCCTGCGGGGCAGGCATCGTTCAGTCCTCGCCGCGGTTTGGATCCTTGCCGGCAGCCTGGCTGCTCTTTTGCGGCTTATCCTTCTTCTCCTGATTGCCGCCGCGGTTGCCGCCATGCTCGTCGCTCGATCCCTTGACGGCTTTTGTGTCCTGAAGCTTCGTAACCATCCTGGTTCTCCTTTGGTCCATCTGCTTGAACTCCCCTGACTCGGGCGTTTGTTCCCGCCGGGAACATATCGGCGCTTCGAGAGTTGGCGAGGAGGACCGCACCGCAATGAACGCGAGGAAGGGGATTGCCGTCGGAGCTTTTTGAAGGGTGACCTTCACTTTCGAGAAGTGTTGCAGATGAAAATTGCCCAGATCGCCCCCCTTACCGAAGCCGTGCCGCCGCGGACCTATGGCGGGACCGAGCGAATAGTTTCATATCTGACAGAGGAGCTTGTTCGGCAGGGGCATGATGTGACCTTGTTCGCCAGCGGTGATTCACGCACCTCTGCCGAATTGGTACCGTGTTGCGATATTGCATTGCGCCTGAATCCCAGGGTCCGGCACGATATTCCCCAGCACGTGATGATGCTTGAACAGGTGCGCAGGCGGGCCGATGAATTCGACGTGCTGCATTTTCACATCGATATTCTCCACTTCCCCGTAGTCCGGGACTTTGCCGAGCGAACCGTTACGACACTTCATGGACGGCTCGACCTCCCGGATCTGGCGCAGCTTTATGCGATGTTTGATGACATTCCGCTGGTTTCGATTTCTTACGATCAACGCTGGCCCATGCCGCCTGTCCATTGGATCGGAACGGTGTATCACGGTCTGCCTCGCGATCTTCTCCCTTTTCGCCCGAAAGCTTCGGGCTATCTCGCCTTCCTCGGCCGCATCTCACCGGAAAAGGGGCCGGAAACAGCAATTGAAATCGCAGCGCGTACCGGAATGCCGCTGAAGATTGCCGCCAAGATCGACAAGGTAGACCAATCATATTGGAAAGAGAGGGTCGAACCCAAGGTGCTTCGAAATTCCAACGTGGAATTCATCGGCGAGATCGACGAACGGCAAAAAGCAGACTTTCTGGGCAATGCGGCAGCGCTTTTGTTCCCTATTGACTGGCCGGAACCCTTCGGACTCGTAACCATTGAGGCGATGGCCTGTGGCACGCCTGTGATAGCGTTTAGACGCGGCGCCGTTCCGGAGGTCATCGACGATGGTGTGTCCGGGTTGATCGTCGACACACCAGACGGAGCTGTGGACGCGGTACGGCGGATAAACGGCATCGATCGTGCGCAGGTGCGACGGACTTTTGAAGAGCGATTCACGGTTGAGCGCATGTGCCGCGACTACGTGGCGATCTATGGCTCGCTCTCGGACGACATAACGAAAGCACTTGGTTCTCAAAACAAGCGCGCTAAAAATGCCGCAATGATGACTATGTCTACCTGACCGAGCAAGGCGACGGCCCGGCTGCCCGGATCAGCGCCTGAGCCGCCTTGTTCGCTTCTGAACGGGAGGGGTTACCATGACCACTCAACTCGAAGACCGCAAGATTGATCCAGCCGTGGCGCTGCCGGCAATCGACGAAACGGCACCGCGCGAGCCGCATCGGCAATTTGCGCTGAAACACGAGGATTGCTTCGTCGTCGCAGACAGCTACGGCGACATACGCGGCACCGGCGACGGGCTTTTCCGCGACGACACGCGTGTATTATCGCGCTTCCGTCTGTTCATTGGCGGCCGGATGCCGTCGCTGCTCGGCGCCTCGCTGTCGCAGGACAACATCCTATTCACCGCCAATCTCACCAATCTAGCCACTATCGGGCCGAATGGCAGCGAAGCATTGCCGGGCGTCGTCCACGTCGATCGGACGCGGTTCATCTGGCAGGACCGCATGTTCGAACGCATCAAGTTCACCAACTACTCCGCGCGCGAGGTGGTTCTGCCGGTCCGGCTCGACTTCGACGCCGATTTCCGTGACATGTTTGAGGTGCGAGGCACTATGCGTAGCCGCCGCGGTCGCGCGCATGACGCACTGGTCGGCGAGGCGAGCGTAACGTTCCGATATGAAGGCCTCGACAATGTAGCTCGTCAATCGGCCATCGCATTCTCGATCAAGCCCGATCAGGTGCACCCCGATCACGCGGATTTCCTCATTGTCGTGGCAAAGCGTGACAGCAGAGCATTGTACCTGGAGGTCGGCCACAGCGAAGAAACCCCCTCCAGCGACCGCTTTCGCGCGGCCGCTGCGCGAGCTCGCTTCGCCATGCGCTCAAAGCGCCGGCAGGGCGCCACCGTCTTCAGCTCCGGGCGCGTGTTCAATGACTGGCTGACACGCACGCGCGCCGACATCGCGCTGCTGACGACCGATCTGGAGACCGGGCCATACCCGTATGCCGGCATCCCTTGGTTTTCGACGGCTTTCGGCCGCGACGGCGTCATTTCCGCCTTGCAGATGCTTTGGCTCAATCCGGACCTTGCTCGTGGGGTCCTGGCCTTCCTTGCCCACTATCAATCGACCGAGACCTCTGTATTCGACGATGCCGAGCCTGGCAAAATCATGCATGAAACCCGCAAGGGGGAAATGGCCGTGCTGCGCGAACTGCCGTTCGGCCGCTACTATGGCGGCGTCGACACCACGCCACTCTATGTCTACCTGGCTTCGTCCTACGCCGATCGCACCGGAGACGAGGCGTTCGTCGAGCGCATGTGGAACTCCCTGGGCGCTGCCACTGCGTGGATGGAAGAGGTCGGAGCCCGCAACGGGGATGGCTTTGTAACCTACAACAGGGCGGCCGACACGGGTCTGTTCAACCAAGGCTGGAAGGACAGTTCCGATGCCGTCTTCCATGCCGACGGCACGATCCCCAAAGGACCGATCGCATTGGTCGAGGTGCAAGGTTATGCCTTCGCCGCATATCAAGGGATGGCGGCGCTGGCCGCCAGGCGCGGCGACGACGCAAAGGCGGCGCACTGGAGCGCCCTGGCAGAGAGGATCCGTCAGGCAGTGGAGACGCATTTCTGGATGCCGGACCGCGATTTCTATGCTTTGGCAATCGACGGACAAGGCAAGCAATGCGCGGTTCGCACGTCCAATGCCGGTCACCTGCTTTATGTCGGGCTGCCGGCGGCGGAACGGGCTCAGTCAGTCGCCACCCAGCTGCTCTCTGGTCATCTCCATAGCGGTTGGGGCGTTCGCACACTGGCCGACGACGAGATCCCATTCAACCCTATGTCATATCATAATGGCTCGATCTGGCCGCACGACACCGCACTCTGCGCCTCCGGGCTCGCCCGCTATCACGAGCGCGACAGCGTCGTGAAGCTGATGAGCGGTATGTTCGAGGCGGCGGTCCGTTTCAACATGCGCCTGCCGGAGCTGTTTTGCGGCTTTACGCGCGCGGCGAGCGATTCACCGGTGGCCTACCCGGTCGCATGTCTGCCGCAGGCATGGTCGGCAGGCTCCGCGTTCATGATGCTGCAGGCCTGCCTGGGCATCCGGGTCGACGGCTGGAAACGCGAGATCACTGTGGAACGCCCGCGGCTGCCGATCGGTATCGATAACATTGTTATCCGCCATCTGGCCATCGGCGAGGCGAAAGTCGATCTCATCTTCGAGCGCATTGGCGACCGCGTTGTGTGCTATCTCGACCATCGCCATGAAGGGCTGGTGCCTCTGGTGGTGCGCTCTTAGCGCAGGCCGGCTAGCGGCCATTGGGGTTCGCCGCTGTCAGCTGATGGCTAGCAAGGGCGCGCGCGCCCAAGCTTGTCTTGAGCACCTCCAGGAACACAATGTCGCGGGAAACGTTGCAAAGACAAGTCATCGTCTTTGAGGAAGCCATGGCGATCCGTCGAAAAGCTGAGGAAGCTGGTATTTTTGATCCGTCCGAGTTGGCTCTGCTGGCTCGAGCGTTCGAACACCTAAAGCTTGAAGGTCAATCGACTGGTCAGCGTGAGGCGCTCGCGTCTCGCATTATTGCCAACTACATGGCCGGCGTGATCGACGAGGCAGAACTGATTTCCCTATCAAGGCAGCCGTTGGGCCGATGACGCTGCCCATCCGCTTGGCGGGCCGTTGCTGCTATGCGGCGGATGAGGGCGCGTAGCGGCTGCCAAGCGAATAGCGGCTGCCGACATAGGTGAGATTGTTGACGGTCGCGACCGCCGCGCCCGACCAGGTCCGCCGATGCAGGAGCAGGCAGGGGTCGCCGGGCCGAATCATCAGATGGCGGGCCGCCATCTCTTCTGCGGCGACGGCCGAGATCACGTGCTCCACTTCCGTCAGCGGCGTCGCCCGCTGCAGATAGTCGTAGGTGGTGGTCGCAACGAAATTTTGCCGATGGTAGTCCGGTGCGAGAGCCGGATTGACAAAGCGCTCCTCGAGCTGGACAGGCACCTCGTCTTCGAAATGCACGATGATCGAATGGGCGACCGGTCTGCGGCGCGTGAACTCGAAGGCGACAATGAGGTCCAGCGCGGGGTTGCGGATCTTCTCGAGGACGACGACCTCGGCCCTGTGGCGTGCGCCGCGCGCGGCGATCTCGCCGGCAATGTTCCTGATTTCGATGAGGGCCGATTGCGGTTTCGGCGGCGCCACGAAGGTGCCTACGCCCTGGATGCGCAGGAGGTGGCCTTCCGAGGTCAGTTCCCTCAGCGCCCGGTGCACAGTCATCCGCGAGACGCCAAGCGTGCTGACCAGTTCGTTTTCGGAAGGCAGCCTGCGGTCCTTCGGCCATTTGCCGCTGCCGATGTTGCCGAGCACGTAGTCCTTGACCTTTTCGTAGAGAGGCCCAGCGGTTTCGGGAAGCCTGATCATCATCCTCTCTCCATTCGGATGATGGTCTTCAACCCGCCGCTCGTGCCTGCGATCAGGCGCTGGTAGGCGGCGGGGATTTCGTCGATCGCGATCTGTTCGGACACGAAGCGCGACAGCGCGGAGGCGAGATCACCAAGCATCGCGACGGCCGGCGCAAGCTCGTCGGCGAAGGCGTGGGAACCGAGAAGCGCGATCTCGCGTTCGACCAGGAGGTTGGGGTCGAGGTCGAGGCGGCCATGCGAAATGCCGACCAGCGCCAGCGTCCCGTCGCCGGCCAAAAGATCGAGCAGCCGCGCCATCACCGCCACGCTTCCCGTCGCGTCGATGGCATGGCGCAGATTGGGATCACAGGGCAGGGCCTCCAGGTCGACGACGGTCGCGCCGCTCACCTCGGCCACAAGATCCGCACGCGCCGCATTGCGGTCGGCGACCAGGACCGGTCTCTCGCCGGGCCGCGACAGGAGCAGCGCAGCCAGCCCGCCGATCGGGCCGCAACCGGCGATAAGCACCGGCGCCCCGGCCGGCGCCGACAGCCGCCGCACTGCGTGCAGGGCGACCGCCAGCGGCTCCGCCATGGCGGCGATTGCGGGATCGAGCGCCGGGTCGTGACGCAGGAGCAGCCGCGCCGGCAGCGTCGTCTCTTCCGCGAAGCCGCCGTCGCAGACCTCGCCTACAAAGCCCAGTCTGGCACAGACATTATGCAGGCCGGCCCGGCAAGCAGGACATTCGCCGCACCAGAAACGCGAATCGGCGACGACCCGGTCTCCGCACGCCAACTGGGACACGCCGGCGCCCACGGCTGTCACCTCGCCGGCGAACTCATGCCCGGCGATGCTCGGCGCGCGGCTGATCCACTGACCGGTGCGGAAGTTATGGAGGTCCGAGCCGCAGATGCCGGCAGCCGCCACTTTGAGCCGCACCCAGCCAGGCGCGGGTTCGCCGGGAGACGGCACATCCTCAACCCGCAAATCGCCCGCCGCGTGGAGTCTGGCAGCCCTCATCGCTACCGCACCAGATATCGGTCGCGCACGTCGGAGACGGCGTGTTCATGCGAGGAGAAGCCTTCGTAGCGGGCAAGCGTGCGGGCATGGCGCGCGAATTCCGGATAGGCCGCCGCCGTCACGTAGCCGACGGAAGAACGCTTGACGAAATCCGTGACCGAGAGCGGGCCGCAGGTACGCGCCCAGCGGCTGGTCGGCAGGACGGCATTGGGGCCTAACCCGAAATTGCCGATCGAGACTGGCGTGTGCGGCCCCATCAGGATCTCGGCGGCTTCGGTGATGTGGCCAAGGTGTGCGAAGGGATCGTTGGAGAGTATCTCCAGATGCTCCGGTGCATAGTCGTTGATGAAGCGGTAGCTCTCCTCGATCGCCGCCGTCAGGACGATGCCGCCACAGGCGCCGGTCAGCACCGCGGTGGAAAACGCTACCCGCTGCTCGGTCATGCGCGCCCAGTGCTCGGGCAGGGCGGCCAACGCCTCCTCGGCCACGCGGCGGCTGTGTGTCACCAGGTAGGCCGATGAGTCCGGTCCGTGCTCTGCCTCGATGAGGAGGTCGAGCGCGGCTAGCCCGCCATGCACGCTGTCGTCGGCGAGGATGATCGCTTCGGACGGACCGGCGGGGAGGCCGGGATCGATCACCCCGGCAAGCAGCCGCTTGGCCGCAACGACCCAGGGGCTGCCTGGACCGACGATCTTGAGCGCCGGCCTGATCGTTTCCGTGCCGTAGGCGACCGCGGCGACCGCCTGCGCGCCACCGCATTTGTAGACCGTTGCGACGCCGGCGAGGCGCGCTGCAACCAGCGTCGCTGCGTCCGCCGAACCATCGGGCGCTGGCGGCGTGACGATAGCAAGCTCCGGGACGCCCGCCACCACTGCGGGCACCGCGGTCATCATTGTCACCGAAGGGAACGCCCCTTTGCCACGCGGGACATAGAGCGCCACCGAGCGGATCGGCGTGAAGCGGTCGCCGGCATAGGCGCCGGGCCGCATTTCCTTGAGCCACATCGCTTCCGGCCTCTGTTCTTCGTGGAAATGCCGGATGTTGTCGATGCCGAAGCGAATGGCGGCGACCACGTCCTCGTCCACCATGTCGAAGGCGGCGTCGAACTCGGCGGGGCTGACCTTCAACCGCGCGGCATCGAGATCTGCCTTGTCAAAGTCGCGGGCGAAGCGGACGAGCGCGGCGTCGCCTTCTGTTCGGACCGCCTCGATGATCGGTGCGGCCTTCTCCATAAAGCCAGAGAGATCGGTCTCTGAGCGCCGCATCAGTGCCGAACGACCCGCGGCGTCGATCTGGCTCAGGTCGTGGAACGATACGTTTGGCATAGGATTTCCCTTTGCGGCCGGCAGGCCGGCATTCCTCATTTCGATTTCAGGAAGATGTCGAGCCCGACCAGCCTGTCGAGCAGGAAGATGGCGACAGCCGAGCAGGCGATGAAGACCACGGAGATCGCGGCAAGATCCGGTGTGATGATCGAGCGGATGGAGTTGTAGATCAGCACCGGCAGCGTCACGATGCGCGCATCGACGAGCAGCAGGCTGACCAGGAACTCGTTGAGCGCAAGGATGAACATCAGCAGCGAGCCGGTGATCACCCCCGGCATTACCGCCGGCAGGGTGACGGAGAAGAACACCTGGAGCGGCGGTGCGCCGCAGTTGGCGGCGGCCAGTTCCAGGTCCGGGTCAAGCCCGGTGGCACTCGCCGTCACCGCCCAGATCATGAAGGGAAGGTTGATGACGCAGCAGGCGATGCCGACCGGCCAGAGCTGGCCGAGAATGCCGGCGTTGCCGAAAATCAGCATGAGGCCGATGCCCGATCCGATCAGCGGGATAGTAAAGGGCAGAAGCAGATAAATCTGGATCGTCTTCTCAAAACGCACCGCATATTTCGCCAGCGCGATGCCAGCCAGCGTGCCCACGGGAATGGCAACGATCGTACAAACCGTCGCGACATGGAGCGTACGCAGGAAAGCGTTGCGCAGGTCGGAGGCCTGTGAGATGCGCGCGTACCACCGCAGCGATAGCCCGTCCGGCGGAAACGTGATGATGTTGCCGCCGGTGAAGGAAGCGCCGAGCACGACGATCGTCGGCGCTGAAAGCGTCACCAGGGCGATCGTAACCAGGGTCCACAAGACAACGGATTTGCTGCGCGAGCCGTTCACGCCCGTGACCTCCCCATCGCAAGCGTTCCGGCTCCGAACAGCGCGAACACCAAGCCGACGAGGATTGACCCGAGCGCGACAAGCATAAGCGCCAGCGTCGCGCCGAGGCCCTGATCAGACGTTCGGAAGAACTGATCGTAGATGGCGTTGGCGATGAAGTCCTGCGAGCCGCCGCCAAGGATCGCGGGGACTGCGAAATCGGTGAGCGAAAGCGTCAGCACCACCACGCCGGCGCCGATGAAGCCTGGACGAGCGAGTGGCAACACGACATGGATGAACGTGCGAACCCAGTTCGCACCGAGCGATCCAGCGGCCGCCTCCAGCTCTTCGGGAATGGCGGTGAGTGCCGGCGCGAGCATCAGTACGGCGAAGGGCAGCATGTACTGGACGAGGCCGAACAGCACGGCGGGATAGTTGTAGATGAGCCGCATCGGTGCGACCCCGATAAGGCCGAGCGCCTCGTTCACCATGCCCTGATTGCCGAGGATGATCAGCCAGCCATATGCACGCACAACCTGGCCGATGAAGAAGGGCAGGAACAGCGCAATCAGCAGGAATTTGCGCAGTCTTGGCGAACGCGTGCGCACCATCAGATAGGCGTAGGGAAAGGCGAAGACGAGTGTCACCGCGGTGACGATCAGGGCGGCGATGAGGCTGCGCTGCGCGACAACGAGGAACAGCGGCTCTGTCAGCGCCCGCCGGAAATTGGCGATGGAATAGTCGTCCGAGAATTGGAAGGTGGTGGTGTCGAGCGTGCGCAGGCTTGCATCCGCGATCTGGATGAGACCGAGCACGAGCAGTCCGACCAGCAGCACTGCCGGAAGCAGCATCAGATAGGGCGTGGCGCGCCTGAATCGCGCTGGCCAGATGGCGGCGGCAATGCCTTCCAGCGCATCCATGATACGCCATTTCAAGGGATAGGCTGTCCTGGCTGCCCGCATGAGAAAATCCGTATCCGACCTCGTAAAGGAGCCGGTGCCGCCAGCGCAGCACCGGCCGACCCGGCGTCAGCCCTGCATGATCGCCTTGAACTTGGAAAACCACTCGCTCTCGTTCTCGACCTGGATCTTCGACGAGATGCGAATGAGGCGCTGGAAATCCGCTTCGGTGGTCGGATAGGACGGATCGCCCACCAGATCCTTCGGCGGTGTGAGGCCCGGCACCACGCCCGGCAAGCCGAGGCCGTCCAGCCAGACCTGCTGGGCTTCCTTGGTCAGCGCATGGTTGATGTACTGCTTGGCCCAGTAGAGTTCGTTTTCCGGCAGGCCCTTGGGGATCCACAAACCGTCCGTGTCGAATTTCGCACCCTCCTCCGGCACGACCCATTCGATTTTCACGCCGTTCTTGCGGGCCTCTCGGGCGTTGGTGGAGATGGTGCAGGCGGCATCGATTTCGCCGTTCTGGAACCAGGTGGTGAAGTCGGGATCTTCGCCGAGCAGCGGCTGCTGCGCCTTCATCTTGGTGATGAAATCCCAAGCCGGCTGCATGTTGCCGGGTATGTCCTCCAGCTTGCCGCCACCGGCGACCTGGGCTGGGAAGTGGAAGCCGATGCCGTCATTGTAGAAGGCAAGCCGGCCCTTGAACTTCGGGTCGAGCAGGTCTTTCCAGGACTTCGGCGGTCCGTCCGGGAACGCCGCAGGCCGATAGGCCAGCACATAGACATAGCCGTAGGTATTGACGATCGGGAAGCCTTCCAGGCCGGCCGGCTTGGCAAGGTCCGTCACATTGGCGAGGTTCGGCAGGTCGGAGAGGTCTTCCGTTACGCCGCGCAGTGCCGACTTCGTGGCATTGGTGGTGGTGTCCCAGTTGATGTGGATCGGCGGGACCCGGTTCTGCGCCACGGCCGCCCAGACTTTGGGCTGGATCTCGTTGTCTTCAGTCAGGTCGTGACGGACAGCGATCCCCGTCATTTTGGTGAAGCTGTCGGACACGCCGGCCTTCAGGCTATCCACCCAGCTGCCGCCCCAGGCGCGCACGATGATCTCCGCCGGCTTTTCCGGTTCCTGCGCATAAGAACTGCGCAGGCCGAGAGCTGAGGCGCCGCCGAGCGCAGCGGTGGCCTGAAGGAAGGTTCTGCGGGAAAGATGGGATAATGTCGGCTTGAAGCGCTTCATCTGCATTCTCCTCTGGGTTTGACCGGTTTCCGGTTCTATCGAAAAACAAGCATGTCCCTGGCATTCCACCCCAAGAACACGCTTTCGCCTATGTCGAACTGCGTGTGCGCGGCGGGATCATGGTCAAAAACGCGAATGACCTCGTCGCCAATCGCGGCGCAGGCTACCTCGTAGACCATGCGCTCGCCTTCGAAGATCGTATCGATGACAGTCCCGGCCAGCACGCAATCGAGCTTCGACAGCTGAGCAGCGTCGCCGGCGAGACGGATCTGCTCGGCGCGGATCGCTCCCGACGCCTTGCCGCCCTCCGCAGGTGGATTGACCGGATCGCCGATTTTTCCGGCAAGCGTCAGAGCACCGCGAAGGATGGAGACGTCGCCCCCTTCCGATACGGACCGTACCGTACCGGCAATGAAGTTGGTGACGCCGATGAAATTGGCGACGAAGGCGTTGCGGGGCTGGCGGTAGGTATGGATCGGCCGCGCCTTCTGCTGGATCTCGCCCTGATCCATGACCACAATGTCGTCGGAAACCACCAGCGCCTCGCGCTGGTCGTGGGTGACGTTGATCGTGGTGACGCCGAGCTCTCGCTGGATGCGGCGGAATTCGAGCTGCATTTCCTCGCGCAGCTTGCGGTCGAGCGCAGCCAGCGGCTCGTCGAGCAGCAGCAGGTCGGGCTCGAACACCAGCGCGCGTGCGATCGCGACGCGCTGCTGCTGCCCGCCGGAAAGTTCGTGAATGCGCCTGCCGCCATAGCCCCCGAGCCGGACCAGCGCGAGGTATCGCTCGACGCGTTCGGGAATGGTGCGTGCATCGCGCCGACGCATCTTCAGCGGGAAGGCGACATTCTCAGCCGCCGTCATATGTGGAAACAACGCAAGCCTCTGAAAGACCATGCCGATCGACCGCTTGTGCGGTGGCACCGCGCTCACTGCTTCTCCGTTGATGAAGATCTCGCCGCTGCTCGGGGTCTGGAATCCGGCGATCATGCGCAGGAGGGTCGTCTTGCCGGACCCCGAGGGCCCCAGAATGGTGAGGAACCGGCCCTTCGGCAGATCGAAGGACGCATTCTTGACGGCATGAATCCCATCGAAGTCCATCCCGACGTTGCGGACTGTGACTGCGATTTCCCTGCCGCCTTCCGCTTCCCGCGAAGCTCCGGCCCGGAAAGGCTCCTGCATTGTGGTTCCCCTTTTTGTCGCCGGCCGCATGCAAGGACGTCCAGCGTTGTGAGGTGGTATATACAACCATATACAACATGGGTCTACACGGTTCTTGTTGCACCCGCCCTCAGTCGCTCAGACGGATGCGAGATAGCCGCCGTCAACTGGGAGGCAATGCCCGGTGACATAGGCGGATGCCCCGCTCGCCAGGAATACAACGGCTCCGGCCAGATCCTCCATCGTGCCGAAACGCCGCTGCGGTATCTTGGCCAGCATTGCCGTCTGCCAGTCGGGATCCTGATAAAAAGCATCCGTCATCGCCGTATGGAAATACCCCGGAGCGATGGCATTGACGCGGATGCCGAGCGATGCCCATTCCGTGGCCAGCGCGCGCGTCATGCCCAGAAGCCCAGACTTCGAGGAGCCGTAAGGTGCCGCGGTCGGAATGCCGACATAGGAGGTCAGCGAGCAAAGATTGATGATCGCGCCACCGCTGCTGTCGGCAGCCATCCGCCGCGCCGCAGCCTGCGCGCAGAAGAAGGCGCCCTTCAGATTGGTCGATACGATGCAGTCCCACAGCGCTTCGTCCACGTCGAGCGACGGCTGGACTTGCTCATAGCCGGCGTTGTTGACCAGGATGTCGAGCCCGCCAAAGGCATCCGCCACCTCGTCGACCACCACGCGGATGCGATCGGTGTCGAGCACGTCGAGAGACCGGCAAAGCGATCTTCGCCCGTTAGCGCTAATTCGGTCCGCCGTCTCAAGAAGGGACGCTTCGTCGCGGGCGGTCACCGCGACGTCGGCACCTGCCGCGGAGAGCGCCTCAGCCATAGCCTGGCCGATGCCGCGGCTGGCGCCCGTCACCAGCGCCTTTTTTCCCGTCAGATCGAACAAGGAAGCGGCGTCCATAGTCACGATTCCTGCATTTTCCGAAATTGCATGCGATCGGATTGGAAACGAACACCAGTTGCGACCGGTTGTCTATACATCTTGCGATCTTCGCTGGCGGCGGATCACTGACCAGCGCCATTAGGGCGGATTGAGGTAGAGGTTTTCGCTGCCAGCCTTCATCCCTGTACCAATCCCTGCTCGGTCGGGGCCTTCAGATAAATCGGGGCCGCTTGGCGCTACCGGCCGACGATGACCTTGACCAGCTCACGTTTTCGGCAGGCCCGTCATAGAAGACCAGCAAACGATCAGTTGACGGTCAAGCCCGGATGGCAAGCCATCATCTGCCATCTTGCTAGCAATGCGAGGCAGGCTTAGCTACGGCAAAGGGAGTTCTATATGGCCGGACCTGCTTTCCGTGCGCATCGCCAAGGCGCGTGATCTTGCGCAGCGGCTTGCTCGACGCGAGAACCGCTCGATCGCCGACGTGGTTGAGCGCGCGCTGGAATCCTATGAGGTCCGGGAAGCAGGTCGTGAGCCGGCATCGACGTTCTACACTCGTATTGCTAGCGCTTATGGTACGAAATCGATCTTGAGGCAGTGATCCGGGGTAATCGGCAGGTTCATGCGGGCCCTGAGCTTTGATCTTCCTCGATACCAATGTCATTTCCGAGACGCTGAAAAGCTCGCCCGACCCTGCCGTGATTGCATGGTTGGTCCGCCATGACGCTGAACTTGCACTTCCGACCGTGCCCATCGCGGAGATCGCCTTCGGCATCCAGAAAATTCGACCACCCGATCAGCGTGCGGAGCGTCTGGAGCAGGGACTCTCGGATTGGCGTCGTCGGTTTGCGGATCGGATCTTCGGGCTGACCGAGGAAGCCGCGATGGCCTATATGGGGAAATCATGAGTACCGCCATGCGGCAGGGCCGGGGGATGTCGGCGCCCGACGGCATGATTGCTGCAATCTCAAGAGTGAATGGCGACCGGCTTGGCGACGCGGAACTTGGGCGACTTCGGCACGACCGGTCTCAACTTGTTCTCTCCGTGGGAGTTCTGACCTGGGATATGGGCTCATTCAGGACCGGAGCAGGGCAGGGGGAAGGACTTATCGCCTACAGTCTGGTCGCTTTGGTCAGGTTGACGCGGAACCGTTCGCGGCGGCGCTGGAAGGGATGGCAGCGGCCGACGTGACGGCCGATTGACAGCGGCGCAGATGCAGACGCGGCCCTCGAAGCCTCGCCACGATTTTTTCCTGAGTTCGCGACCTGACCCAATACTCTCGCCAGAGACGGTCAATTCATCCATGGCTGCAGGATTTTCTTGCGCCCTGTCCAACCACCCTTTGTTGCATGGGTGGTTGGACTTTTTGCATGGGAGGACAAGGTCAGTATATTAACGGCCCGCCCATGGTGCACGACCCCTGAGGACCTTGCCGGGCTTTGGTTGTTGTTCTTTCGGGGCTGCCACGGGTAGCGGCAAGGAAGCCGTATGATTGGTGTCTAAGGTCATTTCGCCGTTGTCGACATCAGGAGCAAATCCGCGGGTCGGATCGCGGTCCGGATTTTGAGCGGCAGCGAGAGAGACTCCCGTCGACAAGGCGAGGAGGGCGAAAGCCGTTGCAAGTTTGTTCATCGTATTTTCCTTTCTTAGAATGAGCAGACCTGCCAATCGGTCTCGCGCGGTGTTGACTCCTGCTTGCGAAATCGCTGTCGGCTTTCTGTCCCGTCACTATGACGAGACTTCCTGCTCACGATCGAAACTTACGCCACGCCTGTCGCAGAGATTTGCCCGAGTGCCATCGAAATGTCTCCGAATGTATGCGAATCTACGCGCGAGCCCCGTAGCTCTTGGACTTTTTTGCTTCGACAAATTTGGCTACAATTTTTTCTCGGCCGCCTGTCCGCGTTTGAGCCGTCGATGACCGAAGTGCGCCCGATGTGGCCATGCGACAACACGCGAAGGTCATGACCTTCCAGTGGTATGGAAGTTCTCCAGCATTGACCGCGGCGCCCAGCAGCAGGTCATTGATGATGGTACGCGACCGTAGCTTTAAATTGTGTGTCGGCTGCGTTGATGTCCCCATGAAAAGATGGTAACGCGATATTAAAGATTGTTTCGGGTCGTTACCTTGGGCGGGGCGAATGGGATTGGTGATACCGCGGGCATGGCTGTCTGCCGGCCTACTGATAGGCTTGATGATGTCCGCGACGCCGATGGAGAAAGCTTCGGCCGATGCGGTGCCTGGTGCCATGGCCACGGGGGAGCGGACCTCCATCCCAGTTGGCTACATGGAATTCTGCCGAAGGCAGGCGGCGGAATGCAGGATACGATCAGGCAAGATCGCGCCGGTTCTTATGACCAGTGGAATGGAAGATAAGCTCGCTTCCGTCACCAAACTCGTGAACAGATCGATCAAGCCCGTGAGCGATTTTGCCGTTCACGGCACGATGGAATTTTGGTCCTATCCTGTTAGCGCGATCGGCGACTGCGAGGACTACGTCCTGCTAAAGCGTCAGATGCTCAATTTGGAGGGCATATCGCTCTCAAACCTTCTGATCACTGTCGTCAGAAAAAAAGACGGCGAGGGGCACGCAGTGCTGACGGTCAGGACCGACAAAGGCGATTATGTGCTCGACAACCTCAACGACGATGTGAAGCTTTGGTCGGAAACTGGATATAGATTTCTAAAAAGGCAATCGTCCACACATACCGGACGCTGGGTCGCGATACTTGAACACCCCGATGTTCTGGTCGGGGCAGTCGACTGAACCTCTCGATTTGCGACTGAACAATACCTGGCGCACCTGCGCCATGCCCGAGAATGGCAGGAATGCGCCAGCCAGCCTTTCGATTCCCGCTTCATTGAGACCTGGGTCTTCCTCCGCGACGATCGATGTTGTGGGGCTGCCTGGCGCCGCCAAGCGCGATGCCTGAGCTTTTCGATGAGTATCTGCCGCAGGCGCCATCACTCGCGGCGCGCAGCGCAGGCCGGGCAGTGGGATAACTCCGACAGCCCGGGGGTTTGACTGTTTCCGGACCGGCCCAGGCACGTGACCCGTGATCTTGAGTCGCACTCCATGCGAGTTCCAATCTCGACGTTGCCTTATTACGGGCACTGGACAGTGCTTTCTTGCGCGCTCGATAAGCCCATGTCCTTCAGCTGGAACTCGACTCATTCCGCGTCTGATGCCGGCAGAGCGTCGATCCCGCCCGTTTATGAACAAATCGAATGCTGGTACAGATGAAATTAAGAGATGTGGCACTTGCTGTTGTTTCGAAAAAACGCAGAGGGGTGGCGTGGTATAAGATCTCTCAGAAGAAGGCCGACAAATACGGCTTCTACGTTTATTCCAGACATACGGTCTGGAGGCACCAGCCATTTTTCCGAAGGGCGCTGCAGCGGGTCAAAACCATCAGCGGGATTCCAGATCCCCGAGCTTTCGTCCTGCAAAGCTGCTTGCGCTCGATCGAGCGTATCGATGGCGATGTGGCCGAATGCGGCGTAAGGCAAGGCAGGTCGACGATATTCATGCTGATGAGCGATCTTCGGCCACGGCACTACCACCTTTTCGACTCATTCGCCGGCCTCTCGGAACCGACGGTAGAGGATCGCAAGCGAAACGGCCAAACGTCCTGGAAGTCCGGCGATCTCACCACTGACGAGAAGGTAGCCAGAGAGAATATTTCGGGCTTCGGCAACACCACTTTTCATGTTGGATGGATACCGGAAACTTTTTCCAGCGCAGCCGACCGACGTTTCGCCCTGGTCCACATTGACGTCGATCTATACGAGCCGACACGAGACGCGCTTGCCTTCTTCTACGATCGGGTGCGCGCGCATGGCATGATCATCTGTGATGACTACGGCTCCTCGCTCTGTCCTGGAGCCCGAAAGGCCTTTGACCAATTCTTCGAAAACCGCCCGGAAGGTATCATCGAACTTCCAACGGGGCAGGCTCTTGTCGTCAAGGCAAGCTAGCTGAATGGTTGCGGCTAGTCTCCATCGATATAAGACATAAAGAGAGGAGCTCACGGCGATTGTTGAGGGTACTTGTCGCGTCGCGGATCGCGTTTTATTGCAGACTCCGCTGCCGCCGAAGCCGTCATAGAGATCCTCGTCAAGGCACGGGGTCAATTCCCACGTGGTGACCCCGACGACGGAGCAAAGTACGCATTGAAAAACTGTTCAACGATCTCCTCGACGACCGATTTTTCTACGTGCCGTAAGTCCTCTCTATAGCTACGAGCAAGGCCTCCATAGGTGACAAGCTCGAATGAGGGAAGGTAATGGACATTGTCCCGTTCCCGGCAGACTTGACCGAGAACAGCCCGAAGAACGGACTTGCCTTCAGTGCTCGCAGTGACGACATCCATGTCTTGAAATGTCCGAGCCAATGCAACCGGTGAGACTGTGAGAATTATCGGTGCATCGGGTTTGTGTTGACGGACCATGTCCACGGTAGCCATCACGTTGGCGTAGTTTTCCTGAAAGCCGCTGACGTGAAGCGTCGTTTCCTGCATTCCGCCTCCGCCACGATAAAGCGGTTTCTGTGCTGCTACTTTGCCACTGGATTTGTTGATGAAGACCTCAGTCATTCCGAAGGTGAATATGAATGCCGTGGCCGCATCGAAGCCAACCCGCATCTCTCCGTTTATGCTCTCGATCACCTCTCTGAGAACTTGCGGAGATTTGGCGAAGATGCCGCGGCGGTACGGGTCCTGAAAGCAGATTGGGCCCCAAGGAGCACGTTTCTTGACCTGCCACCAGTCGTCATGGGCCTGATCCCACAACCCAAGCATTTGCTCGACCTGAAGGCGAACAGTGAAGGTGTTGTAGAAGTTCATATGCTCCTGCCGAGGCAGCTCATCTACAATGGCCTTTGTCGGGTCAAAGCTGATATTTCTGTAAGACGGAACGCATGCGATATGTCTGCTTGTCAATGCACGTCGAATTTCCTGCGCGAAGCAACTCCCCATCGTGAAGAATATATCACCAGAAGTGAATATTGAGGTTTTGCGTATTGTAATGGTGCCAGAACTGACAAACTCGTCATACTTCGTGTTTGATTTGTTCGATGCGATCAAACGAATAGGTTTCATGTATCCGAGTTGGTGGCGTAGCCGAAAATACTTTCGTCGAACTCGCTCTAGCAATGTCACAATGGCTCCATGATCTTCATAGCCGGCCGCCGACAGCAATGCCCGACACTTAGTCCGCTTCGCCGCTTAGCCGCAATCAGGAGGATTCAAGATTGACTATAACTTCGAACGAAGTCAGACGTCAGGTACCAGTTTGGCGCATGTGTGACGGCGCCGAGAAAATTTTCATGGATCGGCAGGAGCGAGGGTCGTCAGAGAACGATACATCGCATCGGGAAACGGAATGAGCGCAAAGAAACGAATTTCAGCGGCCCTGGCATACCCGCTGGTCAAGCGCCTGATCGTGGAGAACCTGCCGCCGCACATAAAGCTGTATCTCACCGGTTTGCTGTGCTCGATCGTCGCTGCGGCGGCGACCGGCGCAACGGCTTGGATCATGAGTGTCATGATCAATAGCATTTATGTAGAACGGAACGCTGCTGCCGCATGGGGTATTAGCGCCGTGATTGTCGGCATTTTCCTGGTCAAGGGGATCGCCGACTACTGCCAGACCATCACAACGGGGAAGGTTCGCCGGGCTATCGTTTCGGACCTTCAAAACCGCCAGTTTTCCCGAATGGTGCGTTTCGACATCAACCGCTTCGCTAACCAGCATCCGGCGAAATTCGTCTCCAAGATCATGTTCAACGCGCGCGCCGCGGCCGCCGTTATTCTCACCCTCACGAGCAGCACCGTCTCCGATGTGCTGAAGCTGATTGCCCTGGCAAGCGTCATGGTCAAGCAGGATCCAATGATGTCGCTGATATCGGTGGCGGTTCTACCACTGCTATTCCTATCGGTGGGCGCGATAACCAGGAAGCTCAAGGCGCTGGCAAGGGGCGAGACGGAATTGGCTGCACTGGTCCAGTCGATCGGCACGGAAGCCGTCGAAGGTATCCGCACCATCAAGTCCTTCCAACTCGAAGACAAGGCGGCCGCCAGCTTCGCGAAGGCCGTCCGGAAGATGGAAAGGCGCGGCATCCAGATCAACCGCACATCGGCGTTGATGAGTCCATTGATGGAGACAGGCGGCGGCTTCATCATTGGCCTTTTCATTATTTACGCCAGTTGGCAGACCCTCGGCAACGGCAAGACGCCGGGCGAATTTATGGCCTTCATAACCGCCTTTATGCTTGCCTATGAACCCGCCAAGCGGCTGGCCCGGGTCAATGTCGACATCCAGAAGCAAATGGTGGCCGTCGGGCAGATGTATGATTTGATCGACACGCCCGAACAGCGACAACTCGCAACCGCGGGCGAGCACCTCACCAATGTCGAGGGCGGCCTCCGTTTTGAAGATGTGGCCTTCTCCTATGAAGGGAATAGCCCCGCGCTGCACGGTGTTTCCTTCGAGGTCCGACCTCGTGAGAAGCTGGCGATCGTCGGCCGCTCCGGCGCCGGCAAAACGACCATCGTCAATCTGATCCTGCGCCTGATGGAGCCGGACAGGGGCAGGGTTCTCCTCGACGGAAAGGACATTTCGAAGATCAGCCTCTCCGACGTTCGCGACAATATCGCACTGGTGTCACAGGACGTCTTCCTGTTCGAAGGCTCGATCCGTGACAACATTCGTGACGGACGCCCGAACGCCACCGATCGGGAGATCGAGTCCGCGGCGGACCTCGCCCGGGTCACCAGCTTTGCCTCGAGCCTGGAAAACGGGCTCGACACGCTGGTGGGGCCGAGCGGTACCAATCTGTCGGGCGGGCAGAAACAACGCGTTGCCATCGCACGCGCCCTGCTCAAGAATGCTCCGGTGATTGTCTATGATGAAGCAACGTCCGCGCTCGACGGCGAGAACGAACGGGCGGTCATGGAGGCAGCCTTCGACAATGCATTTCAGCGCACTGTGATCTGCATCGCGCACAGGCTTTCAACCATCAAGGCGGCCGATCGTATTCTCGTGTTTGACGCTGGTATGCTTGCGGACTCCGGGACCCATGACGAACTCGCCTTGCGCAGCGAAATCTATCGCTCGATCTTCCATTTGGAAGCGTCCGCTCCAATCGTCCAAGGCGGCAAGAGGCTGCGGCAGAGCGTTTTGCGCTGAAGGCCGATGACCAGTTTTTACCACGGTTCCTACATCCGGTATGTGATAGGTGGATTGGGCCTGCAGTTGCGCCGATACACAAAGGCCGTGCGGGCGCTGTATACCGGCTCCAAGCCTCGTTCCGTTATTGAGCAGCAGGCCAAGGTCGACGCGCTGATCGCGCGCAGGGACTGGACAGGCCTTGAAGCAAGTACCAATCAAATGGCCATCATGGCCGAGCGTGTCCGCGACCCGGAGTTGATGCAGAAGGCAGGCCAGGCGTTCGAACGGCTGGGCAACTTCGCGCGGGCGGCCGAGCTTCGGCTTTCCGCTCGCCGGCAACGAAAAGGGGAAGGTGCCAATGAGTGGACCGGAGAAGACCTCGGTTCGGGAACACTGCTGATCGATCTTGTAGAGGATGATCCTCGCAGTCTTGGCCGGGTTATCCGCCATGCGCGACTGGCCGGCGCCGCCGCTGGATGTGCGCAAAGCGCGACAATTCGGGTCGAGCCGCGCCTCGTATCGCTTCTGCAGCGGACGTTCCCGAATGCGACCGTGGTTCCAGCGCAACAGAATGTCGTTGGTGACAAATTTGCGACCTTCGAAAATCTCGCCTGGGTTTTCGGCCGCGATGCCGAAAGACTTGCCGCCGATTTCGTGCCGCTGCGGGTAGATCCTGAACTCGTCCAGACATTCCACAAGCGCTATCGCTCGATGACGGATCTACCACTGGTGGGTCTGTCCTGGGGCAGCAAATCACACACCAAGGACGTCCCTGATTTCCCAGAATGGGCACGGTTCATCGCCCAGACACAAGCGACGTTCGTTTCTCTCCAGTACGGACAGATCAAGCCGGCGCTGCGGCGCCTGCGCAACGGCAATGATGCGCGGCTTATCTATGATGACAGTGTCGACCAGATGATTGATATGGACCGTTTCGCCGCCCAGGTCGCCGCACTCGATGCGGTCGTAACGATCAGTAATACGGCGGCCCATCTGTCCGGAGCACTCGGTGTTCCGACCATTTTCCTGATCGACGACAAGTTTCAGACAGCGTGGCCAGTGATTGGCGATCGAACGCCCTGGTATCCGAAGGGGCTCGTCATTCGCAAGGAAGGACGTCCGTGGCCGGTGGTGCTCGACGACGTCGGCCGGCGGCTCTCGTCAATCCTGACGGTGCGTTCGACGCCGTCTAGCGATAGTTGAGGTCGCTGTGCCGAGCAGACGATCCATCCTTGAAAAGGCAAAAGCCGCCGACCTGCGCCCGCAAGGTGTTGACGGCAAGCGGCTGCAGAAGGTTCTTGATCGAGCAAAGAAGTTTTTTAAGCGTCCCTCGCGCCACGCTGACGAAAGCGTCGAACGGCATGTGAGCCTGATGGCGCAGAGTGTCGAGCGGCGTGACTGGCAGGCGGCCCAGGATCATGCGCTGGCACTCGGCCTGCTCGGTGAGCAGCTTGGCGATCCCGGGCTTGTCAAAAAAGCCGGGCGTGGACTGAGACGTCTCGGCGGCGGGAATCGTGCTTGGCAGTTGATCGCGTCGAGCAAGCAAGTGCCCGGCCGGCCCGAATGGGATGGCAGTGATCTTGCGGGTCGCAGGCTTGCCGTCGAGCGGCGCGAAGGCGATCTTGCAATCTTCTTCCAGTTCGCGTCGCTGCTTGGGCCGGTGGTCGCAGCTGCCGGACGATGCACCGTTTTGGTCGAGCCGCGACTCGCGCCACTTTATCGCAGAACATATCCTGGGCTCGATGTCAGGCTAGAAGGAGAAGGGGAGGTGGCGGCGACGGACGCCGACGTCTTCGCCTGCTTCGAGACACTGGCGAAGCACTTCTGGCCGGATGAGCCGACAGCACGCGCGCCCTTCCTCCCATTGGAGCCGGACCGCCGACTGGTCGCCGAGCTACGCAGCACCTATCTCGCTCGCGGCCCGGGGCCTCTGATCGGCTTCGCCTGGGGAAGCCTGAACAAGAGCAAGGACCTGCCGGCTCTGGACGATTGGCGGGAGCTGCTCGGCAATCTGCCGGGACGTTTCATCAGTATGCAGTATGGCGATGTCGGGCCAGCGCTCGCCGAATTCGAACGCTGGGCGCCGGGACGCATCATCCATGACGCTTCCGTCGACCAGTTGTCGGATATGGACCGCTTTGCCGCGCAAATCGCGGCGTTCGATGCGGTGGTGACGATCAGCAACACCGGCGCCAATCTGGCGGGAGCGCTTGGCGTTCCGACTGTCGTCATGCTCGACGATGGGTTTCGGCTGTCGTGGCCTGCCTTCGGCGAGACCGTAGCCACATATCCAAGCGTTCGACTGGTTCGGAAGGGCGGTCAGGCATGGGCGTCCGCAATGCAGGAAGCAGGTGGACAGGTTATGCAAATCATCAGTGGAGTTGGTGATGGCCGGTAGCCAACTCCTTCGCCGGTTCCGCCGCGGTGTCGCGCTTGCAGGCTATAAGTACAAGGTCTGGTTTCGTCGCCATCGGCGGCAGCTTTTCCTTCGCTGGCGTGATGGCGACATTGCCGATCAGATGGCGGATTATCGGCGAAGCATCGAGGCGCGCGATTGGTCTGCCGCACTGCCGAAAGCCCTGGCCCTGGGGTCGATTGCGAAGTCGCGGGGCGAGGTTCGCCTGCTCGACGAGCTTAGCAAGGCGCTGATGCGTATGGGCGCCTACGGCCCGGCGGCCGAGCTCAAGATCGCCAGGCGCCACATCGTTGAGGGCCGCGTCAACGGCGAATGGCTCGGCCAGGACATCTCGGACCAGGTCCTGCTCGTCGATCTGATGGAGACCGAAAAGCAGGGTCTGGCCACCGCGATCCATCATGCGAGTTCCGTCGGCCGTGCGCTCGCCCGGGCCGCTCGTTTGATCGTCCTGGTCGAGCACCGGTTGGTTCCGCTCTTTCAGCGGACATTTCCCGCCGCCGATGTGCGAGCTGTCGGTCCAGAGAACAAGGCCGCCTATGGCGAGGCGCAGGCCTTTGCGGGCGTTCAGCATCTGACGGCCATGTTCGAGACAGATGAGACCACGATCCGGGAGCATTTCGTCCCCCTGAAGCCGGATCCGGCGCGGGTCGCTGAACTTCGCGCCCGCTATCGGAAGGATGGCCGGCCGCTGGTTGGCGTTGCATGGGGCAGCTCCAATCCTGGCAAGGACCTGCCGCCACTTACGGCATGGCGCGGGCTTATCAGCCGTCCGGACCTCCGGTTCGTTTCGCTGCAATATGGCCAGGTCGCGTCCGACCTGAAGATCCTGACCGATGGCGAGCTCGCGCGTATTCTCCATGATGGATCAATCGACCAACTTGTCGACATGGACCTTTTCGCGGCGCAGGTTGCCGCGATGGACGCCGTGGTAACCATCAGCAATACCGGGGCGCATCTGGCGGGCGCGCTCGGCATCCCGTCGGTCTTTATCCTTGGCGATGGGTTCAAACGTTCCTGGCCGGTCGAGGGCGATTGCACACCCTACTATCCTTCCGCCGTGCTGGTCTCGAAACGGGAAAGGCCTTGGGCCGCGGTGATGGAAGACGCACAAAACCACATGGGTTTACTCATCAGCACTGTTTGAATCCACCACGCAAGGCATCGCGAGTGTGCCAGGCAGGTCCAAACCGGCGACGTAGTCAAGCGCCTTTCTTGACGGCAAGAGCATTGTAAACTACCCGGCGGGGCGGCCGTTCTGCAATTTCACGGATAAGAGGCGATGCATATCTTTGGGTAGGTCGAGAACCAAGGCGGCTTCTCCTGTCAGCGAAGGCTTTGTGCAGCGGCTCCTCGCCGCGTACCGGCTTTTTCATCCAGGAAATCTGTTCAAGCGCGGGCGTATCTACGCCCGCGGCAGGGCAGCGACGAGGACTGTCTACTTCGTCCCACACAACCGCAACAATGTTCGGCTGCTGGCTGACGCGGCAGAGATTCTGGTTGACCGCGGCATCCGCTGCGTGTTCGCGCATCTCGATGGATTGAAACGCGGCGGCGTAGCGCGACCTGAACTCAACGCCCGGGGAATATCGCATATCGGCTTTGCCGAGCTCGAGCGGATGATCAGACCCGGCGACATGCTGGTGACTGGAAATGACTATGCGCCGCAATTCTTTAGGCGATTCATAGACTCCATCAACTTCGGCATGGTCCGTGTGGTCGGGCTGATCGGCGGTGCGCGACTGCTGCAGCCGCATCGATTTGTGAGAGCTGACTACATCCTGTCGATGGGACCAGCGGCGCTGCAGCAAAGACGCCAGCCGACATACGTTGTCGGCTCCCCGGTAATTGAGCGTGCCGTCGAAGGTGCTGGCGCCAGGCATGATGAAGGGCTTTTTGTGCTGGTGAACTTCAAGGGGGATATCGAAAAGCCCGCAGATCGCCAAGCGATTGAAGCCGTGGCAGGCGCATGTGCGAAACTCGGCCTTGCCTATGTCGTCAGCGTCCACCCCACGATGTTCGAAAAAGTCGATTTGCCGAACAAATCGACCCTGGATTTCGCACAGCTGCTCCCGGAGGCTCTGGCGCTCGTAACGCGCCCAAGCACCACTGTTTACGAAGCAATCGCCTGCGGCATTCCGGTGGTGCTGTTTCCGCTGGTTTCTCCCATGGTCGAGTTCGACAGCCCTATGGGCGCTTTCAAACCAACATTGTCGGAGCATGACCTCGTCGAGGATATCCGCGCTGCGGTCAGATCAAGGCCGACTTATTTTGAGCAAAGCCGGGACTTCCTCAATGCCAATCTGTCGATTGATCCAAAGGTGCCGGCTTCGCAACGGATCGCCAATGCCTTAATCGATATTTACAATCGCTGATCTGCTCGATCAAAATGCCCGCAATCGGAGTCCGCAAGTTGAGTTTGTTTTCCAACTTTTTTGCAAGAAAGCCGCCCCTCCTTGTCGTCTCGTTTCCCAAATCCGGGCGGACCTGGCTGCGCGTAATGCTTGACGATCTGGGCGTCGATGCGGCTTACACGCATGACGGTTCCGACCACAAGGATCTGCGTGACATCGCGCAGATAAGCCCCGACAAATCTCGCTACAAACGCCAACGGATTCTATTCCTGACGCGAGACCCCCGCGACACTGCGGTATCTGGATATTTTCAGGTCAACAAACGCCATGGGCTAGAAGCAGGTCCGATCGGCGATTGTATAAGAAGCCCCAAACACGGTGTCGAGAAGATTGCCCTTTTCAACCTGCAGTGGTTTGCAGCCGCAAGTCACATGCGAAAGATTGCGCTTCTGCGCTATGAAGATGTGCAGCGGGATACAAACGACGCATTGCGCAGCATCGGAAAATTCTTGGGAAAATCCTTTGAGGAGTCCCAGCTTGCCGATGTTGCCGTCAGCAGATCGTTCAAACGAATGCAGCAATCTGAAATCTCAGGAGAGCTGGGTGCGCGCTATGGCGGGAGATTGCAACCGCGCAATCCTGACGACCCGGAAAGCTTCAAGGTTCGAAAAGGTAAGGTCGGTGGTTATTTGGACTACCTCGGCGCGGATGATATTGCCTTTTGTGACAATGTGCTTGCGCGGCTTGATTACTGGAAGCGGCTCGATGAAGCCTTTCAGCGGCATGGCATATCTTATGCCGACGACAGGGCAGGTGTGAATTGATCCGATGCACCGGCTTTGTCTGCGGATGCGGACATAGCGGCACCACGCTGATAGCTACGATTCTTGCCTCGCATGCCGATGTCTTTTTGCCATTCGAGGAAACAAACGTGTTTTTCAAATGGGCTCCACTTGCGCTGTATCGCTACTCCAAGCTGAAACGGGCGGCCATTGGGGCGGGCAAGTCGGTGCTGCTTGAAAAGACACCGCGTCATATCAGACGTGTCGACCGGATACGACGCCTGGTGCCGGGCGCGAAGTTCGTGATGCCGGTACGCGATGGGCGCGATACCGTTGCTTCGCTGACAAGGCGGCTTGGCGATGCGACCGCGAGCCTGGATCGCTGGATTTCGGACAACACAATGGTCCTTGCCGAGCGCGGCAGCACGGACGTCTTGATTTACCGCTACGAAGATCTTGTCGATGACCCGGAAGCGACCGTCGAAAAGATCTGCACCTTCCTGGGATTGTCGTTCGATCAGAGTCTGCTCGACTATCATCGGAACCCGCAACGATGGTTCACACTTAATGCGCAACCCCAACATGCCGCATTGCGCAACCAGCAAGTGAACCAGCCAATTTATGATGGCCGCGGCCGCTGGAAAACCGAACTGGGTCAGCAGGAATTGATGGAGCTTACCGAGGGGCGTGGGAAGCCCCTGATGCAGGCGTTCGGATACCTTTGAAACCGCGCGACCGCTTTACTCTGGAAGCGCGCGCGGATAGCCAAACTGATCGAAGTCGCGCTCATACGCGCGATAGATGGTATCCGCCAGTTCTTGCGTGAAATAGTCGGCAAGCCTGCGGCGCGAGGAGGTGTGCAGAGGTGGCATCGCCGCGCGTCGCACCTCGTCGCTCGCACCGACATGATCGAGAACCCGTTCGAAATCCTGGGCGAAAGTCTCGGTCTTGCCGATGAGGTCGAACGCAACTCCTGGAAGGTCGACGATGTCGCTTTGCCTCTGCCAATGCTTGTCGATGCGCCATGTGGAAGTCGTGCAGGCAAAGGCGACGAAATCTGCAAAGGACAGGCTCTTGTCAGCACCAACAGGCAGCGCCGGATCAGCCCTTTCGCGGTGGGCTAGATAGACCTCCACCCTGCCATAACCAGGCACAAGGGGACGGTCGCGATATTGGTCGGCCCAGCACGACAACAACCGGGTATAGGGATTGCGAACGAAGGTAAATCGCAAGGCTTCGGGACTCGTGGCCATGCGATAGAACTGCAGGACGCCATGGCGAGGCGCCTGCAAGTTCGACGCCTTTCGGTTGTGCACCTTCCAGTTCTGGTCGCTGCGCCATCCCGACACGGTGTCGTTTCCGATCATGGCTGCAAGGTTGCTGCGAATGCGGCTGCTCGCCGCCTTTGGCGTGGCGAGGTACAGGATCTTGAGTTGCGGGACTACGTCGATCAGGTCGTCAGGCAGATATGCGGTTTCCATGGCTCTGCGGTAAAAAGCCAACGCCTCGGGATTGCGCCAGCTCAAAACCTGCTCGACAACCCGCCACCGAAGCGACCGCAGTTTCGGCCTTAACTGGCGTTCGATTTTCCTCAATCCACGAGTCTGCTTCGATTTCGGGACGGGAATCTCATACGACAGGTCGGGGGTGCTGGTGTTCATCCGCTCTTTCCTATTAATTTCTAAATGCCTCACCGCTGGGAAAACCGCAAGCAACAGTGGACAATCGACCCAAATCCGTTTTCGCCGCTCGCCAGCACCGACTTCCTGATCTACCGCAACAAGTGATTTACAGTTGACGCAACCCGCCGCCCCGATTGGGAAGCGTATGGACGAGGCGCGACAAAAGACGTGGTTGCTCATCGGCCAAGTTTGATCGACATGAGTCGTCATGTCATAAGGTCCGCAAGCCGGGTCCTTAGCAATCGGCAGCTGATAGGGATGTTTGCGAGGTGACCATGAAATTACTGCGGTGGCTCAAACCGAAGGCAGAAGAAAATTCCAGTAATTTAGGCCTTTGCATTTCCTACCCAAAATCGGGGCGGACATGGTTAAGAGTCATGCTTGATCAACTTGTCGTCGGCCTCCATTACACCCACGGCGGCAGCGCGTTCCACAGAAAAGATTTCCGCTCTGCCGATGCTTTTTTGGGAAAGCGGCCCCTGATTTTTTTGCATCGCAATCCGATCGACACAACAATTTCCGGATATTTTCATGTCACCAAACGCGAAGCATGGCGCGGCCTATTCCAAGGTGATTTGTCGAGCTTTGTACGAGACCCACAGTTTGGTATCGAGAGGACCCTCCGCTTCAATGCAATGTGGCTGGCGGCAATAAGCGAAAGAGACGATGTGTTGATCACACGATACGAAACGCTCCACAGCGATGCCCTCTCCGAACTTAGCCGAATCGCAAAATGGTTGAAGGTAGAACCAGACGAGGAGGAAATTACGAAAGCAATTGACGTCGGTCGATTTGAGTCCATGAGAAACAAGGAATCCTCTGGGCAAAGCGATGAGCGCTATGGTCACCGCTTAAGAACGGTAGACAGCACCGATTCCGATAGTTTTAAAGTTAGACGCGGCGTAGTTGGCGGGTATAAGGACTACCTTACCGAAAAAGAAATTTTATACTGCAAAAATATCATGGAAAATTATGGAATAACTGCCTAGCGATAACCACATCTTCACTCCAGCAGTGCAGGCGGATAGCCAAACTGGTCAAATCGCGCTCATCTGCGTGATTTATAAAATCCGCCGGTTCCGGAGTGCTCAACGGCGTAGCGAGATCGCATGGATTTGTCACAACATAATCAACGGGTTCAGGCGGAACCGAAGACGCCTATCCTGTTCGTACGCCAGCGCTATGCGCCATTTGGCGGAGGCGAGATCATGCTGGAAAACATCATGGCGGCGTTCGCCGCGCGTCAACGGCCGGTGGCCGTGCTGTCCGGCGACTGGCCGCGATACGAAGGCATAGAATTCATCCATTGTGCCGGCCGCCGGTTTCCCCGCTCCATGCGGGCGACGTCCTTTGCCCGAGCCGCATGCCGCAAGATCGCCGAAATGCCACCGGCGCTCGTGCAGAGCAACGATCGTCTTCCGTGCTGCGATGTCTTCCGGGCCGGGGAAGGCGTTCATGCCGCCTATCTTGCCGAGCGGCGGCGTTTCGAGACGCGGCTTGGCAGGGCAGCGACGGCGCTGAGTCCCTTTCATCGCCAGACGCTGCGTCTTGAACGCACAACCTATGCCAGCCCACGGCTTAAAGCTGTGATTGCCATTTCGAAAATGGTGGCTGAGGATATTATCCGTCACTACGACTATCCGGCGGAACGTGTGCACCATGTTCCCAACGGGGTCGACCTGGACCGCTTCAACCTGGAGCTGCGCCAACAGCATCGGGGCGCGGTTCGTGCGCAGCTCGATGTCGATGATAACAGGCCGGTCGTCCTGTTTGTCGGCTCGGGTTTCGCGCGAAAGGGACTTCTTCCATTGATGAAGGCTGTCGCCACGCTGGACGGTGAGCCGGAGGTGTGGGTCATTGGCCATGATTCGCGCGCCAATGCCTTCAAACAGGCCGGCGACAGACTTGGTCTTGGCGCAAGGCTCAGGATGTTGGGGCCGCAGAAAGATATGTTGCCATGGTACGGCGCGGCCGACATTGCCGTGCTGCCTTCCATTTATGACCCATTCGGCACAGTGGTGATCGAAGCCATGGCCAGCGGCTTGCCCGCCGTGGTAAGCACCGGGTGTGGCGCGCGCGAGCTGGTCGATCGGTTCGAGCCGACGCTTGTTTGCGACGCAGCCAGCGTAAACGACCTCGCCGCCGGACTTGCCCGTGCGTTGCAGCTGTCGTCACGGCCTGAGACTGCGGCAAAGGTCAGAGCGGCGGCCGAACATTACGATTTCAACGTCATGATCAGGAGAATGATAGCGCTCTACGAAAGTCTCGACCTGAGATAATTTTCGACATTTTTTTTGAATCCGTTAGTATCGCTCGGAGTGCTAACAGGCCGGGGGGACCAGTTTCTTTGAACAACTGTAGCAGTTTTGACGCCGGAACCGTCTGACAGTGCCGGCGCTCTCAGTCATCATAATCAGCCGCAATGAGGAAGCGTGCATTGCACGTTGCCTTCGCTCGGTACATTTTGCCGACGAAATCGTCGTCCTCGACAACAACAGCACCGATCAAACCAGGGACATCGCCAGTGGACTCGGGGCCAAGGTCCTGATTACCCTCGATTGGCCCGGTTTCGGCGCGCAAAAAAACCGTGCCCTGGCCGCGGCGACAGGGGATTGGGTCCTTTCGCTTGATGCCGACGAGTGGGTCGAGCCACCCCTCGCTGCAGAAATCAGAGCCGCTATCGCCAACCCAAAAGGCTATGATGGCTTCGAAATACCAAGAAGATCCCGCTTTTGTGGGCACATCGTCCGCCATGGCGGCTGGTCGCCCGACCTGGTGCTCCGGCTTTTCCGTCGACAGTCCGGGCGCTTCAGCAACGACACGGTGCACGAGAAAGTTGTGGTGAATGGGAAGGTTACGCGATTGTCCCATCCTATGGAGCATGACTCCATCGCCGACCTGGCAGACGCGCATGACAAGATCGGCCGATACGCAGAAGCGTCCGCGGCGCGGCTGCTTACCGAGGGCAAAAGAAGCTCGATAAGCAAGGCGGTTTTGCGCTCGGTCTGGGCCTATATGAACAGCTATGTTTTCAAGCTGGGATTTCTGGACGGTTCGACCGGCGCGATGGTTGCCGCTTATTCAGCCAGCTACACCTATCAGAAATGGGCGCTTGTCGCATTGGGCAGCGAGGCGAAATCCGCCGAAAAAAGCAGGACCGGCGTGAAAGGCAAATCCGTGCGATTCAGAAATCGTCCTGGCTAATTTCTGCACCATTGTTGCCGAGCTGTTGCCAGACAGTTAGTGTATGGCCGTTTTGAAATTGGAGCCAAGGTACTGAATATGACTGATGCGTTTAGGGTATTCGTTGGATGGGACAGCCGCGAGCCGATCGCCTACGACGTAGCACGGCACTCTTTGCTTAAAAACGCTTCGATGCCTGTCTCCGTCATTCCAATCAAACAGGACGAACTGCGTGCCCGTGGACTGTATTGGAGGGAAAAAGATCCACTCGCGTCAACAGAGTTCACCTATACGCGGTTTCTCACGCCTTTTCTCGCCGACTACACGGGTTGGGCTTTGTTCTGCGATTGCGACTTCCTGTGGCTCGGTGACGTCGCAGGTTTGCTGGAATACACGAAGTCGAACAAGGCCGTCTATTGCGTCCAGCATGATTATACGCCGAAGGCCACTACCAAGATGGACGGCGTGGTCCAGACATCCTACCCACGAAAAAACTGGTCCTCGCTGATGCTGTTCAACTGCGCGCACCCTTCGGTTAAATCGCTTACGCCAGAGGTCGTGAACCGCGAAAGTGGTGCCTACCTCCATCGAATGCAGTGGGTCGCCGATGAGGACCTGGGCTCGCTGCCAGTAGAGTGGAACTGGCTTGAAGGTTGGAACGAAAAGCCGACGCATGGCACACCTAAGGCGGTCCACTATACAAGCGGTGGTCCGTGGTTTGCCGAGTGGCAGAATGTCGACTATGCGGATCTGTGGATAGCCGAACGCGACGAATTCTTGAGTAATGCCGAACAAACGGAAGCTTCTCTTTCGCGCTCGGCGAGCCGGTAGCTAATCCAACCGATCGGCCCGACCATTTCGGACGTTTCGTCGATATCGCCGGCAGCGCGCGGTTCGTGCAGATCGGTGAACAGACTAGGCGTGCCTGGTCGAAATCGAACCGAGCGGGTTGTCGAACAGCCATTTTTGGCGACGTGCTTTCCAGCGCGCGGCGTTGGCACGGCGTCTGCTGCGCCAAGCCGGCAACTGCTTTGTCGTTGTTGCGGCATGCTGCATGGCAGAGGCTTGAGGCCATGGCGAAAAGAAGTGCGGGCATCCTGCCTTACCGCAGATCGAGCAACGAACTGCAGGTGTTGCTTGTTCATCCGGGCGGGCCGTTCTGGCAAAGCCGCGATCTTGGCGCATGGTCGATTGCAAAGGGCGAGTATGGTGATGACGAACAGCCGGAAGCTGCGGCACGTCGCGAATTCGTGGAGGAAACCGGCTGGGAGCTCGAGGGAGCACTGCTTGCGTTGGGGGAGCTGCGCCAGCGCGGCGGCAAGCTTATTACAGCCTTCGGCGTCGAATGCGATTTCGACGCCGGCACTTTGCGGAGCAACATGTTCGAGATGGAATGGCCACCGCGCAGCGGCCGCATACAATTCTTTCCGGAGATCGATCGCGCAGGGTGGTTCGGCCTCGATATGGCCCGGGAAAAGATGGTTATTGGCCAGCGGCCTTTTCTCGACCGGCTTGTGGGGTCCGTCTAAAGCCGACCCATTGGCCGACCGACATCATGAACTGGTCGTGCTGATCGCTGCGCCCCAGGAACCATGGGCTGAGGCGAAGACCATGTTGACCGCGCCATCGCGCCAGGATCAGAACACGAACTCGACAGACGTCAGCGGCCAGCAGCCGCGGGTCCATTCGATTGGTATGCCGTTGCGGTCCTCGTTGACGGCATTGATGCGGAATACTGGTGTTCCGGGTGTCAGCCGCAGGATTTCGGCTTCATCAGGGGACGCAAAGCCGCCACTGATGCGCGTCTCGGCCCGCCGGTAATTCTCGATATCATGCGCGCGGAAAACATCGGTCACCGACTGACGCACGTCGTACGTCTGCTCGAAATCAGGAAAGAGATGGGCTGGAAAGACCTTGGTATTGACGTAAACCGGCTGCTTATCGGACGTTCTGATCCGGCACAGCCGGATAATGGTGGCATCAGGTGCGAGACGCAACCGCTCCGCCACGGCCGGTCCTGCTGGTTCCCGGACGATCAGCAGCGTCTTGGTGCCGATTTCCTGGCCATGAGCTTCGAAATTATCGAGAAAGCGCTGTCCGTCGCGAACCGTGAATGTCGAGGGTAGGTTTCGCACGAAGATACCGACGCCCTTGCGAGCGGTGAGGTGGCCCTCATGCTGTAACTGCTGCAGCGCCCGGCGAAGTGTAATGCGGGTGACCGCGAGTTTCTGCGCCAGATGCGTTTCTCCGGGAAGTTGGCTGCCCGGCGGAAGACAGCCGCTCTCGATCAGATTGAAGATGTGATCGTAGATCTGCTGCCAGATCGGCGAATCGCTGCGTGGCCGAAAGACCAGCCCGTCAAAGGCCAGAAGACGATTGACGCTGCGCTCGTGTGGCGTTGGGATTTTCGTATTCTGGTTCATGAAGCCTTATTCACGGGCGATCGGTGTGCCGACCGTCGGTTTACGCGCGAGAGTCCAGAGGAATAGACAATTTGTCCGTGAACCATCGTGGCCACCACACGCGGATGTTCCGGATCGCCGGCATCGACGAGGATCAGATCCGCTCGGCGGCCGGCAACAAGCAATCCGCGATCGTCAAGGCCGGCTACCCGGGCCGGATTTGCCGAGACCAGATTCCAGATCATGGGGAAATCGCTGGCCCCCGGAGAAGACAGCCTGAAGGCCGCATGCAAAGGCGAGGGATAGTGGTAGTCACTGGTCAGCACCGTGCAGAGCCCGGCTCTGATGGCCTCGGTGGCATTCAGCGCTCCATTATGGCTGCCGCCGCGCACGACATTGGGCGCGCCGAGGATCACATCCTCGCCCATTTGCCGCGCGGCTTTCGCCGTTTCGAGCGTCAGTGGAAATTCCGAAGCCTTTGCACCGAGACCGCGGAAATGCATACGTTCTTCGGGAGACGCTTCGTCATGGGCAAGAAGCACATTGCCATTGGCCCGTGCAGTCGCGGCCAGCTTCCCGATCGCGATCGCTACGTCGGCCCGGCGGGACCAAATCTGATCGAGCAACGCCATATACTGCTCACGGCTCAAGCCAGACCGTTCCGCCATCTGGCCGATCTTGCGGGCGATCGTGCCGTTCAATACCGACCCGGTCGTATGGTCGTTGAGAGCAATGATCGGTCGCGGCCAAAGAGAGAGCCATTGTATGACCTGCGCCATCTGATCAAGCGCGAAGGTCTCCCAGCGCAGATGCACACGCGTATCGCAGCTAAGAGTATCGCGGAGATCGCAGAGCGCGCCGATCAGTTGCTTGGCGGCTTCGAGCGAGCGAAGTCCGGGCTCCCATGACACCGTGACGCCGTGAAAGGCTGTGGTCACTCCATTGGCGACAAGCTGGCGGTCCGTATCTTTCAACGCCAGCGCCGTGTCGAAGCGGACACCCGGCCGCGGCATGATTTGCCGCTCGAAGCCGTCGCCGTGAATATCGACGATCCCCGGAAGCACGAGCAGACCATCGGCATCGATTATGGACGCATGGGCCGCTTGGATCTCTGACAGTATCCCGCCGGCAATGCTCAGGTCCGCGGTTTCAAGTCCCCGGTCGGTAAGGATGCGACCACCCTGGATGTGCCAGTTCACTGTATCCCTCTAAAGCAAAGCCTGCCGGTGGCGCCGACGAATGTCACGAGCACGTCATCTGCTGCGTATACGGATTAGCGGGTAACAGTTTCCTGTCTATACAGCAAAGGAAAAATGATGATCCGCACCATCGCAACCGCACTCGCCCTGACGCTTGCCTCCGCTCTTCCAGCTTTTGCGGAGCCGGTGAAATTCGCGGTAACCGACATGGAGGGACTGGAGGCTCTTCAGCAGGAATTCGGCGCTTTCCAGACCGCTCTTGAAGAGGCGACCGGCCTGGATATCGAGCTGTTTCCGGTCAGCTCGCGGACCACCGCCGTCGAGGCCATGAATTCCGGGCAGGTCGATCTCGTCCTGACCGGTCCTGCTGAATACGTGGTCATGAAGGAATTAAGCCAGCCGAAGATTGTTGTTGCCTGGCAGCGCCCCGATTATTTCGCTCAGATCGCCGTCCTGGCGAATGGACCGATCCGCTCGATTGAAGACTTGAAGGGCAAGAAGATTGCATTCGGCTCGGTAGGCTCGACCTCCCAGCACCTCGGCCCCGCGCAGGCGCTGGCCGATTTCAACCTGAAATATGCCACCGATTACGAGCCAGTGATCATATCGCGCAATATCGCGGCTGAGGCTCTCATCCGCGGCGACATCGCCGCTATCGGCTTGAATTTCGGTTATCTGAACTCGGTCCGGGAAGCGTTCCCCGACATCGCCTTTTCGGTAATCGCACGGGGCCGCGATCTGCCGAACGACATTCTTGTCGCCCGTAAGGACATTTCAGACGACGTGTTCGTCAAGGTCCGCGATGCCTTTGCGAAGAATGGCAACGAGCTGATGAAAGCGATCCTGACAGGCGAGGACAACCAGAAATTCAAGGGCGGTTTCTTCCTGACTGATGTCAGGGACTCGGACTACGACTATGTCCGCTCGATGTACCGCACGATCGGAATCGAGACCCTCACCGACTTCGTAAACTGAGGCTTGCTCCTTTTCATCGCAAAGGCCGGCGGTTAACCGCCGGTCTATTTCGTAGTCCCGTCTGGGCCAAGAGGTCACTATGACAGCCATCATTCGCGCGCACGATCTTGCGAAGAGCTATGCGAACGGAAAGGTCGTTTTCTCCAGTATCGGCCTCAACATAGCATCGCGCGAACGGGTTGCCCTGATTGGCTCGAACGGTGCTGGAAAATCCACCCTGCTCAAATGCCTCATCGGTCTTTTACCGTCGAGCGGTGGCGAGGTCGTCACCCTCGGCGAGAGCTTCCGCTCGGCGCCGTCCGTCGCCCAGCTGCGGCGCATACGCAGGCAGATCGGATTTGTCTTCCAGCACCACGGACTGGTTAGCCGCCAATCCGTTCTTACAAACGTTTTGCAGGGCAAGCTCGGGCTGCCCGGCGGCTGGCGCGGCTGGCACCATTCCATCGCAAAGCAACACTGGCGCGAGGAAGCGATGCAGGCGCTCGCCGACGTGCGGCTTCTCGGCAAGGCAGGCGCCCGCACCGCCGCGCTTTCTGGAGGGCAGGCGCAGCGGGTGGCGATTGCCCGTGCGTTGATCCGGCGTCCGAAGCTTTTGATAGCAGACGAACCGGCGGCAAGTCTCGATCCGGCGGCCGGACATGATGTGATGCGAGTTTTCTCCGAGCTCACCCAGGAACAAGCGATCACCTTGGTCTACACCACGCACGACATGGAACATGCTCTCGACTACTCCGATCGCTTGATAGCGCTCAAGGCGGGCAAGGTCTTCTTCGACCGGCCGACGGCGCATGTGACCCGCGCTGATTTGAAAGACGTCTTCGATGCATGACCGCCTTTCGCCGAGCCGGATTCCATCGATCTCGCCCCTCACTTTCAGCTTTGCCGTCGCTTTGGCCGCTCTCGTGATCGTTTCCGCCGGGCAGGTCGCACATTCGCCGGAACAACTGGCAGGGGGAGTGCCCCGCATGGCCCATCTCGTCGGCCGCATGATACCCCCAAATGTCGAGCCAGGGTTCCTCCTGCGGGTTTTCTGGCGCATGATCGAAACGTTTCAGATAGCGCTCGTGGGGACAGCAATAGGTGTCGTCCTCAGCTTGCCATTTGCCTGGCTCTCGGCCATGGACATAACCCCGCTCGGACCGTTCCGGCATATCTCCAGGATTCTGGTCTCATTGTTTAGGACCGTTCCAGATTTGGTCTGGGCACTTCTTTTCGTGTCAGCCGTTGGTCTCGGGGCGGTTGCTGGAACCATGACCATCGTCGTCGATACGATCGGTTTTTGCGGGCGCTTCTTCGCCGAGGCGATGGAGGATGCCGACGAAAGACCTCAGGAAGCGCTGTTTGCAATCGGGGCCAGTCGGTTCTCTGTCCTCTGCGGGGCAGTTCTGCCCGACGCTTTGCCGTCCCTGATAAACACCACGCTCTTTGCGCTTGAAAAGGCAGTGCGCTCGTCTGTTGTTCTCGGCCTCGTTGGAGCCGGTGGCATCGGCCAGGAGCTGAAGGTCGCGTTCGATCTTTTCCAATACAAGAATGCCTCGACCATCATTCTCGTGATCTTCACCATCGTGGTGTTGATGCAGTTCGTGACGGATCGCTTGCGCTCTAAGATCCAGTAGCTGCAGGCTAGCCATGCGCCCAAATCGGCACGACACCGCCCCGTATCCTAGACAAGAGCTTCCCTTTGAACCGATCTCTATCCATGGGGCTGGGCAGCTACATCATAGGCGAACGAATCCTGTAAGCGGTAGATGATCGGAGGCGACCCGCGAAAGCGGCGTGTCATGGGCTTCGACGGTTGAGATCATTCCGTGTCGATTTGCCATGATCCGGTCGAGCGACAGCAGCGGCAGACTCGATGGAAAGGTGGGGACCGCCGGCGGCGCGGGACCGAAAGTCGTGTGCAGCGTATTCAGCGCGGAACGGTTTCCGAGTCGCCATTCGTTCAAATCGCCGAGCAGCAGTGTTGGTTTTTCGTCCGGTCTGTTCATGATTTCGAGCACGACACGGGCCTGTTCGGAGCGCGATCGGCGCAGCAAGCCGAGATGGGCTGCGATAATGCGCAGAGTTCGTTTCTCGTCCAGATCGATTTCGGCAACCAGTGCTCCGCGCGGCTCCAGCCCCGGGAGCTTTATCTGATGGACATTGCGAACGATGCCCCGTTTGAAAAGCAGAACGTTGCCGTGCCAGCCATGCCCTTTGCCGTTTCCGGACACCGGCACCGGCACCAGGCCTGTTTCCAATTCGAGACGCCGCAGATCCAGAAGGCCGGCACGATCTCCAAAGCGATTGTCCGCCTCCTGCAACGCAATGACATCCGGGCCGATTTCCCGGATGACGCGACCGATTCGTTCGGGATCGAACTTTCTGTCGACGCCCACGCATTTGTGAACGTTGTAAGATGCGACCAGAGTCCCCGCGGGGCGTGTCCCTTCTGACGGCGCAGCCTTCGTCTTGCGGTTTTTTCTGTCGCGAATGGATTTGAGCACACTTGCAGGAAAGCTATGTCCAGTTCTTTGCATGAGTCTGCTGCTCGTCCTCACTTCCTTCAAAACTTAGCTTTGTCTCACTCAAATAGGATCTGCAATCGCTGCTTCCCTGCCCTGACGAGATGCGGCGCTCAAAAGGAGCGATGGCTGCGTCACCCGAATTCCCCCCGACAAAACGAGAAAGCCTCTAAAGGTAGGGCGATCCCAGCCACAACACTCGGTCGAACAGGCGGACGATGAAGGGCCGGGCTCTCAAGGTTTCGATCGTTACAGACGCGGCGGAGGCGATTGCCGATCCGATCCGCGCTTCAATCTCCGCGGCAAAGCCTGCATCAAGAACCTCTACATCAATCTCAAAATTCAGCCGCAGGGACCGGGCATCAAGATTGGAGGATCCTATATAAGCCCAAACTCCATCGACCGACAGCAGCTTCGAATGATCGAACGAGCCCTCCGTGCGCCATACGCGGCAATAGTGCTTTAGGACCTGATCGAATTGCGCCGTCATCGCCCGGTCGACAAGGAAGAGATTGTTCACCGCCGGTACCACGATGTCGATCTCGACGCCTCGCCTGGCGGCGGTCGTCAGCGCGCTGATCAGTTCCCGATCCGGCAGGAAATAGGGCGACATGATGCGGATCGATTTGCGGGCGACGGAAAATGCCCCGATCAGCAAGTTGTGGTTCGTTTCGATACTGGCATCCGGCCCGGATGCAACCGCCCGCGCCAGCATCGGTTGACCGGGAGCCGCGGGAAGCGTGGCCACTTGCCAGGTGTCGCCTTCCAGGAGCTCGCCGCTCACGAAGCGCCAATCTTCGGCGGCAACCGAAAAAAGGTCGGCCACGACCGGCCCGGTGACCTGAAAATGCGTGTCCCTCGCGCTGGAGGAGCCGGCGAACTCGGCTGAGAATCCCTTTCGGATGTTCATCCCTCCGGTGAACGCAATCGTGCCATCGACGACCAGGATCTTCCGGTGCGTTCTGAGGTTGGCGTAGGGAAGACGCAGGCCCATGACAATGTTGCCGTTGAAGAGGTCTGCTGTGATTCCTGCCTCTCGCAGACGCCCAAGAATGCTGGGGACGGAGTAACGCGCCCCGACGGCATCGATCAGCACGCGAACGCTAACACCCCGCTGGACGGCTCCGGCGAGAGATTCCACGAAAATCCGCCCGACATCGTCATTGTCGAAGATGTAGGTCTCGAGAAGGATAGTGCGTTGAGCGCCATCAATCGCTCGGCACATTGCGGCATAGGCCTCTTCACCTGTCTCCAATATCGCAATCGCGTTTCCCGAGGTCAGGGCACGCCGGGCTACCCTGTCGCCCAATGTCTTCAGGCCGGTGAAGCGTTGGCCGTACCGCTCGGCAATCAATTCCTCGGCGGCAATGTTGCGCTCATGTTTTGCGGAAGCCGCCTCGCTGGAAAGGGGCCGCATGGCGCTGATCGTTGCACGACGGATGCGGTTTATGCCGGCAACGGCGTAGATGATCGCGCCAAGGAATGGCGACAGGAACATCACGCCGACCCAACCTGTGGCGGCGCGGACGTCTTCCTTCGTCATTATGGCGTGGACGATGCCGATGGCCGCCATCACCACCGGAATGATCGCGAGGATCTGGGGCCAATGAGTCATTAAGGTCTGCAACATCGCCAGGACTATCCAGCGAGCGGTTGCAGAACGCAATGCAGCTCATTCCCGGCGTTGATACTCAACAGACCCTAGGGCACGAAGATAAGGAACAGATAGGCGACAAACACGACGAGATGAACCAGCCCCGTCAGCATCGTTGTTCGGCCCGTCCCGAAGCTCACGATGCTGATGGCGAGCGCGAGGATGAGAAGCACGGTATCACCCGGGCCTAGACCAAGAGTCAGGCTTCGTCCGGTGAGTAGGCTCGCCGCACCGATTGCCGGGATTGTCAGGCCGATTGTGGCGCAGGCCGAGCCGAGGGCGACATTCAGCCCTCGCTGAAGTTCGTTATTGAGCGCTGCCCGAACCGCCGACACCGCCTCCGGCATAAGCACCAGCGCAGCGACGAAGAAGCCCACGATTGCGTCCGCCTGAGTAACTTGAAGAAACTCGAGCCCATTCTCGATGCTGCCGGCCACCTGCTCTGTCAGAAGAACGATCCCTGCCAGTCCAACAAATAAGAGGAGCACGTTTGTGGCCACGTTCCCACCCTCAGATACATGCGCCTCATGTTCCGCGCTGGACGTCAGATCCTCGATAAAATCACCCCGATGGCGCACCATCTGGGCAAAGACGAAGGCACCATAGAGGAGGATTGAAAGAACGCTCACGAAAGCGAGTTGCGATGCGGAGAACGTACCGGGGCTTGTTGCAAGCGTGTAGTTTGGAAGGATCAGCGTAAGAACCGTCAGCGCCATAATGACGGCAAGGGAAGCGTTGGTGCCCTGTCGTTTGATGTCCTGATATCGATGCTTCAGCCCACCCAGTGTGAGGCAGACCCCGACAACACCAGCGCACACGATCATGACCGTGGAAAACACGGACTCGCGTGCCAGCGTCGGGTTGTTCTCGCCATGGAGCATCATCGAAACGATGACCGATGCTTCGATGGCCGTGACCGAAAATGTCAAAAGCAGCGTGCCGTAAGGTTCACCGAGCCGCCGTGCGACGGCTTCGGCATGATGCAAAACCACAAACACGGTCGCGAAGATGAAGATAGCGACCACGATCACCGCCAGGATCTTGATCGAAAGCAGCGAATGCTCGATCGCCGCGGCGCCGAAATGAATCACTGCGGCCAGACCCAAGGAGCCGATTGGGAACAGATATTGGCCGATCGGTCGTCGATGAACAGCCAAGACGGATTTCCTTCATCGCCATCGACGGTCGCAGATCGAGTATTACAGAGACTGACCGAAGCCCACGGTCTCAGTGTACTTGCGGCTGCCGGCCCGTACAATGGCCGCGTGCCCGATCGACTTGGCGTACGAAACTTGCCGAGGGTCGATGCCACACATCCCGAATTGCAATTAAGCCTTGAGTTTTCGCGTTTCCGGCAATAGCTAGGTGCTACCAGGCCGGGCCCCTCTGGCAGTCCATCAGGACTGTGATGTCGGACTGGAATTCAATCCGGGTGGCCTGGCTTTGAGATTTCTTCAGCTGTAGCGGCATTTCTCTTGTCATACGCGGTGTCCGCGTTGCTCTACGGTTATGCTCGCAAGCCGCGTCACCCCTAGCTGAACGCAAGGGTGCCGTATGACAGAATTTTTTAGTCCTGAAGCAATGACCGCTCTGTTGCAGGTCATCATGATCGACCTGGTGCTGGCCGGTGACAACGCCATCGTTATCGGCCTTGCCGCGGCCGGACTACCCAAAGAGCAGCGCAGAAACGCAATCGTCGTTGGTATAATCGCAGCGGCCGTTCTGCGCATCGGCTTTGCGGCCGCGACAACTCAACTCCTGCAGATCGTCGGGTTGCTGTTGGCTGGCGGTATATTGCTGTTGTGGGTGTGCTGGAAGATGTGGCGCGAACTCCGGCAAAACCATGCGCAGGAAACACAGGCGATCGAAGCTCTTTCGGAAAGTGACGTCGACTACGACGGCATCATAGCTGGCAAAGCTCCACGCAAGACCCTGGCGCAGGCAACCTGGCAGATCATCATCGCCGACGTCTCGATGTCGCTCGACAATGTTCTGGCGGTAGCGGGAGCCGCGCGCGAACATCCGAACGTATTGATCTTCGGCCTTGTCCTCTCCGTCGCGCTGATGGGCATTGCTGCAAACCTCATCGCCAATCTGCTTCAGAAGCACCGTTGGATTGCCTATGTCGGCCTAGTGGTCATCCTCTACGTAGCTGGCGACATGATCTATCGCGGTGCGCTTGAACTTCTGCCTCACGTCGCGGGCGCTTGAGACACAGAAGATAGGCCGGCCGGAACGACGTCGTTCCGGCCGGTTCTGCTCCCAGGCAAGGCGAATGGCCCGTGTCGGCGCAATTATCCTGCCTCGGCTCGCTTCCTCACCATTTAGAGCGCACTCACTCTATCAGGCGGTAAAAAGAATATCCTCCTGCTCAGATCCGTGTGAGTCGCGGGTTGCCCCCACGCAAACGACCAAATCGGAAGGCATCTGAAACCGCCGAGCGGACCATAAGCATCTCGCCTATGGTTTCGTGTGTCATGAGCCCGACCAGCCGATCGGAACTGTCCACGACGGCGACAGCAGGCACATCTGCCTGCTGCATGAGCCGCAGGCTTTCCTCGAGACTTTTGCGGTAATGTATTTTCGGGATATCGCTCCGCATTGCGCTCGCGACCGGTTCAGCAGGCCCCTTTTCTTTCAATGTCCGGATCATGTCGTTGCGTGTCACCAATCCCTTAAGATGGCCGGCGGTGTCGGTGACAGGGAAGTCGTGCTGCGTGGTCGCGAGCAGCATCTCGATTGCCTCGTCGAGCGTCGCCGACCGTTCCAGCCGGGCGAACTCGGTAATCATCACGTCACCGACCAAGACGCTTGTGGCAACCTCGCGGATCTGTGCGTTCTGGGCTTCTGCTGCCGCGGCGAGATAGACGAAGATGCCGATGAAGATCAGCAGCGGGTTGTAGAACAGCCCAACGAAACCGAAGACGAAGGCCAATCCTTGCCCGATCGTGGCGGCGATCTGGGTCGCGCGCGACCAGGAAAGGCGGGCGGCGAGGGCTGCGCGCAGGATACGGCCGCCATCCATCGGGAAGGCCGGGATCATGTTGAAAAGGACCAAGAAGACATTGACCCCGGCAAGCCTGGCGAGAAAATTCATGCGCGGATCCTCGATCCCGGCCATCTGTTCGACACCCGCCGACCCACCTAGCAAGGCGAAGATCAGCGCGGCGATCGCGACATTGACCAGCGGCCCCGCGACCGCGATCACGAACTCCTGTCCCGGCTCTTCGGGCATGCGTTCCAGCCTGGCCACGCCGCCGATCGGCAAAAGTGTGATGTCCGGCGTGCCGATGCCGAAATACCGTGCGGCGGCGATATGGCCGAACTCATGCAGGACCACGCACGCAAAGACGGCAATGATGAAGGCAACGCCTTCCCAAGCCGCTGGCGTGCCGCCAATCCGATAGTGCGTCAGCCAAATCCAGACGAGCAGAAGCAGGAAGGTAAAGTGAACGCGCACGGTGGTGCCGGCGATCGTCCCGAGGTTCAGCGACCAACCCAAATCTGTCCACTCCGAGAGGCCCCACCTTCACCATGAGCTTTGGCAGGACGCTTGCAATGATCCGAGAACATCTGGCGCTCAAGCTCATCGTCTGCGACTAAGACCCACCGGGCCGCGAGATGCTCCGCCTTAGTGTCGCGGTCCCGTCGCAAGGAGAGTTTATCACGACACGACATCCCGGTGAACTTCTTGCGCCGTCATGGTTTGAACGCCGTCATGGTTTGAACTTCGACGTTTGAACTTCGACCTGCTAGGAAGCCCGCTTGCGGGCCCAACCGACTCCGCCGGCCATGCTGCCTTGGCGCAGCAGCCAAGGCCACACTAACATTCTCCCTGGACCACTCGGTGGGGGCTGGTCACTCCGCTCTGCGCGTCTCGGGGTGAGGCCCTTACCTCGAGTCAGTAACCCAGTTCGAGGTCGATCTTGTTGGACAGAGGCTCTCCTCTTGCGACTTGACCGCAGAGATCGGCGGCCTGGTCGATTCCAGAATCCACCCAGAAGCTCGCCACATGGGGTGTGATGGTCACCTTGGGATGATTCCACAGTGGCGATGAGGCCTCCAGCGGTTCACGCTGAAACACGTCAAGGCAAGCACCAGAAAGCTGATCTTCGTCGAGAGCGCGGATCAGGTCGGCTTCCTTGACATGCGCGCCCCTGGCGACATTCACGAGGTAGGCACCTTGCTTCATTTTTCCAAAGGCACTGGAGTTCAGTATCCCACGAGTGTCACCAGTCAGGGGAAGTGAACAGATAACGTAGTCCCGGAGTGTGAGTGCGTCCGCAAGCTGGGCACGGCCAAAGTAACTCTGTATGCCAGGAAGCGTCTTCTGGTGACGAGACCAGACAGCAGTGTCATAGCCCAGGTCCGCAAACAGCTTTGCGGCCCATCCACCGATCCGGCCCGCACCCAGCACAACAATTCTTGTCTCGGAGACCTTCCGCGGCGCGATCGGTTTCCAAATCTTGCGGGCTTGCTGACTCAGGTACTCCGCAACATGCCGTTGCTGGCAGAGAACGCGAAGGACGATGTACTGCACCACTTCCGAAGCCTGCTCACGCGTTGCGAGCCTAATGAGCGGAACACTCTTGGGAAAGCTTTGGAGATCAATACCGTCGACACCTGCCCCCAAATAGACGACCGCGCGCAGTCCTGTCATCGCGTCGAAAAAGCCAGGACTGGCGCCCTTGTCGATCAGCGCTATATCTATGTCACCTTTGTTCCCGACGTCTGGCCAAAGCCTGAACTCCAGCTGCGGCACACGCTTCTTCAGCTCAGCAGCCCACACTTCGGCGTCGATGTAGTCAGGATACTCATTGACCATCAGAACGGTAATGGGTTGGCCGGACACTTTGCACCTCCAAGATACAGGCAATGATCGGATGCATATTCCCGCCTATCCTAGCACACCGGCCGTGCTCAACGAATCGGCGAAATGCTGCTGGCCCGCCGGGCTGCGGTAGGGTGCAATGCGCCTCCAGGGTGCTGGGGAAGCCTTGCACCAGCCCGCTCGGCCCATTGTCGCGCCTCGTCAAGGCGACCGAGTTCCGCGAGCATCGCGGCTCCGTAGAAGGTCGAGTCAATGAAGTAGTCTGGCAACTTTCCTCGGAGCTCGAAAGCGTCCTCGTAACGCTCACGCTGCGCAGGACGCCGGACGCTTGCGGGTTTTCGGCGCTAAGGCCCGTTGCTTCGGAATCGGATCGTCATCCATGGATGTTCCTGGCCGAAGACCATATACCCGCCGGGCGGGGCGCCAGCGTTAGCCGACGCTCCGCGGAACAAGATATATGTCGACCTCGCGCTAAACGTGTCGCCGCGTCAGTCAGTGAGCAGTTTGCGAGTGCTCGCCGCCCGGCTTCGAGATGTCGCTTAAAGCATCTCCCGCTTCTGCCGCTTCGCCGTTCGTCGCAAGATCGCCAAGAGAGATGATCCCGACGAGCCTCTTTTCGCGGTTCAGAACCGGAAGCCGACGCACCTGCAGGTCGCCCATGTTCTCAAGCACATGCTCGACGTCTTCGTCATCGAAGCAGTATTTGACCTCCGGGGTCATGACATCACGCACCTTGGTGTCAGGTCCCATACCCAATGCTACGCCGCGGATCGCGATATCACGATCGGTGATCATCCCGACCAGCCGGTCGTGGTCGCCCACGGGCATCACTCCGGCGTCAAGCTTGCCCATGATCTGCGCTACTTCGCGAACGGACTGTTCGGGGTTCGCGACCTGGACATTCCTCGTCATGCAGTTGCCGACTTTCATGGCCATCTCCCTTCATTTGCGAAGCCCCGCCGCCGATACGGTATTGGTGACCGATGAACGAAGTTTCGGCGGTAGCGTTCCCTTGAAAGTGGATTGCCCGCACAGGGTTTCAGCTGGCAGGGCTGAGAAAGCCTGCGTTGCGGGAGGCTTGCGGTAGCGCTTTGACGCGAAGCCGCACCCATGTTCGCGCGCTCCAGTGCGCCTATTGCCGTACTGCAGCGATAGCAGCACGTTTTCCGTCGCGGCAAAGGCATCGAGGCGGCCATCGCTGCCCGAGCGACGGAACTCGGGATAGGCACCGATTGCATTTTGTTGAGGCGCCGATGCCTGGCCGACCTGGAACCCTGATGGGCGGTGCTACGTTTCAGTGAGACAGCGCAGCCAACGGAGAAGTCGAATGCAGCCCTCAGCCGCAAATTCCGCCCGCCACCCCGGCGCGCTTACAGTCACCCCTTTCAATGGAACCGTGACGGTCAGGTTCTCCGACGCGATCGTTGCCTCAACCGAGCGGGCAAAAGTGCTTCACGAAGAAGGACATGATCCCGTTTTCTATATCCCTTTCGAGGATATCTATTTCGAGCTTCTGGAGAAGACGAACACCACAACGCGCTCCCCGCTGAAGGGCACAGCAAGTTACTGGCGGGTTCACGCGGTCGGCGGAGCGGCTGACGACTTCATGTGGGCCTACGAGACGCCCGACACCCCGGCATTGGCCATCGCCCGCCATGGTGCCTTCGATTCCGACAAGGCGCGGATCGATGCCGATCCTGCCGAGGACAAGCGACATACGCCTCACATCCCCGAGTAGAAGCGCTTGAATTTCCACATCGGCGGTCACGTCAAAGGCGGCAATCTTTCCCTCATTGGGAGAATTTTTCGTCGAGGGCCCGCAGTCCGTCTTCGTACTTCGACGTCGGCGCGCCAATCTGCCGTGCCTGCCACAGATTGTCAGCGAGATCTGCGCGCTTGACCGGCAGCGCCAATGGGTTGGATGCTGCTCTGCGCACGAAAGTGAGGTCGTCCTCGTCCGGCCTGCGTGTCATGGCATCGACTGCCGATACGATGGATGTTCCAAAACCAGCCGCCTCGAGCCGATCGCGGTCCCAACCGTCGCTTTTCTCTAGAACGTCGTGAAGATAGGCAACGGCCTTCTGATCGAGCGTTTCGACGGCGTCAACGACCCGGCGGCAATGTTCGATATAGGGCCGTCCGGTCTTGTCCATCTGCCCGGCATGAGCTTGTTCGGCGATTTTTGCCGCGCGGTAGAGCACGCTCACTGCTTCGATCCTTGCTGGCCTGTGTATTGATGCAACCGGCCTTTGCTCCGGTACACAACTACACAACGTGCCTCAAGAAGGGTGTGGTACCGTAGCCCCGTGTCACCGAACGCGCGACGATTGCCTGAGGTTCCAGAGCGCGGGCAAGGCTCCGGCACGTCGAAAGGAAACACCGGTATAGGTTGCTAGCCTTGAGGGACAGTTCGAGATGGCTAGCCGCCGTCGGACGGTCCATCGACAATCCCGGAACTGGGCAGAATCCCAAAATCCTGTGACTTGGCACCTTGTGCTGCCGTCAAAAATCCGTCTGCATGGAGACCGCGCCGCAGCAACTCTCTCACCGCCGCCGACCGGCTTGGCATGCGCCTTTCGAAGCGCCAGTTTTCCAATGCAGCCAATTCGTCAGCAGTTAGCATGATCTGCAGTCGTTCGGGTCTTTCCAGGTCGGCCATTTTGCCTCCAGCCGCTCAAAGTTAGTAATTGTCTAAGAATTAGGAAGAGTCTCATCGCCCGTCAAGGCCGGTTCATACGCTGTCGGCGTGCAAGGCTGACAGTGACTGTGAGGCGTCGACTGCACAGTCCGTGCCATATGCTAACTTATTGATTTGACGATATAATTTTCTTGATCCCGTTGCCATTCGGATCGTTATGGCGCATGCTTACCAACGAGGGACAAACCGCTCCTGAAAGAGGGTTTTCCATGAGATACGGTTACTCGGCTCATTTGTGTCAAGACGTTAACCTGCAAGTCAGGGCAGCCGCCCGCTATAAGGGAATGGTCAATGTGACCGCGGTGGCCGAGGCCGTGCGGCTGCGAAACCTCGCAGAAAACGTCGCCCTTGAAGACATCGAATGCCTGGTACTGCAAGCGGCCCAGTTCTGCGGGGCGGCCATGGAATTCGACAGCCTCACAGTTCTTGAATCACATAACGTCCATCGGCACTCAGTGAATTGCGATGCTCTGCCTGGCAGCGGCGGCTTCGATGTTCTGGAGGACAGGACTGTTTCGCTCTATCATCGCCAGCCGGACCGAACGCAATAGGTCCGGCGTCAGCACAGTCGGTCGGAGGGGAAGGTTCAGCTTCACGGGCGCTTTCAAACGGCCGCGTTATCCGCAACAGACGTCTGGACGAAGGGTAGCGGCGCCTCGAGCGTCCAGGTGACGCCTTGCTCGTGGAATTCCAGCCGCCCGCTGCCGCTGAGTGCCTGCGGCGCCACCCGCTCGAGAACGACCACTCCGAAGCCGCGCCGCCTGACAGCGTCCAGGATCGGCCCGTCCAACTCATGCCAGACCAGTCGAAAAGTGTCGGCGCCGTCACCGGCAGGGATCACATTCCAATCGATTTCGACGCGTCCGCCGCTACAGGACAGCGCTCCATGTTTTGCCGAATTGGTGGCGAGTTCGTGGAAGGCGATACCGAGATACTGGACGGCGTTCGGCTGTAGTATCACCATTGGCCCGGCCATCGACACGCGGGACTGCGCTGCAAAAGCCTTGAGCTGTGCCTGGATGAGCTCCCCGACGGTCGCCCCGCGCCACTCGGCATTGACCAGGAGATCGTGGGATTCCGAAAGCGCCATGATGCGCTCCCGAACCTGCCCGAGGAAAGCCTCAGGTGTGCTCGTCAGCCTGCTGGTCTCGCGGATCATCGAGATGATGACCGAAAATTGATTCTTCACCCGATGATTGACCTCGCGCATGAGCAGACGGATGCGTCGCTCGTTCTCCTTGTGAGAACTGATGTCGCGCGCGATCTTGGAGGCGCCGACGACCCGCCCGATCCCGTCGCGGATCGGCGAGACGGTGAGCGAGACCGAAACGAGCGTGCCGTCCTTGCGCAGGCGCAACGTCTCATAGGAGGGGACGCGTTCGCCGGCGCGGATGCGGCTGATGATCGAGACTTCCTCGTCGAGACGGTCGGGCGGAATGAGCATCGTCACCGGCCGGCCGACCGCCTCGGCAGGCGTGTAGCCGAACAAGCGCTCTGCAGCATCGTTCCAACTGGTGATGATGCCATTCATGTCCTTCGACACGATGGCGTCCATCGACGACTCGACAATGGCGGCAAGACGCATGCGGGCTTCATCGCCCAGCGTCTGGGTGCGCAGGTCGAGCAGCGTGTTGATGGCTCCGACAACATGACCCGCTTCGTCGCGAAGCAGGCGTGGGTGAGCCCTGAACGGGACAAGTTCGCCATCCGGCCGCTCCGCAATCGCCTGATCCCATGAGACATCCCGTCCTTCGCGCAGCGCCACAGCCATCGGACACTCGCCATGCGCCATATTCCGTCCGTCGAGATGACGAAGCTTCCACGAACCGCACCATAGGTCCCGACCGATAACGGGACGATGGCCCCAGAGCTCAGCTGCGGCTTCGTTGAAGAAGGTGATGCGCCCGCGTTCGTCCACGGTGTACACGGCGACCGGCAGTGCCTGCATCAGATCGGCAGAGGGGATGCCCGGAACTCCGAGGCCGACATCGGCTTGTTCAACGAAGTTCACTTATGGCGCCATTCTCGTGGATTTCTGAGCGGCTATAATGCACTTGAGCGATTTCGGTTCCCCTTTGCGATTATCACGTCTCCCGTTTTGCCGCCAGCCACGCCGTTCCGGGGTAGTGGGTCAGTTTGCATTTCAAACTGACCCACTACCCGTTCCGGACTACCCGACACAGGATCACCCGGCCAAGTTGTCGGGACTGATCGTGCGGGCACTAAATGCGTCCGAGAAGGACCAGGATAATGACTATGAGCAGCACGAGACCAAGCCCGCCGCCACCATAATAGCCGGTGCCGTAGAACGGCCCGCCACCCAGACCGCTGAACCCGCCAAGCAAGACAAGGATCAAAATGATGATGAGTATGGTGCCGAGGGTCATGGTGGTTCTCCCATTCTTGCGCTGCCGCGCCATACAAGGGCACGTCCATGCGCCTGTTGATGACGGTATGAACTCCCAGAAGGGGCTTCCTGTTCCACCGGAAGTAGCATCGTGACGCTCGTCTAGCGGGAAAAAGCCGGTAGGCTGACGAGAAAGCCCGCCGGCCGGGAGCCAGCGGGCGACAGGCTTTTTCTGCCTCGGACCGCCTGGAGGGGGCAATAACAGCAAGGCTGCCTCACGCGGGCCTGCCGAGGCGGCGCTCACAGTCAGCCGGTTGATGATGTTTGGCACCTCGCCTTTTCAGTAGAAATGCGAGGTGCTAGGCCGCAGGGTTCGCCGGGACGTGAATAACCATTCACCTTGCTTGGTGTGCCGGTCGGGTGCCGCCGCCCTTCTTTTCCGAGTCATGAGTATGGTGGCTGTCGCGTTCGCCTCCACCGCCTGAGATCTTGCTGCGGCTGCGCTGATCGGAATCGGCTGGCGGCTTTTCTATCACCAGCGGCTTCTTGGCATTCTCGTGCGATGCGCCAGGACCGCCATGGCGGATGCTGGCGCGGGTCTTCTTCGACGTAGACATGAAATCACCTAACGGTCCTGCTGGTAGCCTTGATGGGTCGTATTGACCCTAGTGTTGCCCTGCTGGCCCTGTTTGTCGGGATCTGGGGCGGAATGGCCGCGCTGCGTTTGGTCGACGGGAATCGACTTCTTATCGCCCGGACCCTTAGGGCTCTTGTTCTCTGCCGGAACGGGTGGTGGTTTTGTGCTCATCACGCTCTCCTTTCACTAGCCAAAACAAGCAGGCCCCCGAGAAGGTTCCTGATAAGAACCCATGCGAGGGGCAAACTCCTAACATCGCCAATTCCGGCCTTGTCGGCGCGTCGCAGCGCAATAATCTTCTGTGAGGGCGTGGGCGCTTCGACCTATTGAAAGGAGCCGACCATGAAACACCAAACACTCGAGCAACTGCAGACAATTGCAACAGTTGAGCCCTCGGCGACATACCCGACCATGTCTCGGACGCAACGGATCGAGCGTTGGGCAAAGCTTCTCGAGCAAAATCCACGGCGTTGCCTCGGAGCGCTTTCAGGCACCGAATATCTTAGTCCTGAAGCCCGTGCCGTAGCGCGTGGCGCGGGGTCGCCGATCACCGTTGCCTATGAGGATCCGGTGCTGCGCGCCATGGGTCTGAAAGATGACACCTACGGTGAGGCAAAGCGCTTCTTCGAGCTGAGTGACTGGCAGTTGCACAACATCGTCTGTCACTGCCACGTCGGTGCTACGATGCAAGCGCGATGGGCTGCGGCCAGGGTTCGCCGGACAATTACCGGCAACAGACTTCTGGCTTGGCTGAGGGCAAGGTTTGTGCATTGAGGCCAGCGCAGAACGGTGACGACAAGTCTTCATCGTTCTCGTCCGCCAAATGCTGGTAGCGTCGCCGGCAACGCAGTGGATCGTGGAGCGAATGCCGTGCTTTCAGAGCGGCCGGGTGAAGATTTCATGCTCGCCCGGTCGGGCTCTTTGTCGGCGACCTTATAGAGAAGCAATTCGAGCGCCCTCTTAAGTGAACACAGCCCGCGCTTATACGATCCATGCCACCACATGTGCATCCTCGCGGGCGAAATCGAAATCCTCGGCAGCAACAGTCGTCACGACAAATGCGCCCGCAGCCTTGGCCGCCTGATGCCCGACATCGCCGGCGCCGCCATGGATGAGAACCCGCTGCCCTTGAGGGTCCACCATGGTCGAAAAGGCCCTGCCATGCTGTAATGCCGGCAAGCGGCACGGCGGCGGCTTCCACATGGCTTAGACGTTTCGGTTTTGCTGCCGCTTCCGTCGCCTTGACCACGACGTATTCGGCGTTACCGCCGCGGTCATTGCCAAGCATGGCAAACATCGGACCGCCTTCTTCAAAGTATGCGCCCGCGTGCCGCACGGCTCCACCATGCCCGATACATCGCGGCCGAGCGTAACGGCAGATCCCCGCCCGCCGGATTGCGAGCTGGAAGTTCCGATGAATTCCGGGGCCGGTCGTGGTTATTCCGTGGTTATTCAAAGACCGTTCTCTCGGGCTCTACGAGAGACCCTTGCGCAGAGATCATCTGTGAGATTCCCGCAATCTCGTCAGGGAACTTTTCTGGAGGGACATGGTTGGAATGTGCGGTCGGAAGAATCGGGCCTGTGCCAAGGAGGTTCGCCATGAAGCTTCGCGAGTTGATGGACCAAGTGAAGGATCTGCCGCCGGATACTTTGGTCTGTGCCGCCGAGATTGACGAGGCCTTTGCGGCCAACATTGCTGGCATAGAAACAGTAGAAAGTGCCCGGATCGAAAGCCGCAAGCCGGACGGCACCGAAGCTGTCGAACTCGCCAACGGGAGCGACAAGGTTGTCGTAATCCGCTGGTGAACCGCTGGCTCATGCTGGAGCCGTCGCATGCTTGGTCACTGAACGCTGGAGGAGTCGCAGACCATGTTTCCGGTTTTGAACAAAAGACTTTGCGCCTGCCTGATCGCCGGAATTCTGATGCTCTCGGCCGGCGGCTTTGCTCCGCTCGCAGCCCAGGAAATCCCGAACGACTTCACGGCAATCGTGCGCGAGAAAATTCCGGCCGTGGTCGCAATAACCACCCGACAGATTATCCAAGACCAGGCGACGTTGAACGACCTTCTTAGTCCTTTCTATGGCCGCGGCCTGGGAGGACCGGCTCAACCGCGGGTGCGAGAGGCACTTGGCTCCGGCTTTGTGATCAGCCCCGATGGGTACATCGTCACCAACAACCATGTCGTTGCCGATGCAGGCGAAATCCATGTCGTTTTCTCCGACAAGCAGACGCTGCCTGCGCGGCTCGTCGGCCGCGATGCGGCAACCGACCTCGCGGTGCTGAAGATCGACCCACGGCCCAACATGACAACGACAGCCTGGGGTGACTCAGATGCAGTACAACCCGGCGCATGGACGATCGCCATCGGCAGTCCGTTCGGGCTCGGTGGGACCGTCACCGTCGGCGTGCTTTCGGCCCGTTCGCGCGACATCAATGCCGGTCCATACGACGACTTTCTCCAGACCGACGCCTCAATCAATCGCGGCAATTCCGGCGGCCCGCTGTTCAATGCGCGCGGCGAAGTGATCGGGGTCAACACGGCCATCGTATCTCCCACAGGTGGCAGCATAGGGATTGGCTTTGCGGTACCATCCCGCACCGCCCGCAACATCGTCGACCAGTTGATCCGCACCGGCCGGATCGAGCGCGGTTTCATCGGAGTACGTCTCCAGGAGATCACGCCGTCGATTGCTGAGGCGCTTGGAATACCCGACAGCAAGGGAGCGCTGGTCGCTTCGGTCGAACCCGGCAGTCCGGCGGAGCAGGCAGGCATACAGGCAGGAGACGTGATTACACGCTTTAACGGCAAGGACATCCAGAACGTCCACGATTTGACGCTCGCGGCTGCGAGCCAAACGCCGGGAACAAAAACGACGCTGACAAGAAATCGTGGAGGCAGCCAACAGGAAATAGCTCTGACCATCGGACAGCGCAACGATGAGGAGCAACAGACCGGCGCCGTTCCAAAGTCGGAAACGGCCGACACACGTCTTGGTTTGTCGCTCAGCCCAATTCCGGATGAGGCGCGCCAGCAGCTCGGACTCCAGCCGGACATTACGGGCATATTCGTGCAAGAAGTGGCCCCCAACGGCCTCGCCGCCGAAAACGGCATTCAGCCTGGCGATGTGATCGTCTCGGCCAACAACCGGAATGTGACGCAGCCGTCAGACATCCAAGAGGAGTGGGCGAAATCGCGCCAACAGAACAGGCCCATATTGTTCCGCATCAACAGGCAAGGACAATCGCTTTTCGTTGCCGTCGCCATGGCCAAATCTTGACGGGGCAATCTTGGCGGAAACACATGTAGCGAAAGCTTGGCCGGATGGATCACACGCCTTCGCGAGAGACGGCCTTTAAGCTTGGGGGGACGGGAACAACAGCCGACCCACGGTCGTTTCGTCTGATGAGTCATTCAAACCGTTGAACAGGAGGCTTCGATGAGCCCCACCGGACTCGACGTATTCGACAAGACGCTGCAGACCACAAACATCTGGCTCGACGAGATCATGGCCGAGATGGGACCGGATCGGCAGATCGCATGGCATGTTCTTGGAGCGGTGCTGCACGCGCTGCGAGACCGCATGCAGCCGGATCTTGCAGCCCACCTCGGCTCGCAGCTGCCGATCCTGGTGCGCGGCGCCTATTACGACCAATATCAGCCTTCCAAGACGCCCGAGAAGTTGCGGTCGCTCGATGAGTTTCTCGCCAAAATCAAGGCGGAGCTGGAATTCATCCGGCCGGTCGATTCCAACGATGCATTCAGGGTCGTATCCAAAGTGCTCGCTCACCACGTGAAGAGGGGCAGATGACCAAGGTTTGGGAATCCTTGCCGGCAGAAATCAGGCGCGCCGCGGAAGCTCAGCAAGCGGCGTGAAATGGCGCCCAGACCTCGATGGTCTCGGCCGTAACGCTTCTTTGGGGAAATGGAAATGCCACTCACCCTTATCAGCCCTGCGTTTCCGGCGGGCGGGAAAATCCCTGAAAGGTATACCCGTGACGGCCAGAACGTCTCGCCGCCGCTGAAGTGGTCCGGGGTTCCGGATGGTGCGAAGAGCCTTGTTCTTGTCGTGCAGGATCCCGACGCGCCGAGCGGGACCTTCGGGCACTGGGCGGTGTTCAATATCCCGCCCGATGCCAGCGAGCTAGCCGAGGCGCAAGATGGCAAGCCAGGTCCGTCGGCACTTCGGCAAGGCACCAACGATTTCGGCAATGCCTATTACGACGGCCCACAGCCGCCGGTGGGACATGGCGTCCATCATTATCATTTCCGGCTGGCCGCGCTCGATGTGCCGAGCCTCAGTGTGCCGGGACAGGCGGGCGTGCAGTCTGTCTGGAAGGAAGCCCAGAAGCATGCGCTGGAGCAGACTGAGCTGGTCGGAACCTACGCTCGGTAACGTCGGCCGTGTCAGTCGCCGCCTTTTTTACAGCGCGGCCGGGGCAAGCGGTTTTCGAGCCGGGCCGTGGATGACCGTGCCGTCGGCGGCGAAAATCGAGCCATGACAAGGACAATCCCAGGTGTTGTCCGCGTTGTTCCAGGTCACGGTGCAGCCCTTGTGGGTGCAGGTCGCCGAAACGGGGTGGAGTACTCCTTCAGTGTCTCTCCACGCCGCGATCTTTTCGTCACCCCTGACGATCACACCGCCCATGCCGGGCGCTATGTCGTCGACGCTTGAGACAATCGATTGGCTGCGGCCATTCCTATGAAAGTCCTCGGGATAAGACCGCGCCGGATCATAGAGCTTTTGCCATGGGCTCGGCCGAGCGCAGATCAAATCCGCGATCATCGTGCCTGCGGCCGTTCCATTGGTGATGCCCCAGGCGTTGAATCCCGTGGCAATATGAAAACCGGAGGCATTGTCCGGATCGGGTTCGCCGGCATATGGAACTCTATCGGCCGTATCATAGTCCTCGTTACACCAGCGCCACGCAACGTCCCCAACTGGAAGGCTCATTCTTGCCCATTGTTCCAGCTCGACGAACCGTTTCGCCACGTCGCCGTCCTGGCCCGTGTCGAATTTGGGGCCGAGCGCGACCAAAAGCGGGCCTTCGGCATCGCGGCCGGTGCGGATGGAATGCGTTGGATCGTCGATGCCGATGAACATGCCGTCGACAGCAAGAGGGTCATCGATCCGGAACGCCATGGCAGTGTGGCAGCGCGGCTGGGTCCGGTTCGCCATACCGACGGGACTCTTCACCGTCATGTTGGTGGCGACGATCACATGCTCGGCGTGAACGGTGCCGCTGTCGGTGACGACGCGCCAGCGGCTTGCCTCGCCGATCGAGATCGCGCGGCTGTTTTCGAAAATCCGTCCGCCACGGGCCGTCACCGCTTGAGCCAGGCCAACCAGATACATCGCCGGATTGAACTGCGCCTGGTCTGAAAAACGCAGAGCGGCGGCCGTTTCGAAAGGGAGCGGCGCGCGCTCGAGACAATCGGCGTTCAGCCCAACTTGCCGCGCGGCCTCTGCCTCGGCCACGATCTCCGCGCGCCGGCTTGCATCGCAGGTGTAGGTATAGGCGTCTTTGGCCTCGAGATCGCAGGGAATGCCATAGTTGCGAACCCATTCCCGGATCTGGACAGCGCCGGCGGAATTCGCATCGGCATAGGCTCGCGCCAGGTCCCGGCCGAAGGTGTCGATGAGATGGTGGTAGATCAGCGCGTGCTGGGTCGTGATCTTGGCCGTCGAGCGGCCGGTCACCTGGCCGCCTGTCCGCAGGCCTTCGATGACGATCACCGACCGACCGGCCTCGCAAAGGCGAAGCGCCGTCGTGAGCCCGACAATCCCGGCGCCCACGACAACGGCCTCCGCATGGATCGAGCCCTCGAGCGGGGGATAATTCGTAGCGGGGGCTGCCGCCACCCAACAGCTTCCCGGCTTTCCTGAAAGAATGGCCATTTTACCGGCGTCCCATGCGTTCGAGGCATCTCCACAACCCGCGCCGACGCGAAAACGTTCCCGGATTTACGGCGCGCACCATCGGGTTACCTGAGGCAGGTGTCGCAAGCCGCTTGGCAGAGCCCAAAGAAGAGTTCGAGACATAGGATGATCCGCATCCAGTATTCTGGCGACAAGCCAATTCGTACCTTGTTTTCCCCTGTGCAATTGCGAACAATGGCATGGATTGATTCGGAGCTTGTCTATGCACGCACTGCAAGCGGCCCTGGCTGCGGTGATCTTGAGCACTTCAGTCAGTTCTGGACTCGCCGATGACAATTCTCCCTTTATTTATTTTGCGACCCAAGACCCTTTCACAGACGGTCTGCCGACCAAGAATGATGTTTATGTCTTTGGTGGCGTGTTTGCGAGCGGGGCCTTCGGGGGCACGATCAATGTTTTTGGTGCCGACTACACGGACAACTATATAATCGGAGCTGCATACGGTCGCGATCTCGTCGATATAGGCGCTGGTTTCGTTCTTGGTGGCGTCACCGGCGCGGCCATAAGATTTGGCCAGGACGACGATACGTCTGGCGAACTTTGGGCCGGAGCGCGACTTCGCCACCAGGGCCTTGTCATTGGTGATTTGGCGATTGCGCCTGCACTGACAGCTGGATTCAGTGCCGTTACAGGCCCTACCGAGATCGAGCGCAATCGCGAAATCCGCTACGATGGCGATGCATCATTCCTCGGCTTCGTTGGTGCGGAGCTTTCTTTCAGAGTCAGGCAAGCTCCCAATGTCGAACTCGTCTACCAACTCCACCATAGATCCGGCGCCGACGGCACAATTGGCGATATGAAAGAGGGTTCTAATGCGAACACTCTTGGAATCCGTTATCGCTTCTAAGCTCGGTGCTATAGACCTTTTTACAGGGGACTACGCGCCGCCCACCCTGTTGGCTCACGGTGAGGACGGCGACACTCTCGTGAGGTCGCACGATGGACCATAGAATCTCAAGGTGGGGGCGGGCTATAGCGCCGACTCACCCTCAGGCTATGTCCTTCAGAGTGTCCAGCGGCCCTTTCAGTGCAGACCTGGGCTGGATCAACTCTGGCGCAATCAGGAAGGTCTGCGGTGCCGTCGGCGGTTCATCCATCAGCTCGAATGCCTTCGTGATCATCGCCTCAACGTTCTGCCGCACCATGATTACGGGGAAGGGCAGGAAGGAGCCGAATGGGTCATAGTCGTAGCAACCGACGACGAGCTCGCTGAACATTTCTGCCGGCCGGCCCGCCATGAAACGCAGCAGACCTTCCATATTGATCGACGAATTGATGAACAGCGCGCGCGGCAGCTTACCATGGCGTTGGTAAAACGCCTCGAAGGCACGCAAAGTTATATCGGGCGAATACCCGGAGGACTTCACACCGTCGTCAGGGTCGGCGCCCAGCAGTGCTTTCTTGGTCGCATGGAAAGCGGCGATGCGTTCGCGGCTCGCATGGTCGTTGCGGCCGCCAAACAGAAACAGCTCGTCCGGCCGCAGAGGATCGTCGTTGCCGAAGCGGCGGATGATTGCCTCCGTCAGCATCCGCGCGCCCTCATAATTGTCGCTGATCACCGAGTGCGCCTTCGCTCCCGGCAGGTCGATGTTGATATGCCTCAGCCCCGCCGGTTCGCACACCTCGTGCACGCCGTCCGGATCGGTGGCGCCGACGATGAAGAGCTGGTCGATTGAATAGGAGATCAGCGTCTCCGCGGTCCGCCGTTCCTCTTCCGGGTCGCGGCTGGCGCTAACCACGACCGGGCATTGACCGCGGCTGCGCACATGCCCCTCAAACGTCTGTGCCATGGAGGAGAAGTAGCGGTTGTCGTGGACGGGCAGCATCAGGCCGACCAGGCCCGATCGCGAGCGTCGCAAACCCCGTGCCTGCAGATTGGTGGTGTACTGGTGGAGTTCGGCGAGGCCGAGAATTGTTTGCGCCGTAGTTTCCTTGATGCGGCGCTTGCGCCAAGTGCCGTTCAGCACGGCGCTCACGGTCGACGGCGAACTGCCCGATAGCACGGACAGGTCATAGATCGTCGCCTTTTTCTTGACCCGCTGATCCATCTGGCCCTCCCGCGCGTCTTTTTAGAGCAAATATCCCGCTTGACGAGAGCTTCTCGATGCATAATAGTTCCTGCACCATCGATTGTGCAAGCGGAAACCGGTGGATAATCGACGGGGAACTGCCCGTGTTTTTCGGGGAGGTTTCTAACGGCCGCCGTCATTCGACGGCTCGAGTGTGTTCCCACTAGGAACGTTATGGGAGGAGTACAGATGAAAAAGCTCATGATCGCGGCGCTTGCCGCGACCCTTTTGCTTGGCGGATCGTTGGCTGCGATGGCACAGCAGGCCGGCAAGGTCGGCGTCGTCGTAAAGATCGGCGGCATTCCGTGGTTCAACGCTATGGAGGCCGGTATCAAGGAGCGCGGCCAGAAGCTCGGCGTCGACGCGTTCATGGTTGGCCCAACCAGCGCCGATCCGGCACTGCAAGTTCGCGCCATCGAGGATCTGATCGCACAGGGGGTCAAGGTCATCGGTGTGGTGCCGAACGATGCCAAAGTGCTTGAACCAGTGCTGCAGAAGGCCAAGGACGCCGGCATCATCGTCATCACGCATGAATCGCCTGGCCAGAAGGGCGCCGATTGGGACTTCGAACTCGCATCCGCGACCGGTTTCGGCGAAGCTCACGCCAAGCTCCTGGCGGAGAAGATGGGCGGCAAGGGTGAGTATGCAGTGTTCGTCGGCTCGCTGACGGTGCCGCTGCACAATGCCTGGGCCGATGCGGCAATCGAGTATCTGAAGAAGAACTATCCCGACATGAAGCTTGTCGGCGAACGTTATGGTGTCGCCGAGGATGTGGACAAAAGCCGCAGCACTGCGCTTGACCTGATTTCCGCGAATCCCGGCTTAAAGGGCTTTCTGGCCTTCGGCAGCCAAGGCCCGATCGGCGCTGGCCGCGCAATCGAAGAGCGGCGGAAGGTGGGGGAAATATTCGTGCTCGGCCCATTCTCGCCAGGCCAGGGCCAGAAGCTCATCAAGAACGACGCGATCTCCGGCGGCTTCATGTGGAATCCGAAGCAGGCGGGCGAGGTCTTCGTCACGCTGGCCGACCATCTCATGAAGGGCAACGAGATCAAGGACGGCGATACGATCGAAGGGCTAGGGACAGTCAAGCCCGACTTTGAAAACCGTAACATCATCGTCGATCAGCTGGTCCCAATCAACAAGGATACTGTCGACGATCTCGCGGCGATGGGCCTGTAGAGCCTCCCAAGGCTACGGCAGCCGGGCTGGCCTCGAGCCGGCCCGGCTGTAGGATTGCAAACGGGATTGAATCCAGGGTTTCAACTCGATGGCTGATCAGGCACTCGATGGCGCCACATCACGGCCGTTGCTGTCGCTCCGCAACATCAACATGACGTTCGGCGGCGTGAAGGCGCTGAAGAATGTCAGCTTTGAGGTGCTGCCGGGCGAGGTGCATTGCCTCGCCGGCGAGAACGGCTCCGGCAAGAGCACGCTGATCAAGGTTATTACGGGCGTGTACAAGCCCGAGGCGGGCGCCGTGATCGACTATGATGGCCAGAGCTACTCACATATGTCGCCAGTTACGGCGCAGGCCGGCGGGATTCAGGTCATTTGGCAGGACCTCGCCCTGTTTCCCGAGATGACTGTCGCCGAGAACATCGCGTTCCAGACTGTCATCGGCCGCTGGCCGCGGCTGGTGAACTATGCCGAAATGCGCCGTGTCGCGACCAACGCCCTGCAACGTCTTGGTGTTACCCTCGATGTCGATTTAGCACTCCACCATTTTCCCATCGCACAGCGGCAGATCGTAGCAATCGCGCGCGCCCTCGTCGGCGAGGCGAAGCTCGTCTTCATGGACGAGCCGACGGCGTCGCTCACCCAATCCGAAACCGACTATCTGCTGGACATTGTGCGCAATCTGTCGGCGTCGGGCGTCGCCGTTGTGTTCGTCAGTCATCGGTTGGCGGAGGTTCTTGAAATCTCCAGCCGCGTCACCGTGCTGCGCGACGGCGCCCTGGTAGGCGTCTATCCAACCAAGGGCCTGACCCAATCGCGCATCACCGAGCTGATGACGGGCAAGACCTTCGACTATTCCGTCCTGCATCGGGATTTGAGCAAGAGCCCGGTCATGCTTGAGGTCGAGGGACTGTCGCGGCCCGGCGAATTCCAGGATGTGTCCTTGGCGGTCCGGCGCGGCGAGACGCTCGGCATCACCGGGTTGCTCGGGGCAGGGCGCACCGAGCTGGCGCTGACTTTGTTTGGCATGCGCAAGCCGAAATCGGGCTCTGTCGTCCTGGATGGCAAACCCGTTCGCTTCGGTTCCAACCGTGACGCGATCGCCGCCGGCGTCGCCTATCTTTCGGAAGACCGGCTGTCGCTCGGCCTCATTCAGCCCCAGGCAATCGCCGACAACATGGTCATCGCCTCGCTAGACAAGATCCTTTCGAGCGGTTTCATTTCGAGCGATCGCAAGCGATCTCTGGTCAATCGCTGGATAAGGGATCTGGGCGTCAGGATCGGAAAGCAGGACGACGCGATCTCGACCCTGTCAGGGGGAAATCAGCAACGTGTCGCAATTGCAAAATGGCTGGCGACCGATCCGAAGCTGCTTATCCTCGACGCACCGACAGTCGGCGTAGATGTCGGCGCGCGCGCCGGCATTTTCGACATCGTTTCCAAGCTGGCGGACAGCGGCCTGGCCATTATCCTGATCTCGGACGAGGTGCCTGAAGTCTATTTCAACGCGGACCGTGTGCTGCACATGGCTCAGGGGCGCATTGTCGGCGAATATGCACCGGGCGCTACCACCCTCCAGGCGATCGAGGAGGCGGTCTATGCGTAGGTTTGTCCGCTCCCACGCAACGGAACTGGCTTTGCTGGCCGTAATCGCAATCATCTGCGTCTTCCTTTCGTTCGCGACAGACCGGTTCTTCACCCTCGGCAACGCGTTTGACCTTCTGAACACCAGCTCGGTCAACATCATTTTCGCCGTCGGCCTGCTCGTCGTGCTGGTCGCCGGCGGCATTGACATTTCCTTCGCGGTTGCTGCCTCCGTTGTGCAATATCTGACGGCGACCGTCCTCGGCTGGGTCGGCGGCGGCAATTGGATTATCGGCGTCATCATCGCTGGCGCATTGGGCGTCGCGTTGGGCTGCATCAACGCCTTCCTGATCCACAGCTTCAGAATCATTTCGATCGTCGCCACGATTTCGACTTTCAACATTTTCTTCGGCTTGCTGATGTTCTTCACAGGCGGCGTGTCGATCTACAATCTTCCGGACTGGCTCACCAACCGTGTCGTGCTGTTCGAGCGAGAGATGGCTGACGGCAGCTGGGCGGAAATCACCCTACCTGTGCTCATTATGGCTATCTGCGTGTTCGCGACCTGGGCGTTGATCACGCGCACCACCACTGGGCGCCAGCTCTACGCATTTGGCGACAATCCGGAGGGGGCGCGCCGCTTCGGCATCAATATTGGTGCCATGCAGTTTATTGCATTCGGCTGGCTGGGCCTGATGGCGGGCATCGCCGGTCTCGTGCAAGCGCATTACGCGCAGGAAGTGGTGCCGAACGCCCTTTATGGTCGCGAACTCGACGTCCTGGCAGCCGTGGTCCTTGGCGGTGCGCGGCTCGGCGGCGGCAAAGGCAGCGTGCTCGGCTGCATTCTGGGCGTTCTGTTGGTCTCGATCACCCAAAACGGACTCAATTTGATGGGTGTATCGCCTTTCGCGTTCAAGATGATCGTCGGCGCCATTATTCTTGCCGCCATCACCCTGTCGAACACCAGCATCGAACGCCTGCTACCGTTCCTGAAAAGCCGGCGGGTGCCTTCATGACGCTTTTGATTGAACGCGCCCGCAACGCGCTCGGCCCCGAACTGGCAGGTCCGCTCGCCGCGTTCGTAGCGGTTATGGTCGTGTTCGGCTTTGCCGCGCCGAACTTCTTTTCCCGTGCCACCTTTGGATCGGTCGCCTTCCAGCTGCCGGAACTCGGCCTCCTGACGCTTGCCATGCTGCTGCCGATCCTGACCGGCGGCTTGAACCTGGCCATCACCTTCACGGCCAACATGGCCGGCCTGACGCTGGCTTGGGTACTGCAAAGCCAGGGAGGCGTCGAAGCAGGCATCGGCGCCTTTGTCCTTGGCTCGGTCCTTGCCATCGCGGTCGGAGCACTGAGTGGGCTGATCATGGGGCTCGTCATCGCCTACACCAAGGCTCACCCGATCCTGGTCTCGCTGTCGATGATGATCTTCCTGCGCGGTCTCGGCGAATTCCTGACGCGCGGCGGCGACGTGTCCGGCATTCCCGGCTTCTTCGCGGCGATCGGCTACGGTTCGATCTTTGGCATCCCCGTACCGTTGCTCATCTTCATCGCTTGCGTGCTGATCTGGCATGTCTTGCTGACGCGCATGAAGCTAGGCTTCAACACCTACATGATCGGCTCCAATATCGAGGCTACGCGCTATTCCGGTATCAATACGCGCAAGGTGCAGGTTCTCGTCTACACATTGTCCGGCGCGATGTGCGCGGTTGCCGGCATCATCATGCTGGCGCGCTTCAATTCGGTGCGTGTCGGCCACGGCGAGTCTTACCTGCTGATCACCGTGCTTGCCTGCTTTCTCGGCGGCGTCAATCCGTTCGGCGGCTTCGGTCGAGTGATCCCGGTCTTCGTTGCGCTGGTCGTGCTCCAGCTTCTGTCCTCGGGACTCAATCTGATGGGCGCAAACCAGCATCTTGCGACGGCGGTCTGGGGCATTTTGATGATCACGGTGATGATCCTGCGCTGGCTTGCCGGGCGCCTCAAATTCCTAAACACAAACAGAGGATGAGTTAGATGCATGGTTTTGGGGTCCACACCTCGATGTGGACGATGAACTGGGACCGGGCCGGCGCGGAGAAGGCGATCGCGGCTTCGGTCAAATACGGGATGGACTTTATCGAGATCGCGCTTCTGAACGCGCCGGCGGTCGATGCCGCGCATACACGCGCCTTGCTCGAAAAGCACAATCTTCCTGCCGTTTGCTCGCTCGGCCTGCCGGAGCGCGCCTGGGCCTCGGTGCGGCCGGATGCCGCCATCGAACATCTCGAAGAGGCCATCGACAAGACGGCGGAAATGGGCGCGCTGGCGCTTTCCGGCGTGATTTTCGGCGGTATCGGCGAACGCACCGGCGTGCCACCGACCGAAAAGGAATACGACAACATCGCGCATGTGCTGACCGTCGCCGCCAAGCACGCCAAGAAGCGCGGCATCGAACTCGGAATCGAGGCCGTGAACCGCTACGAGAACCATTTGATCAACACCGGCGCGCAGGCCGTCTGGATGGTCGAGAAAATCGGGGCCGACAACATCTTTGTTCATCTCGACACCTACCATATGAACATCGAGGAGAAGGGGGCAGCCAATGGCATTCTGGCCGCCCGCGATCACCTGAAGTACATCCACTTGTCCGAGAGCGATCGCGGCACACCAGGCACTGGCAACTGCCCCTGGGACGAGATTTACGCAACGCTGGCGGCGATCGGTTTCAAGGGCGGACTTGCCATGGAAAGCTTCATCAACATGCCGCCGGAAGTCTCCTACGGTCTCTCGGTCTGGCGCCCGGTCGCGAAGGATGAGGCCGAGGTGATGGGCAATGGCTTGCCGTTCCTGCGCAACAAGGCTCGCCAATACGGTTTGATCTGACACGATGGGTGAGGGGCAGAAGGCGGACGGCGCGAGGATCGCCGTCTTCGATGTCGGGAAGACCAATATTAAGCTCTCCGCGATGACGCTCGACGGCGTGCTCGTGGAGAGCCTCTCTGTCCACAACGAAGTGCGGCCCGGTCCACCTTGGCGGCAGCACGATCTCAAGGGCATTAGCGACTGGCTGTTCGGCTCGCTTGCCAGTTTGTGCCGTCATCATCCGCTGGAAAAGGTGGTCGGCACCGGACATGGCTCCGCGGGAGTTCTGGTGAACGCAGATCCCGACGAGACGTCCGCCCTGCCGATGATTGACTACGAGCAGGATCTGCCAACCGCAATTCGCGATGGCTACGCGCCGCTTTCGGGCGATTTCTTCGATCGCGGCAGCGCGATCATGCTAAAGGCCGCCCACCAGGCGCGCCAGCTGTACTGGATGCAGCAGGTTGATCCGGAGCGCGTCGCTCAGGCTCGCTGGTATCTGGGCTTGCCGCAATATTGGGCCTGGCGGCTGTCAGGCGTGCCATCGGCCGAAACGACGATCCTCTCGGCGCAATCGCATCTATGGAACAATGTGCGCAAGCAGTGGTCGCCCATTGTCGCGGGGCAGGGGTGGCAGCGCCTCATGCCACCATTCCATCCGGCCTGGGGGACGTTGGGGCCAATCCGGCACGATCTGGCGCGCCGGCACGGCATACCGGAAAAGCTGTCTGTCCTGACTGGCGGCCACGACAGCAGCCTGAACCTCTACCGCTACCAGGCGGCAGGCATGCGCGACGCCTGCGTGATCTCTACCGGAACCTGGATTGTCGGAATGTGCGCAGCGACACCTCTCGACCAACTCGATGAAAACCGCGGAATGGTGCTGAACAGCGACGTGACGGGAGGCCCGGTCGGCGGCGTTTTGACCATGGGCGGACGAGAGTTCAGTCATGTGGCAGGACAGGGGCAAGAAGAAACTGCGGCCGACGCTGCGCTGGTCAGCTTGTTGATTGAGCGCGGCACCTTCGCATTGCCGTCGTTCGGCGACGATGACGGCCTGTTTCCCGGCAGCGCTGGGCGCGGCCGGTTTGAAGGGCCGCCTGCAGAAACCCCTGCTGAGCGCAAGGCGCTCGCAGTGCTCTATGCCGCGCTGCTGACGACCGCATGTATCGATGCGCTGAACGAAGACGGGTTGGTTGCATTGGATGGCACCTTCCTGAGGGATCCGCTCTACGCCACGTTGGTTGCCGCGCTGCGGCCAAACGCCGAAACGGTCTACAACCTCGACTCCTATGGCACCGCTTCGGGTGCGGCGTTACTTGGCGAACATGAAACTCGTGACACGCCGGCTCCCATCGCACTCAGCCGGCCGACTGCCTTTGCCGGCGACCATAACGCGCTCGCAGCCTATGCACAGCGGTGGCGCGAACTGGCGAAGCGAAACGACTTGCAACAGGGCAAGACCAGCAAAAGGGACAATCGATGACCGATGACAGCGCTCTGCGCCGCGAGATGGTGGATGTTTGCCGCCGGATGAACTCCAGCGGTATCAACCAGGGCAATGCCGGCAACCTGTCGGTGCGCTGCAGCGACGGTTTCCTGATCACGCCCTCGTCGCTCCCCTACGACACGATGAGGCCCGAAGACATCGTCGAGATGGGCTTTGACGGCACCTATGTCGGCCGACGGCCCTCCTCGGAGTGGCGCTTCCACCGTGACATTTTGAGGGAGCGGCAGGAGATCAACGTCGTGCTGCATTGCCACTCGCTCTACGCCACGACGCTGGCCTGCCATCACAAGACGATCCCGAGCTTCCACTATATGACAGGAGTGGCTGGCGGTACGACGATCCGCTGCGCGGAATACGCAACCTTTGGCACGCAGGCCTTGTCCGACAATGCCTTGGTTGCACTCAAGGATCGCAACGCCTGCCTGCTTGGCCAGCACGGCCAAATCTCGCTTGGCAAGACCATGGAAGCGGCGTTGTGGCTGGCGAACGAGGTCGAAACCCTTTCGCGCATGTATGTCCAGGCGCTTACACTTGGTGAGCCGCCCGTCCTTTCCGACGAGGAGATGGCGCGGGTGATCGAGCAGATGAAGAAGATGAGCTATGGCCAAGCGCCGGATCCGGAGGGAACGAACGATTTGGCACGGCCGCGCGACGCTGCGGTCTAGCGCTGCTCCGGCAGATTTTGGTGGCGAGAGGTCTGTTTTTCCCGGTGGGCCGCAATAAGCTCGACAGTGGCAGGAGAAGACTAAGATGTCCCCCCACGTTGAATCAAATCGTTCAGCAAAAGCAGCAACGCGCCGGCAAAGACAGCCGCAGCCGCGTCGTCCAGCATGATGCCGAGTCCACCCCTTACCTTCTCATGCACGACGCCGATGGGCCAAGGCTTGACGACATCGAAAAACCGGAAGGCAAGGAAACCTGCTGCCCACCAGACCGGGTCGAGCGGCAGCATGGAAAGTGTTGCGGCGGTGCCGAAGGTCTCGTCAATGACGACGATCTGCGGATCCTCCGTCCCGGTATGGGAGACGACATGCGACGACGCCCATACTCCCACGGCGAATAAGGCCATATAGGCGAGCACGATCAGCCAAGGCGATGCAGGTATCAGGACCGCGGCAAGAGCCACTCCGACGCCCGCGCCGGCCGTGCCCGGCCATAACGGAGAGAATCCTGCGCCGGCAGAGGTCGCGAGCAGGTAAGCAAACTTAGGCAGAAATTTACGCATGGAGTTTCGGACGGCTTCCCCGTGAATTGTAAATAGGCATTATAGTCACATCTTTCGGGTTACTGCCGGTAGACTGAAGTCGATGTGCGGCGGCAGACACGACGGACATTGCAGAAATATCGGAACAACATCGGGCGGTTATCGCAGCGACCGGAGTTTTTGTGTTTCGCCGACAGCTTGACAGTTCTCTGGCTACCTTAATCCATTGGCCGCATTCGCCAAAGAAACGCTGCTGGTTGAGCTGGGCCTGATCCGGTCTCGGCCGCGCTGACCACCTCGGTCGGCGCCGACGGGCTGGAACGAACCCACAATTTGCCGGTTAAGCTTCGCGGAACGACATCATCAGAGGAGCCAAGTCATCATGATCGCCGGTCTCATGAAACGTCGTATCGACCCGCTATGGGAGCACGCCGCTTCTCCGCTGATCGGGATCGGCATGACCCCGAACCAGGTTACAGCCGGCGGTCTGGTGCTCGTCGCCCTGTCGTGCGCCGCCTATGTGTACCACCAGTCGAGCCTTGCCTTTGGCGTTTGCCTCGCGTTGGCCTTCACCTTCGACGCGCTGGACGGTGCGGTCGCCCGTCGGAGACATATGAGCACCAAGGCCGGTGGCTATTTCGACGCCATGGCCGACCGTTATCAGGAACTTGCCGTGTTTGCGGCAATAGGCTGGATCGCCGATCTGTGGGCGATCGCAATGATCGCATTCGCCGGCGGAATCCTCACCAGCTACGCCAAGGCGCGGACGGCGATCGAAATCCCCATAGAAAACCAGGCGTGGCCGGATTTCTTCGAACGGATGGAACGCCTGGTGTTCATTTGCGTGCTGTTAGTCGCCGATGGATTGGCGATCGCCATGGGCGCCGCTTCGCCTTGGATTCTCACGGGCGGGTTCGCGCTTTACGCACTGCTGGCAAACGCCACAGCTCTGCAACGGATCAATCGCGCATTTGCCATGCTCAAACGAGCGGACGCGAAGCAGCCGTGAGACAAAATCCCATACTGGTTTGGGCGGCGGAAACGCGAGGCGCTGTCGCGGGCACAGTCGGGTTAAAACAATCCTCCCGCGGCCTGCGTCATCTCTGGCCATAGCGAAGTTGCTGACCCTGTGGGCGAGATGTCCGCACCCTCATTAGACCGTTTCGAGCCGGCTGAACCGAACCGGGATGAGTTTGCGAGTCTTCAGTTGCCCTACCGAATCCTTGTCGATGACCGTCAGCAACTGCCCTTGTTCAGGGCCCACAGGCAGAACCAGGCGGCCCCCCGGCTTGAGCTGCTCAAGCAAAGCCGGCGGCGCCCGCCCAGCCGCGACGGTGACTAAGATCTTATCGAATGGGGCGTGCTCGGGCCAGCCGCGAGACCCGTCACCGACACGAATGCTGATATTGGATAGACCGAGGGCCTGCAGGAGAGTCTCGGCGTGGCTTGCGAATTCCTCGATGATTTCGACGCTCCAAACGTGCCCGGCGAGTTCCGCGAGGATTGCAGTTTGGTAGCCCAGGCCGGTGCCGATCTCGAGCACCGCCTCGTGCGGCTGGAGAGCAAGGAGGTCGGTCATGAGAGCGACGATGAACGGCTGCGAGACGGTTTTGTCGAAGCCGATCGGCAGTGGCATGTCCTGGTAGGCATAAGGCGCGACCGAGCTTGGTACGAAGAGATGGCGCGGCACCCGCTGCATCGCTGCCATCACCCGTTCATCGAGCGCCGCCTTGCCGAGTTCTTCGCTTGCAAGGTCGGTATGGATTGCAATCATCTCGACCATGTGTCTGCGTAGAACTGCGAGGTGTTCTTCATTCATTGGCTTCATGACGGTGGGGCTTTCCTCAACCAGCTTGCTGCCAGATAGGCTTATATCCTGTTCGTCACAGCAACGCCCGCCATCGTTTCCGGTTGCGGGTGCCCGCGGCGACCGGAGGAAATTTTGGCGTTGCGTTTTGGCATCGGCGGCGGCCCCGGAGATCCCGTGCCATGTCGCCATAACGGGTATGTCCTGGATCGCGGTGATCGAACAATGAACGGGTGCATTGCGTGCATGCGTGGGCAGCCGGCGATCTCGACCGGGGCGTTGTCGTTGTAGTAGTGGACGCCTGTTTCACCGAGCGAGGCTGCGACTGCTGCATGGCTTCGGGCAGCGGGAATGCCGCGACGGGCGGTTCGGGAGGTTTCCTCACTCACCTACACAATCGGAGTTCCTAAATATCCGGCTAAAGTCCGGAGGCCGCTACTTTATCGCTTCCAGGAGTGCTGAGTGGAACTCGCCGGGGGCCTCTGCCTTGCCGCTCGGCCGTCGTGGTTGAATCCTCCCATCAGCTAAAGTAGAGAAATCTGATGGAACTACCAGCCTGATGTGCCATTTTACCACGTCGTAAGAGAAGACGAAGGCAAATGAGCCAGCACAATGCCACTGTGATAGGCGTCGTGGTGCCCATGTTCAATGCCGAGAGAACCATTCTCCCGACGCTGACCAGCATCTGCCAGCAGAGCCACCAGGCGCTGGACATTATCGTAGTGGATGATGGGTCGACGGACCGGTCCGCGTCAATCGTGGCCGCCTATGCCGAGCAAGATCGGCGTATACGCCTTTTCAGGCAGCCGAACGCGGGTGTTGCGCACGCACGCAACAGCGGCGCCGCTGCCACCGATGCGGAGTTTCTAGCGTTCGTGGACGCGGATGATCTTTGGGCTCCATCCAAAATCGCACTGCAACTGCGCGTCCTGCAGGAAGGAGGCTCGTCAGCTGGCCTGGCATATTGCTGGTTTGCGGAGATCGACGAGGACGGTCGGATATTTTCATTCAAACAGCCCGACGCCGATGGTCGCGTGCTGCAACGCATGTGCAGAAACAACTTTGTCGGTAACGGAAGTTCGATGCTTGTACGTCGCTCCGCATTCGAGCGGGCGGGACAGTTTGATCCTTCCCTGAGGGCGAGGAACGCACAAGGCTGCGAAGATCTTCTATTGTGCCTCAGAATAGCGGAGAATTACGAGTTTCGTATCGTGCCCCAACATCTTGTGGGTTACCGGAGGACGATCGGCAACATGTCGAGCGATGTCATGCAGATGTTTCGTTCGTATGAAATTGTCCTAGCCGAGTTTCGCGAGAAATATCCGCAATTTGGGAGCGATCTCAACGCCCATCTGCTTGACACGATCAATGGGCTTGCCGTGAGAGCTTTGATTCAAGGGCGGCCTTCCGCAGCCTGGTACCTGTCGAAGAAGCTCTTTGTCCTGGAGCCGCGCACGGCCATTTCACGTCTGCCTCACACGATCGACGTCTGCTGCCGGGGGCTGGTTCCTCGCTGGATCAAGGTTCGAGTGAAACGGATGCGAAACGCCGAGTCTCGGCCTCTTTATGGAAAGATTTATCTGGAGAGGTGAGTGCGTCCCTGTTCGGGCGTACCGAGCCCAAGTTGTTGAAGCTAGATGCTTGATGCCAGGCTTTGGCGGCGCACGCGACAGTCACGTCAGTGCCCGGACCCTGAGCGGCCACCAGAACGATCTTGGCCCGGACCACTTTTCCATAGGACACGTGCAACTACGCGCCGCCTCTATACAATACTTAGTTGTTTAATTCGCGACCGCCGCTCCTGATGGGGCCTTCAGCGTAATTGTGATGGTGTCACCCGGAGCAAGCAGAGTATCTTCAGTCGCCTCGGTCGTCGCTGCTTGTCCGTCAGTGGAGCGGGTTACACCGATCGTAATTCGGTCCCCTTCGCCTACAAGGTCGCTGCGCATCTGCATCACGTAGGCGATTTGTTTGGTCAATGAATCCATCTCAGCGCGCATTTGCGTCATCGCCGCGCGTTCAGCCTGCAAGTCAGCCAACAGGTCAATTCGACCCTGGTCGATAAGCTTATCAAGACTGCGCTGCAAATCCCCTTGGTCGCGTTCGAGTCGAGCGATCTCAGCGTTGGTTTGCAACGCGCGGGTCGCTGACAAGAGCACTGCGCGTTGAGCATCGTTGACCCTCGTGATCTGGATCAGACCTTTTTCGAAGAGCTTCTTGAGGCGATCAAGTTCCGCTGCATCTGCGGCTGCGCCCGCTTGATCCGCCTTCTGCTGCTCCTTCAGGTAGCCCATTCGCTCCGCCGCCTTGGTTGTAGCCAACCTAATCGAAGCGCGCTCTTTCTCCTGATCCGCATAGACAGCTTCAAGATGCTTCCCCTCCTGCTGCAAAGCTTCGTCGCGACGAGGTTCGAGGCTCGGGTCACGTTCTGTGTCCGGAACCTCAATCGCTCTGGCGCCGCTCAGCTGCGCATCTATGCGAGCAGCCTTGATTTCGCTTTCCTGGTACTTGATGCGCAGAATGTGGAGGCGGCCGCCAAGGTCCGCTGCTGTCATTTCAGGGTTTTGAAGCTCACCGCGACCGAGCTGGTAGCCGCCGCCAGCCGCCACAGCCTGTCGGACAGTCATGCCTGGTCTGAAGGCCTGAGTCCCAGGAGAGGCAATGTCCCCGTCAATATAGACGGGTCTGTATTCCTCAATATCAACTACAATCTGATCCGGGTAAAACCCAGTCCAAGTCTCAGTGCCGTCGGCGGATCGTTGTGGAAGGGATTTTGGTTTTAAACCCTCAATTACCTCCTTGCGAACATCCTCTATTGTCTTCCCGAGAACGGTTAGGGGGCCCAGGACCGGCAACACGATTACACCGCTTTGGTCGATGACAGCTCGCTTTTGCATCTCGGGATAGCCTAAGACAGCGAAGCCGATCACGTCGCCAGTCTGCAGACGGTACTCGCCGGCATTGTACTCCTCCGCTAGGGCAAGGCCATTCGACGCATTCGCGTATGCGAAAAACAAAAACACACATGCGAGCGCAGCGCAGCTGCCTGCCCGCATCCAGCGCACCGATCTATTCAACATTCGCGATCACCCCGCAATGTTTAAGCATGACGTCGACGCAGACCTTTCTCACAACGCCATTCCTTTGAGGCGAATTTACGCTCTGAACAACGGCAACAAGGCAGACCGACAGGCATCTGTCGCGGGTGATCCGCGCGGTGTCGGCCGCGATACGATCACTTTTCCGTCATCGCCATTGACCGAGCTTCTTCTAGCTCTTTGGTCAGCGTTCCGACCGAGATAAACGCCATGTCGCGAGCCATCGCCTGGAGCTCTGCCACCTTGCGGACACCTTAGGGTCGGCCAGGAGGCGAGAGGCTTCGGACCAGATGGTTTCTGGCTTGGTGTTCTCCCTTACATCGAAGGCGCTCCGGTATGGTTTGCCCTGTTGCCGCACTCGACACAGGCCAGCGCGAACGCTTCCCGCTTTGCAGTTAATTCGCTCATGTGGGGAGATTTTTCTTTGTTATGATTGTCGTGCTGCTAATTGGGGACGCAGATGACAAAACCTAAATTTCATCCGCCGAGGCGAAGTTGCGCCATTTGCGCGACGTGATGAACAACCTATCCCGTATTCGCGGTCGGAGGTCGAGCGGATATCAGGCGGGCGGGTCATGCTAATGATAGTTTCGTGAAGACCCTAATGCTACTCTCCCTCGGAAGGGTGATTTAGGCAGAGCGCGGCCAACTTATTATCTTAATATCTTGCTTTGCACGTCATCTCCTTAGGAGGGCAACGTGACCGCGATTTGGTTTATGACGTCGGTATGCATAATGGCGATGATACGGCGTTCTATGTGAGCCAAGGCTATCGTGTGGTGGCGATTGAGGCAGACCCTGCGCAAGCGGAAGCACAGCGAAAACGTTTTGCTGCTGAGATCGAGAAGGGCCAAGTTCACGTCGTTGAGGCTGCGATTGGGCCAAGTCACGGACAATCCTCATTTTGGATCAGTAGCAATCCCGAGTTCAACTCGTTCGATAGGCAAAATGCGGAGATGTGCAACAACACTTCTCATGAGATCCAGGTCACTTGCCGACCGATGAACGACATCTTGGCCGAGTTTGGAACACCCTTTTACCTCAAGGTTGATATCGAGACTGCAGATCATTCCTGCTTGGAGGCACTTGACCCAAACGATCTCCCTCGATTCGTCTCGTTTGAGAAGAGCGTTTGGAGGATCTGTTCTTTATGCACAATCTCGGCTATTCGCGTTTCAAACTGATTGCGCAGGAGGATTTTCGGCAGCTAAGTTATAGCCCCGATCAGGCCAACAAATGGTCACGAAATCTAAGACCATTGCGAAGTCGTGTTCGACGTATGCTGGGTCGCTGTGCACCAGAGAATGTTGCAAAGAAACATTCTGCCTACGGCTCCTCGGGTCCATTCGGTGATGAGACTGATGGCCCGTGGCGGCAAATGAAGGAAGTTGCATTTACGTGGCTTGCCTTTGATCTTGGCCACACCGGTGATCCTGACCCTGTCTGGCATGACTGGTTTGATGTGCATTGCGCACGCTAACAAGGTATGGCCCCGGAGGGGAAAGCCATCCGTATGAAATAGCCCGAATGAACCGGACACGATCTCCATCTTGATAAGGGATAGGAGTAATGTCGTGTCTATGACTGGTAGCATTCCGAAGATTGAGATCCTGAACGGCCGCGAGCGACGGCGGCGGTGGTCGACGGCCGAGAAGCTGTGGATGGTCGAACGGGAGTTGGTCGCCTGGAAGCAAGCGTCCTGGCACAGGTTGGGCGTCTTTATTCGCACATGCTAATATATCGTCGCCCTGACCCGTTCCGATATGTTATGATGGTTAACGCGCTGAGGCCTGGATAGCCAAGGAGCGCGCCACGTCAGCGGCTGCGAGTGGGACGGCGATGTCCTTTTTGCTTTTTTTGCGAGGCCTTGTCATAGTACTGTTGGCATTCGCCATCAGTATATATTTGCTCACCGGCTCCCTCTGGGGCACGTTTGTCCAGACGTTAATTTGTGGGATCTTGATACAGATTGGGTACTTTGTTGCTGTCATGCTGCTAGTGTGGCGCTCGGTCTCCAAAGAATCGGTGACTCCGAAGTCACACATCGCGCGATGAGTCCGAAAGGGAGCAACTGCCGAGCCACTTAGTAAGTGAGGCGGGCCACGCTCTGCCTTTATAGGCTCTGGCTGCTAGAGCAGGACGATCAGCAAGATGACACCCCACACCACGAAACAAAATGTAACTGCAGCCTGTCTTATTCGGGCACCGGAGAGGCTTTCCGCGAGGCGCCAGATGCGCGCAGGACACTTGCGGTGATCGTTAGCGCGCGTCTGTGATCGACGAGCCATTCCCGTTTCCCGCAGGACAGGCTCAACCCGAGCCCGGAATCTCTTGCTCAGATGTTTTGCCATTTGGCAATACGACTCAATTTCTTCCTTCAATTGGAGCTTACGACATGCAGCGGAATTTCGGCAGTCGGATCATGGGCCGCGTGAGGTTTCGTTTATAGCATCGAGGCTAGGAGTTGCGCCTTGACGAAGAGCGGGCTGATGCCCGCCCCGAGCGGTGTGCCTGTGCTTCGCGGGCGTCGATACTGAATTTGCAGACATTTAGTCAGATAATGTGGTATGGTGTTTGTCGTTACCAATGCGCTGCCAGTCTCATCCCACGGGTTTGAAGGCTTATGCTCCGCGAAGTTGAAAAGCACCCGGATTCTGCCTTCACATTCGGCGATCCTCAGTGGGGCACGATTGATCTCGAAACCCTCGTGGCGGCAGCGCAACGGCAGTTGAGGTTCGTCCTTACATGCGCGCTCGCAGGACTTGTGCTGGGGCTGGCGTATCTTTGGGCCGAGGTGCCCTTGTACGAGTCGACCGCCAGAATCCTGATCGACAAGAACCAGCCTTCCGTCGTGACGAAGTTAACAGAGAGCGGAAGCTCCGCACCGCTTGACCCGATGATGCAGAGTCAGGTCGAATTGTTGCGTTCCGACCGCATCGGGCTAAAAGTCGTTGACAGCCTCGGTCTTGCTACCGATCGCTCTTTCTTGTCAGCGCCATATTCATTGCTCAACAGTCTCACAGGATCGGTCGCTCGGTTGGTTTGGCCATTCATCGGCAGTTCCGAAGCAAGCGGAGCGCCGGTGAAATCGAGTGCCGCGCGAGGATCCGATCCTCGATGGCAGGCACTTGGCATTCTGGCTGAGAATGTAACGGTAGCTCGCGTAGGAGATTCTTACATTCTGCAAGTCCAATTTCGGTCGCCTAGCGCCGAAATGGCGCAAAAAATAGCCAGTAAGTATGCAGAAATCTATATCTCTGACCAAGTCGGAGCCAAAGACGAGTCGATTATCCGAGCTCGCAGCGCACTGGCGGAAGAGCTCGAGACGGTGCGGAAGCGATCGGTCGATGCCGAGCTCGCAATCCACAGGTTCCGAACAGACAATACGCTGACCAAGGAAACGCTGGTTACCTTGCGCCAGCTCGAACTTGAGGCGTCCTCTCTGAAGTCGCAATATGAACAGGTCCTGCAGCAGTACCAAGCGAGCCTGCAGAACCTTTCGATGGCATTGACGGAGGCGCGGACTATCTCGGAGGCACCATACCCCAGCAGACCGAGTTCTCCGAACAGCAGTCTTACGTTGGCGTTCTGCGTCGTGCTCGCCGGCATGGTTGGCGCCGGTGTGGGCGGAATTCGGGAGTACCGGGAGCGCTTTTTCCGCACGACGGCTCAAGTGCGCGATGAGCTCGGACTTCAGACGCTCGGAATGATCCCTTTGCTGGACGGGAAGCCAATTCGCCGAAACAAGCACGATCGTGCGGCCGGAGAGCCGTCATTCATCGAGGTGGGGAACAGCGCTTTCAACTGGGTAGAGCAACATCCGCGCTCGGAATTCGCTGAAGCGATGCGAACCGTGAAAGTCGCTGTTGACGTCGAGTTCCCAAGGAAGAGCACCAAGGTGCTCGGCATCGTTTCTTGCCTCCCGGGAGAAGGGAAGTCTCTGGTCGCTGCTAATTTAGCGATGGTTCTTGCTATGCAGCGTTGTAAGACGTTGTTGATCGATGCCGATATCCACAATCCTGGATTGTCCCCTATGTTAGCCAACGGCTGGGAACGAGGCCTGGCCAACTTATTGGCTGGAGAATTCAATCCGAGAGACTTGCTGGCCCATCAGTCATTGCCATTGAGGTTCTTGCCCGGCGTGAACCAGAGCCAACATAAGCTCGCAAACACCGTGCAGCCTATCGAGAAAATGGGCGACTTTCTGCTCAAGGTGGGCCCTATGTTCAATTACGTTGTCGTTGATTTGCCCCCGTTGGCTCCAGTCGCGGACGTGAGGTCCTTTGTCCAGCACCTCGACGGCCTTGTTCTGGTTGTTGAATGGGGTGTGACCGCTCGTACATTCGTGCGCGAAATTCTCAACAACAACCCGATCCTGGCGGATAAATGCATCGGCGTTCTGCTCAACAAAGTCGATATCAAAAGAATCAGGCGGTACCAAAAGTTCGGCAGTGCCGAATTTTACAGTGAACGTTATAGTCAATATTACCAGGCCTAGTTGTGGAGCAGGCATTGTTTTGTCTTGAGCAGATAGCCCACGGAGGGGTTTGACGAAAAAATTCCGTCGGGCCTATCCGCGCGAGAGCGCAAGAGATGGTGTTCGTCGGCAAGGACCGGCAATGCGATACATCGTCGCTTCCTCCAGCCGGTGGGCTGCACGCTGGCATCGGACTGGGAGAAGGGCCAGGTTGAGAACCATGTCGGACAGGTGGGATGCCGAGATCGGCCCGGCTATCCTGGTCGCCAGCCCTTTGCCGGTCCTTACATCCCGCCACCCAACACCGCCGTAGCGCGGGCACGCAAAGCATCCTGCGAATAGGCCTGCAGCATATCCTGTCGCGCCTGCATTCCAATCCTCCTGCAGAGCGTTTCATCGCCCGCCAACACCAATGCTTGCGTCACCACCATCTCCGCTGAGGAAACAGTAAGCTTCAGCATATTCTCTCCATGCTTGCCGTAGTCCCGGATACCGCCGACGTCGGTCGCGATAATCGGAAGGCCGGCAAGCATCGCCTCGGCGACGACGATGCAGAACCCTTCCGTATCGGACAGGTTGATGAACACGTCACGATCACAGGCTAGCTCGGACCAGCGCGCGACATAGCCATGGAAATGCACGCGATCTCCAACGCCGAGCTCATCCGCCTTCCGTGAAAGCGCCTGCCGTTCCGGCCCATCGCCGTAAAGATCGAGGCTTGCAGAAACGCCGCGATCTTGGAGCATTCGGATGGCCTCGATCAGGCGGTCAAAGTTCTTTAGCGCGATAAGCCGTCCGGCAGCAGCAATGCGCAAGGGTGTGTGAAGCGCGTAATCGCGCTTGTGGCTGGAAGCCTCATCGGCGCAAAACAAAGGCACGATATGCGAGCGGCGCCTGCGCGGCAGGAAGTAGGCTTGCGTCTCTTGCAGCGTACTTTCGCAATCAGCCCAGATTTCGTCAACGCGCCAGGACAGGGCCTTGAGCACAGGGCCATAAATACCTGCGGCGCGCCGGGAGCGGTAGCGGGTAGTGTGTTCGAATGAAACGCAGTGCAGCCGAGGAGCAAACATCGCAACTAGCCGTCCCATGAGATTGGCCTGCTTGAGCGACAACGCAACCATATCCGGCCGCCACTCCCGGATGAGGCGCAACATTACAAAGAAGGTACCCACAAAGGTGCGCAAGGAAGGCTCTTCACTCTGCGACGTCAGGATAAGATTGTGCTCTCCGATCTTTGCGGCGATTTCATCGGCAAGAGCCCCGCGACCACGGCAAAAGGCGAGAATCTTCAGCTCGTGGCCGCTGAAAAATCCTGCTTGCAGCAAGGTGAGTAGCCCATGCTCGGCGCCACCGGGATCGAATCCGTTGATGAAGTAAAGAATTCGCATGTGATAGTGAAGCACTCCGATTCTCTTGCACCTTCGTATTTATTGTCGCAAGTAACTGCCCGATCTTGTGTGGAATTCTCCTGCGCTTGTGGTGAGGGCTCAGTGGTGGTGTCTGGAGACCTTTCAAGTCCTTACCCGCGTTAAGAGAGACTTGGCGACCGCGGAGAGCTCTGATTTCGCCTCCGTTATGGTCCTGTCGTCGCGGTACAGAATAGTCGCCTCGGAAAGATTCCAGGGCTGCCGCCTGAGTTGCTCGAACTCTCGCCATTCCGCCAGCATCTTTAAGAGCCGTCAGCAAAGTCTTTGCGCAAGGCGCGGTAGAACAATAGCTTGGCTGCACGGCGCACCTGCGGATCCATGCCCCTCGGCAGGGCGCAAAGAAAAAAGTAAACGTACACCCGCCATGACAATGGATCGTGCCACATCGCGCGAATGAGCAAGCGCGCTCCGCGTTTCTTTTCGCCTAGAGCCACGCAATCATTGCCCGCCTTTGCGTACAACCGCGCGTTGCGCCGACGCGCGAGGTGCGTAAGTTCCGGCCGTCGCATGGCCCATTCTCGCGTGAGGCGTTCGGCTATCGGCAGAAGCGCGTCGAGTCTTCGGGTTATGTTCGAGCCATGGCGCCGTTTATAGACGAGTGCTTCGGCCACATGTTGAAATGTCCAACGCTCGGCTGCGCGCATACAAAACTCTGTATCCTCTCCAGCCCCGAATGCCTCGTTGAATAACCCGATATCTTCGACCATCTCCCGCCGCATAACCATACTGGAAGGAACAATAGGCCCATCAAGCAGAAAATACGTCGGCAGCGTATCGCATTGGTCCGAGCGATAGCGGCGCACGGCGACGTGTAGAGCATCGGACAGATCCGGAGCGGAAAAATCGACAAAATCGCCATAGACAAGACCTGCCTTGCAGCCATTGCCAAAGACGGCTAATTGACGCTCAAGCTTGTCCTCGGCCCAGAAGTCATCGCCGTCGAGAATTGCAATAAGATCGCCAGCAGCATGTCTGATGGCAAGATTCCTCGCCGATGAAAGCCCGATACCCGCCGTCGTCAGGACATGTACGCGCGGCTCCCTGCGACCCAGCGATGCAATCACTTCCGATGAGCCGTCCTTCGAACCATCATTGACAATGATGATCTCTTTGATGTGGCTCGATGCGGTCTGATTAATCACGCTTTCTACTGCCTGCACGATGAAGCGTTCTTCATTGTGGCATGTCATGATAACCGAAACACTCATCTCGTGATTCCTGGCAAGGGGCTCCCGACAAATCGAGGATGTCTCACGCTCCTGGGGTGGCTCCTCCGCATCCTGTGCAATGATAGGCAAAGCCCGTGCCGCGTCAATTCAGGCAGGAGCGAGACAAGACTCAGCGTAACGAAAGCTCGTGTGCCGGAGGCTTCTGTTCCAACGTAAAGGGCGCAAGGAACAAGGAGCACGAGGGGCAGAAGCCGTACCTGGGCCGCTCCGATCAATCCGTGAGAAAGGGCCCAGCTTAGAGTACGGCTTAAGCGAAACCATGCAGCAATCCAGATGAGAACATAGAGGCTGAGCCCAATGATGCCGTTCTCGGTGAGGATACGTTGAAACTCGCCATGTATCCCAAGCCGCAACTCGTCAGGAAGTCCGCTGAAATCCGTATCGATAATATTCTTGAATTGGTTCGTACCCACGCCCATCAGTGGATGTTCGGAGATGAGTTGTCTGGACAGAGTGAAAGCAAACGCGCGCTGGACATTGCTCGGGGTGTCTCCAGGGGCATATTTCCCCGTCGCGGCCAGATATTCGTATTGCCCCATGCTCAGCGGATCGAGAATGGTCTGCATTTGCTTCTCGACATAAGCGTTATTCATCGTGGTCGACAGCACGAAAAGTGCCACGAAACCAGCGGCGATCGCCGGCACCATCGCCGCGAGCCGTCCGCGCATCAGAAGCGCGGCGGTCAGAAAGAGATAGATCAAAAGCGCCTTGCGTTCCCCAGATAGCACGAGCAGGGGAAGTATCCCCACCCATACAAACCAAAGGGTGCGCCGCTTGCCCCGGTTGACGAAGAGGAGGAGCCCTGCGAGCGCAATTGGAAGGAAGGTGAACGCGAGCCTCGGATCGAACAGATGCTTCCAACCGACCAAGTAGCCCTGGGCGACATGCCAGGTGATCGTATAGGCGAGGATCAGCACCATGCCGAAAAGCAAGATGTTGACGGCCTGGCGCGTGTCGACCCGGCTGGCCTCCTGTGCCAAGGCGAACGCAAAGGCGCCCACCGCGGACATCTGCAACAGCTCGCGCAGGCCATTCTCTGCGTCCACGCTGAAGGCCGAGACCATGTGCCAGCCCAAGAAGGGCAGGAGCAGTAGAAAACCGGCTGAAAAAGCCAACCTTCGCCAACGCCCCGTCGCCAGGCCAATCAAGAGCATCAGCAATGCGATCAGCTCGAACGGACGCAGCAATACAAGACCCGTCTCGAGCCTGATTGGCAGGAAGAGGCTCAGTACCGCGAATGTGAGAAGATAACACATCACAGCTCTTCCGCTGGGCGCGATCTTCTCTAGCATGTTCTCTTCCCCGGAAACAGAACTTATTGGATGTAACAATGCCAGCCCGCGGAGAAACACTTCACCCTGCTCCAGCCGACGACCTCATCGTTCCGCCCGCGGTGGCATCGCATATCAAAGAGGTTTCCGCCTGTTGGGTAAACTCACCCTCCTCGGCTGCGGGGAGGCTTACTGGTGGCAGAGCTCATCAGCAGTCCGACGAGAGTGATGACGCATCCTGGCGTCGCGCAGTCGATGCGTTCTAGCCGACGGTCTCGCTCTCCGGGGTCCAGGCTTCTGGCTGGTCGAGCACAGAGACCGCGCGAACATGGCAGCGAATCTTATGCCCGACATCCCGTGAGCTGAGCTCATAGCTTGTGGCGGTTTCGCCCACGATCGGAACGCCGTCACGATACCATAGACACTCTATTTGCGACGCAATAACGTTCGGTACGACGGTCAGCGCCTGGCCCGGTGAAGCCTGGCCAGAGAAGTCCGGCAATGCGCTGAAGCCCATCGGGACCCTAGCCAAATCCGTTTCCCTCTGCCGGACCCTTATATAGTCAATTACCATGTCATACGTCTGCGACGGGTTCGGTTGAGCGCGCCCCTTTTTTTCATCGTAGGCGAAATCCACAATGATGTATTTTTTTGCTGCGAGTTCCGGTGTCGTCGGAACGCGCGCCACTTCATAGCCGTCGATCACGAAATAAGTATAATCATCTTCGATCTGCGCATACCAAGTATGAAATTCGCCATCGTATACGTCGATCGTGGTGGGAAAACCACTTGATGGATCGACTTGATAGCCGGCGATTTTCCGGTGCACGCCACTTGGCGTGATATGTGGATCTGCATAGCCAAGTCTGGGTTTGTGCACGTGCTGGCTGATGTTGATATAGGCGCCATTGAGACCATCATATTCCCAAAAGTCCGTCTCAAGACGATTGCGCGTCCGCCAGAATAGATGCTCCTTCCCATACGCCCAGAAAGCAGGAAAAAATCCAGGGCGGGGCGCGAGTATCTTCGGCAGTCTGGCGCGGATCTCAAAAATCCCCTTTCCCCAACACCGCCCCTGGCCATTGTTGTTCACGGAAGAGAACGCACCTGTTCTCCAACGGCCCTTATGCAAGAGCCGGAGCGCCAGCGTGTGGCTGGTGGCGTCGTGCACATAGGAGGAGGGCGACGCCGAGATCGGCGGGGTAGCGGCGTCAACACCAACGGTCGTCAGATGGGTCGGCGCATACCAGATGCTGCTTTGCGCGCCTGTGAAATCATCGACAACCGAGTTGGATTCGAAGTCGTCAAAAAAAACCGTTGTGTAAGCGCGGATCGGGGGCGCCGCCTCACCACGATGAGCATATCGCTCATCGCCGATGGCTGCCCAGGACGACCACGAGGCTGAATCGAACGCATAACGTTCCGGTTTGTCGTTCGCATCCACAGCTGAAGGAGGGCTCTGGCGATAGGGATGATCGCCGGGCAGGGCGGATTGCCGGCCGACGCGCCACATGCCCCATCTCATTAGCCTGTCGATCTGGGAGTCATTTAGTTCGCTTTGTCCGATGATGACGCAGTCGATCGCGACATCTGCCCTCATCGGATTGTTCACATCGCCCATGAAGCTCTGCGATTTCATCCGATTGGGTGCCAATGCATAAATCGTCTGGCCGGCCGTCTTGATCCCATTCACCACAGCCTGCATCACGAATCCGCGGCGGTACCCGACCATGACATTCCAGTCGCCAAAATCCGTCGAGCATAGCCCTTCCTCGCTCTTGAGCTTGCCGTCATGGAGCCGCGAAACGAATGTGCCGGCCGAGGGCTTGAAACAGACCTGGGGCTGGCGATGCACCGGGCCACCCTTCGCGCCATTGACGCAAAGAACGGAAACGTTATTCGCGTCAGCGTTGACTGCCGAATTGCACCGGGCGATCACGAACCACCAGCGGTGAAGATACGGGGCATCGTTATCGGCGGGCCAAGTCAATGCCTGTTTCGTGCCCTTCTTGAAGAGAACGCCGCCGTTATTCGGAAGCTTTGTCGGGCGCAGGGAGGGCTCGGCTTGCATCGCAGCCACCGGCTTCACGCCGCCCGATTGCCACGAGGAGACTTCGCCTTCGGCCAGATCCTCCTGAAACCAGGATTTCACAATCATTTCCGGGAACAGACCAGGATGCCAGGAGTGAGCGTTCGGCTGCGAGCCTTGCGCCGGACCGGCGGCGCGAGCGTCCCGCCCCAAGCGACCGGATGCCGTCAGCACAAGGGCGGCGCATGCGGCCCGCGCCAGGTCCCGGCGAGAAAGTTGGTTGATCATTGTCGTGTGCCAATAATTGCTGGTTTCGGGATGTGACTTCTTAATATCGCGCTTCTCCTCACAAGCTCCGCAGCATATCATAGGTTTCGGTTTAGCCTTTCAACGACAGCCAGGGAAAGTGTGTCGCGCCTGATGCTATAACGGAGAAAGCAGATGCAGACCGCCGACAGGATCGATGCTTCGCCTCTCACTAGGCCGGGCAAGGCTCTTCCGCCCAATGCACTTCTATTGAATTGCTTTGGCCGAGGTGGGTCAAGCATTGTCTGGAATATCATCGGCAGTTCGCCGGATGTGTTGATGCCAAAGTACGAATGGCATGTGGGAGTGTTCGGACGTTTCCACAAGCTGCGCAAGGCTGCGTGCCATATTGGCGGGGCCGTCAACTGGGCATCTGTTCCCGTCTTTTGGCGGCATATGCGCGCAGCGACTGCCGAGACCGTCCTCCCTGGGGAGCGCAACGAAAAGGCCCAAGCACGCTACGTCGTTTTGAAGGTGATGGACTACTACATCGCATTCGACGACGTGATTGCGCGCGGCTTTATGGAAGCGCGGAACCTTGTGCTTACGCGGCATCCATTGCCGATGTGCGAAGGGCTGATACGCAGCGGTCTCAGCGAGGCGAGCGCGATCAAATGGTACAATGATGTGACTAGCCTGATGTTCAAAGCCTCGAGGAAGCGTGATGCGCTATCGCTTCGATTCGAGGATTTGATCCAATCACCGGATGCGTTTGTTAGAAGCCTTTACCACGCGCTCGGCATAGCGGCAGCGGAGGACGGAAAGATCAGGTTTAAGGTTAAATCATTTGGGACGGCGCGAAAGGCAAACGCAGACGCCGCAACTGGCGAAAAGCTGCGGATAAAATTGGACGAAGCATCCGATCACATCGCATCAGACGTCAACACCCGAGCGGTTGCCCGCCTCGATCGTTCAGCACGACAGCGGATTTGGGAAGGCACCCGCGCAACCGCGGAATTGTTCGATTATGGAGGTGATAATTTCTGACTTTGTGCGGTTAACGGCTTGGAGGAGCAGCCGTTCCGGTGAGAGAAAACGGCAATCGCCTCCTCGTCAAGGAGGCCAACCGTCTCAAGGCCGCCGACTGTGTCTCCAATCCCCGTACTTATATGATGTGATTGCGCATCCCAAATCGTCGGATGGGCAGTCGGAGAGGCGCCGAGTGTGCAGGGTATCGTTGGCTATGCAAATCTAATCCATTTCGTTTTCTTGGATGTTAGAGTCTGCAAGACTTCCGCACCATGTTTTCCGAAGAGTAGCGACGCTCTCAGATAGACAGTGACAACGGACAATGTACCTATAACGAGAAGTCCGGTCGCGAGCACAAGATAGTCGGGCGATCCGGCAAGCAGCATTTTGACCGCCGAGCCGGTGGCGTACACCACAGCGGCGAATGCGACAGGCGGCGCATGGACGAGCGCGAAATCCAGAGCTGATAATCCCGTCATCCGACAAGTCATCGCCGCATAGAGGAAGAAACTCGTCGCAATGGCGCCGGACACTGAAAAGGCCACTGCGTTCACGCCATAGGGCGCCGAGAAGAACGCGAATGAAGCGACAAGGGCCATGTAAATGATCTGCATGGAGGCCGTTCGGTAACTTTGGCCCGTCGCAAGCGTCACGGCTGCACACACTCTATAACCCACGCGGAAATAAATTGCTGCAGAGAATATGATAATGGGAGCGACGGCATCCGTCCATTTCTGGCCGAGGATTGTCAGAACAATCTCTTTTGCGAAACAACATAGAAATGCGCTAGTCGGTAGAGCAAGCGCCGCCGTCAAAGCATACCCCTTGAGCTGAGCGCTGCATAGCCTGGCCTTGTCGTGATGAACCTTCGACAGGAGCGGGAAAATCACGCTCTTGTTCAGATTGCCGAACAGACTTGCTGGCATAGCAATCAGATAATACGCTCGCGAGTAAATGCCCAGTTCTGCAGTGCCGATCAACCGCGCGACAATGACATTATCGATATATTTGGCGGTGACGGATGATATACCAGCCAGCGAATAGCCTAGGCTCTGTCTGCGGATATCTCGATAGGACTGCATGTCGAAACTGGGCCTCACGAGATAGTCCCTGGCGATGAAGAAATAGATGCTGGCTAGGATCAATGCCTCGGCCATATACGCGACCACCAAGGCCCAATAGCTGAGTCCAAAATAGGCGAGCGGAATGGCAAGCCCGACATGGGAAGCAATCCAAGCGACCAGACTCGCTGTGGAGGATATTCTGAATTTCAGGTGCCGCGACAAAATAGCCTCGGCTGTCAGATTGAACGCGTTCGCGACCATCATCACCGCAAGGAGGCGCGAAATGAGGACCAATTCCGGCACATGAAGGAAATCGGCAATCTGCGGTGCAAACACCCATTGAAGCAAGCCGAGAATGGCAGCGATTATCATGGACAAGAAAACTACGGTTCCGATATGGCGCTCGTCGACGTCCCGTCGCTGGACCAGGACTTGCGACATGCCGAGATTGGCAATGTTATTGCCGACGGCTGCGATGATTAGCGCAACGCCGGCAACGCCGTACTCCTGTGGGGAAAGCAGGCGCGCGAGAACGGCCGTGACCAGGACATTCAAAAAGGTTCGGGCCAGCAATGTGGCACCCGACCACGAGAGGCCGTTGGCTGCCCTTCGTGTCAGGTTTTTATATCCAGTTACCTCGTCCAAGTTGACCTGCTCCGGACTGTCCAATTGGACTGCCACGCTTCAGTGCATGCAAGCGTGCTGCAACCTCATGAGCTATTTTCTCGCCCAACGCCTCGCGGGGTGGATCCCTCAGGCGCTCACCGTTTTCTCCATCGCTTCATAACCTAAGTCATTATGGCAGCGGATACTGCCGTCCAGGGCACATTTTCCTGGCCACGAAGCTCAGCTTTTCGCGAAAGTCGACCGTCATGGCTAATTACTTGGCCTCTTTGCTGCGTTGTAGGCGATCAAGAATCTCGTTCAGCGCCGCTCTCCGGCATCAATAGTCGTCATTGCTTGGGCGGGCTTCGGGGTTGCTCCTTATTAACCTATCGCCTCACGACCTGGGTGGCAGTGTCCCAAAAGAGTGGCATACAACCTCATTTGCCGTGTTGCGACGCTTTCCATGCTGAATCGCGCAGTGACTGTTTGAACTGCGCGCCGCGCCATCTCATCGCGCTCGGCTTCCGATAGGCCGAGCGCGCGACGAAGGAGTCCGCAATACTCCACCTGCGAGCGAGCCAAGAAGCCGCTGCGCTCATGCTCCACAACGTCGGACGCACCGCTGACATCGGTGATGATAGGGACCACGCCGCAACTCATGGCCTCGAGCAGTGCGTTTGACATGCCTTCCGACGCCGAGGTGGAAAGATAGAAATCAGCCTCCCACAGAAAGGGAAACACATCTTCGACCGCCCCGGCGAATGTGACCTTGCCGGAAAGGCCCAACCGGGCCGCCTGTTCCTCGAGAGGGACGCGGCACTGGCCATCGCCCAGGATGGTGAGTTGCGCCTTTGCGTCGGCGGGAAGTGCCGCGAACGCATCGATCATGTGCTCGACACATTTTTCCGGATCGAGACGGCCAAGGCATATAAAGCGTCGGCTGCCATCGGCGCTCGGGTCGCGGTGCGGCTTGCGGGGCAGATCGATCCCATTCGGAACCCTATGAATGCGATCTGCGTCGATACCGTGTCTCTTCAGATCATTAGCGATTTGGCGGCTATTGGCCATGAAGGCCGTGACGTGACGTTTAATCAAGGCGGACGCCCAGCGACCGATGATCTTCTTTTCGCGCACAACGTCGAGATCGAAACACCGTCCGCCCCGGGCCAATTTTGCGAGAACCGGTTTGCGCAGGAGGGCTCCTGCCAATGCCGCCGGAACAGCGTGAAGTCGGGCATGGATGATATGTACGACATCGAATTCGTCGCGACGGCGCAGCATCCAGATCAAAACCTGGACACACCACGACAGGAACGACAGCATATGGCGCCCGCCCAAATACGGAGCCGCGCGCAAACGAAGGCGATGGATAGGGACCCCGTCGATGGCGGACCGTTTCGGGGTCGAGTGCGACAGTCTGGGTGCCAAAATGGTTGCGGAAACGCCGCTCTCAACCAGCGCCCGAGCAAATCGCCGCGCCTGTTGTTCGCCGCCGCCATATGACTCAGGAAAATAGGTTGGGAGCACGAGCAGAACACGTATGCTGGGAAGAGCTTCGGCTCGCGGGGTCTTCGTCGGATAAGCGGAGGCAACTTCTGCTTCAATCATATCAATCCGCCGGATAGCGTTCCTGGAGCCAAGGCGGCCACCAAGATTACAACCCCGTCCCATGTGTAAAAAGAAGATGCCTCTTTGGCATCTCACTGCCTTTCAGCGCATCGATCCCTTTGTCGTCCAGATCGACGCACTCCACCTCATCTCCGAAATCGGCAAAGTTTGCACCGCTAACCAATCCGGCAAGCTGCCCGATCACCGTCAAACCATAGGCTGCACCGTTCACCGCGGAAGCGCCACATTTCGGACAGGAGGTGTTGTTGACACTCCCTTGCTTGCCCGATGCTGGTCAAGAGCCTCCCGGTAAATGGCATCGGTCCGCTTGCCCACCAGCTTGACGTCCCAGTTCGAAAGATCCGTCGCCGCGGCGGCACCTTGGGCGAGGCAGGCCAGTCTTGCACGATCCTCCAGGAGGGCGGCAATGGCGTCGGCCATGGCTGCCAAATCATCCGGGGGTGTAATCACACCGTTGATACCAGGGCGGAGCACTTCGCGAAGACCTGGCAGATCGCAAGCGACGCAAGGCTTGCCACCGGCGAGATATTGCATGACCACGCGGGGCAATCCCTCCCGCATGGAACAGAGCAGGCAGAGATCCGCGAGCGCGATCAGCCGCTCGGGGTCGTCCCGATAACCGGTAAAGACCACTTGCCGCTCGAGCCCAAGCTGCTTGGCCCGCGATTCCACGGTCGAGCGAAGCGGCCCGTCGCCCGCGAGCACAAGCACCGCGTCGTGGAACCGGGCGGCGACTTTGTTGAAAGCGTCCAGAAATTCCGTGTGTCGCTTGCGTGGCTCGAAAGCCGCGATCATCAAGAGCACGGACGGGCGCGGCGCGTCCGGGGTCAAGCGCAACAAATTGCGCCAACCGTCGGGCGGACCGGCGTTGCGAAAACGATCGAGATCGAATCCGGATTGGACGACATAATGTCTGTCTGGATGTCCCACTCCTGCGCTCAAGCATAAGTCGCGGATGCCCTCGCTCACACTGATGAACGCGCTGGTGATCGGCGCTGCCAGCCTTTCCAAGGCGAGATAAGCAAACCGCTCGGCGACGCCGACATTGACAAAAGGCACGATATGCACGCCATGAACGATCGCTGGAACGCCCGCCGCCCATGCGGCGAGACGCCCGAGAATGCCTGCCTTGCTGGTATGCGTATGCACGATGTCGGCATTCAAGGCGCGGAATCTCCGGGTGAGCGCCAACAATGCCCTCAGGTCGGAGACAGGCGAAATGGAGCGAGTCAGGCCCGGGACGCCAATGAGTTCCACCCGCGGGTCCACTTTAGCTATGATTTCCGGCTGGACCGTCTCGCCATGCAGCAGGACAACATCATGCCCCCTTTGCGCGGCCCAATTGCAGGAATGGACAGTATTCTCATCAGCACCGCCATTGATGAGACGGGTGATGACATGAGCGATACGCAGTCGACGCGCCAACTCAATCTTGCCTTCCGCACCCTGTACTTTCATGTCGCCGCACCGATCGCGCTGAATTTATCCGTTGGGTGCGTTCCCACGCCCAGCCGCGCTTTTGGTCCATGTGTCCCGATATCGGCGCTACTGCATTGGAGTGACATGCCACGACCCGGTGGGTGCATGCCGTATGGAGATGAACCCCGAGTCCTAAGTGTGCCCTTCCTTCTTGGGCCAGCACTTGCAGTCCGTAAGGAGGGTTATTCCAACGGCTTCCAGTCGATCAAATCTAACTTGTTGGATTTAAACGTCTCAGAGAACTGCCGCTGTTACCCCGGGCACAGCGGAGTGATTTTTTGTGGTATACCTTGTACCAATACTTCTGCCCTATCGCGTGTGCGCGAAATTCGGATCGGAACCAGACTCGTTCAAAAAAGTAGTCGCTCCCCGTTCGCGCATAAGCCCGAGCGCCGAGCACTTCAGAGGAGCGCAGCATGACGCCGGTTCTCCGGGTCGGGATATTTGGCTTTTACAGCTATCAGAATCTCGGCGACAATGTCATGGCCTATCTTTTTTCGAAGTGTGTAAAAGATGATGGGCATGATCCAATAGTTTATGCGAAGCGGCGCTCCGACAAAATGGATTGGGGCTTTAAGATATGCTCTGATGTCAAAGAATTTGTCGAGTCAGTAGATGTAGTTATATTTGGAGGAGGCGGCTTACTTATACCGAGGCAGCAACCTTCCGAAGTTGTGCAGGATTTCAACGATGATCTTGGACTTATTCTAGAATACACTAAAGAAAAATCTATGAAGCTATTTGCATTTTCCATAGGAGGCGCAGGAAAAGACATCGATGAAATTGTACCCGTTGCACGCCAAGAACTTATAAGGCGCCTAAACTATGTAACACTGAGAAATCGCGAGGATCTAAAACTCCTTGCACAAGCGAACACCGAAGGCGAGTTCTTGGATGACGTCGTATGGACGACCTCCCGCAGAATTTCTGGAAGTAGGTATGACAAAGGGCGCTCGCGTCTACGTGTGGGGCTCAATATCTACCTTGGTTCGTCCCGTCGGTCTCGGTTGGCGAAACGCATACTGCAGATTGTAACACGAATTCGCAAAGATATTGATTTCATTTTCTATGAAATCAATCCAAAAAAAGATGGGCATTTCGGAGCATTTTGCGCCAACCTGACACAAGATAATTGCAGCAGCAAAATTTTAACTGACGTGGAAGATGCATGTGGCGAGGCGTCTTCGCTTGATCTGCTGATTACCACTCGACTGCACTTTGGCGTAATTGCAATGAGCTACGGCGTGCCATGTATTGCATATTCGGGAGCGGAGAAAACAAAACTCTTGTACAAGCGTATCAACCGATCCTCTTTTTTCTGGAGAATCGGGGATATTCACAAGCTGCTTTTTCTGTTTCTATTTCCAGGCGCCATACAAAAGATCGTACGCGACGGTAGCGAGATTATTAACCCCGTGATTGTAGAAAATGCGATGCAACACTACACACGACTGTCACGGTCGCTTGAAGGGGTACTCGGAGCTTCTTCCCGGTCGGTGCATCATCTGCAATAAGGCTCTTTGCCTCGATCGCATCGATCATGTTGCTCGGATCGAGGCGGCCAAGGCAGATAGAGCTGGGGCAGATCGATCCCATTCGGAATCGGCTTCCAATCTTAGAGACGGGGTCGCTGTTACCCCGGGCACAGCGGAGCGATTTATTTCTGATACGCTTATGTACTGGTACTTCTGCGTTTGCGCGGAACCGGACTCGTTGCGCGGCGAAGGTCCAACGGATCGCCAGTTTAAACGATCGTAGCGCTGTGACTACACGATCAGCTTTGGCGAGGAAGGACAAAAATGGACGTCATCTCATATCTTAGAGCAACCCAGGAGCGGACCCAATCGTGCGGTGAGGCGGCCATTGCAGCCCTGCAATTGGTTCGGCTGTACGACGCAGCGGCTGCGCGACCGAATGGCACATTTCTAGAACTTGGGACGGATCGGGGGCAGGCCACTAAAATGATTCTTGCTGCCTGCGAGAAGAACGGCGGGAACCTGGTCTCGGTCGATATCCGAGATTGCTCAAGTGCGGCAGTTAGCTGTCGCTGGACCTTTGTTCAGGCAGACTCCACAGATCGCAAGACCATCCTAAACAAAGCGCCCATTCTGCAGGATGGAATCGATTTAGTCTATGTCGATAGTCTGCACACGCCAGAACACGTGTTGAATGAAGTGTATACGTGGTTCAGCCTGGTTCGAAAAGGAGGCACAATCTGCTTCGATGACATTGATCCGAACCCGTATATGCGAGGGCGAAGGAAGGACAATCCCCAAATTGAGATTGCTAACCGAAGGATTTTTTATGTAGTTCAGAGCATTTTCTACGACAACTTAGACCAGCTTCAGATGACGGTAGACTTCGGTAGTACCGGCCTTGCGATACTAAGGAAAACATCTGAGATTGGATCGGAACTCAAGCCGTTCAACCATTTGCCTGCAGAACGCAATAGTACGTTTCTGGCGAAGCTCAGCGTGCGGTTTGGAGAAAGATACTACGCGCACAAAGGCGATGGATCGGACTTTTTGATAGCGTGAAGTGTACCCGGATGCCGTGAGGTATTTTGATCCTGAGCACTCCATTTCTCCTTGGCGTTCATGACGCAGCTCATCATTATTGTCGGTATACGAAGTATGGCCCGAAAATGGCTGCTTAACGATCGACGAATGTGCCGAGCTTGCTGGCTTTGGGAATGAGGTCATGATCGCGATACAGCTCGGAGCTTCCTGTCCAGAGGTCAAGCAGATCCAACAGAGCCCGCGCATGGGTGGCGGACGCCCCGCTGATGCCCCGACGGCTAAAAACGCGCGCGGCGTTCCTGTGGCGCTGTGAGCCTTTGGCTCAAAAGACAGACTAAAGACAGATTCCAGCGTTTCTCGGACAGGCGGTTCAAGATCGACAGGGCTCGCTTGGTCTCGATTGGCTCGCATCGGCGAAACGATGAAGAAAATTCCTGTGCGGATGCATCAGACTCGCATGCCCGTTCGCCAAAGGGAATCCATGCAACGATCCTCAAGGAAGAGAGGCTGGTTGCAGCGCGTTGACATGCCTTCCGACACCGGAGTCGAAAGATAAAACTAAGCCTCCAGCAGAAGGGAAAGACATCTTCGACCGCGCCGGCGAATGTGACCCTGCTGGAAAGGCCCAACCGGGCTGCCTGTTCCTCGAAAGTGGCGCGGCATTGGCATCGCCCAGGACGGTGAGTTGCGCCTTTGCCTCGGCGGGAAGTGCCGCGAACTCGGCGAAACGTGCTCGAGCGTTCCCGATTAAGATAGCCACGGCAGATAGGGCGTCGGCGGCCATCGGCGTTCGGCTCGCGGCGCGGCTTGTGGGCAGATCGACCCCATTCGGAATCGGCTTCCAATTTGGAAGCGGGTCGCTGTTACCCCGGGCACAGCGGAGCGATTTGTTTCTGATACACTTGGGTACTTCTGCGTTTGCGCGGAACCGGACTCGTTCAAAGAAGTCAAGGCAACGCTCCAAGGACCGGGCGCTTTGCCCGTCAGGGATGAGAGCCATGGGAGGGGGACCAGCAGCTTGCGGATCTTTCGCGTGCCCCAAAGCGACTTCCTGTCGATGTCCGCCGGCAGCTGATTGAGGCGCGCGACCGTGCATTCGATCAAGACATTGTCTCTTCCCTGGTCGGCGGATCCTACGGGGACCGAGTCGAGAAGCATCCTGGCTTGGTCCGCCATAGCCGGCGAGCTGGCCCTCTTCATCGCGCTGGTCTATCTCCTCAGGCTCGAGACTACTGCGCTAGTCCGCGTCCTGCTCGTTGCCCTCGCCGGCTGGTGCGTGCACTACTTCCTGCCGCAGCGTTACCGGCTGCCGTTTTTCGTGCTGCTCTCGTTCGCGGCTATCGCCGCAGTTTTCGCGAACGTGGGGCCCAATTGGCACCACTGGAGATTTGAGGGCCTCATCGATGCCGCCTGGATCGTCGCCATTGGGCTCGTACTGATCGGAATTGTCCACCTACCGATCGCTTTTGGATGGAGAGTGCTGGCGCTGGTTGGCGCCGGCTGCGGGCTCGCCGCCGCACGAATGGACTGGATTGCGATCCCCTGGACGCGCGCCGTCTGGCCCGTGCTCGCTTCAATGTTCATGTTCCGTCTCATTGTCTATGCGTACGAAATGCGGCGTGACCAGAGGATGGCGACGGTTTCGGAACGTCTCGCGTATTTTTTCATGTTGCCGAACGTGTGCTTCCCGCTCTTTCCGGTCGTAGATTTTAGAACTTTCCGTAGCAGCTACTACAATGCTGACCGGCATTATATTTATCAAACAGGTGTTCAGTGGATGTTTCGCGGCGCTATCCATTTAATATGCTACCGTATCGTGTACCAGCGGTTTGTGATCGATGCTGCGGACGTACACAATCAGATTGAGCTTTTGCAATTTGTCATATGGCCGTTTTTACTTTATCTGAAGGTTTCAGGTACTTTTCACATAATCACGGGGATTTTGCATTTATTTGGATTCAACCTTCCAGAAACCCACAATCTGTACTTTCTCTCCTCAAGTTTCACAGATTTCTGGCGTCGAATAAACATATACTGGAAGGATTTCATAATGAAAATTGTATACTACCCGTTGTATTTTCGTTTTCGACGCTGGGGAGAGAGCGTAGCGCTGGTCAGCGCGACCCTCCTCGCGTTCCTCGCGACTTGGCTGCTGCACAACTATCAGTGGTTCTGGTTACGTGGCACCTGGGTGTTCACCTGGAACGACTTCCTCTTCTGGATGATCCTGGCCGTGCTTGTGACGATCAACGCCCACTATGAAATGCGGCACGGTCGCACGCGGCGCCTGCGTGGCGGGGCACTAAGCTGGAACGGTGCGCTGCAAACTGCGAGCCGGACCATTGGGGTATTCGTCGTCATCTGCCTCCTTTGGTCGTTTTGGAGCGCGAGCTCGGTCCCGCAATGGTTGTCGGTCTTCGATACTGTGGGCGTGGAAGCCCCTGGCAAAATGACGCCCGCCCTCGTACTGGTCGCGGTGGCAGCTATCATTGGCATTCCTGCGCTTGCGCTCGCGCGCGGCGGCGCCGACCGCCAGTACAGTTTCCGACGGTCGGTTGCGTCGGTCGGTGTATGCGGGTTGATCGCGGTTTGTATCTCGCTCCCGGTGGTTCACGATCGCCTCGGGGAGACGGTCAGTACCGCAATGGCCGACATTAGAGCGCCGAATCTCAATAGCCGCGACAACGCGAACCTGGAGCGCGGCTACTACGAGAACCTCGTCAATGTCGGCGCATTTAACCCAGAACTCTGGATTGTCTATGGCCAACGACGACACGACGGTTGGGGCAATTTGGACAAGACGCCGCTGAGCGAGTTCACGGGTGCGCTTCCCACGACCTATCTGCGACCACTCTCCCAAGCAGACTTTAAGGGAACGCGGGTCCACATCAACCGCTGGGGCATGCGAGATCAGGACTACGAAAAGATTCCTGCTCCCGGCACCTCACGAATCGCAATGGTCGGCTCTTCGCATGTCTTCGGCGAGGGCGTCGCAGATGACGAGACTTTCGAGGGCCTGTTGGAGCGACGGCTGAATGCGCAGGCAGCCGACAGCGGGTATCGACACTACGAGGTGCTGAACTTTGCCGTTGGGGGTTATCTTCCTCTGGACATTCTGGCCATCATCGAGGATCGAGTGCTCGCATTCAAACCAAAGTACATCTTTTACTTCGAGCACAGCGCGCTTGTTCGACGAACGCTAAAGCGTCTCGGGAAAGCAATCCAGAATGGCTCCGCATTTCGCTACGACTTCGTGCGCGACATTGTACGCGAGAGCGGGATCGATCCCCGTGCCGACCTCGAGGTACTTCAAAGAAAGCTCACGCCCTACGGAGACAGAGTTCTGCGTGCGATCTATTCTCGAATCGTGGAAGCTGCGAAGCGAGAAGGGGTCGGGGTCTTTTGGATTTATCTACCCAGACCAGACGAGAGGACCAGTACCGAGCTGGAGAAGCGCCTCGCTGCCGAGGCTGGCTTTAACGTTCTCGATCTTTCCGGTGTGTATGACGGGTATGACTGGCGGACGCTTCTTGTAGCACCTTGGGACGATCACCCCAACGCCGCCGGCCATCGGCTCGTCGCCGACAAGCTTTACGAAGTGCTGCAGCAACACCAGGATTTGGTTCCCCTGAACCTTGCGGTTGCTCCACAAGAGGAGGAACAATGAACGCGATCCAGATCAGGACGATGGCCAAGGATTTCATATTGAAGGAATTTCTGCCCGGTGAAAGGCCAGAGAATCTGACGGATTCAACGGAGCTGATAACTGACGGCATTCTCGACTCGTTGGCGACGCTTAAGCTCGTTGCCTACCTGGAAAAATCCTGCGGTATCGAAATCGCCCCTGACGAACTCGTGCCGGAGAACCTGAACTCCATCACCCAAATTGCCAATTTCGTCCAGTCGAAGCAGGCGTCCACATAGAGCTCGCCATGACGGTCGCTGCCTTACACGAGTATCTGGAACAGAGCGCGAGGCGGTATCCCCAGAGGTGCGCCGCTGTCGAGGCGAGCTCTGGGCGGCAGATCACCTACGGCGAGCTCGACGCGCTGTCGGACCAAGTCCGCGACCATCTGCGTCGGATCGGCGTCCGGCCGGCGGACCGCGTCGGCATTTGCCTTCCAAAATCGATCGCCTCGCTCGCTGTTCTGTTCGGCATCTTGAAGGTGGGCGCGGCCTATGTGCCTGTCGACTCTCTGGCACCGCCTGCGCGTAACGCGTTCATATTTAACGACTGCGGCGTGCGCGCGATTTTCGTGGAGGCGTCCCGAGCCGAAACTTTGCGCTGTGAGTTGGCGCGCTTGGCTGCGGAACCTTGTCTCTTACCGCTCGACTGGTCCGACGGTCCCTCGCCGCTCGCGACGTACCTGGCTCGCGTAGAGGCCGACGGCTTGGCGGTGGAGGACGAATCGGCGCGGCCGGGGCCGGACAACCTCGCTTACGTGCTTTACACTTCGGGCTCGACCGGCCAGCCGAAGGGCGTGATGCTGACGCATCGTAATGGCTCGAGCTACGTGGACTGGTGTTCCGATATCCTTGCCCCTGACGAGAACGACCGCTTCTCCTCCCATGCGCCTTTCCACTTCGACCTGTCTATTCTCGACATCTTCGTACCGCTGAAGCACGGCGCGACCGTATTCCTCATCGGTGAGGAGCTCGGCAAGAATCCGACCCGGATGGCGTCGGTTATTGCCGAGCGGCGGTTGACTGTCTGGTATTCCACGCCCTCCGTACTCACGCTCCTGGTCGAGCACGGCAGCCTTGATGCTCGCGACGACCACGCTCTTCGGTTCATTCTATTTGCCGGCGAGGTTTTTCCGGTCAAGCATCTGCGCAGGCTAAAGGCTGTGGTCCCACGCGCACGCTACCTGAATCTCTATGGCCCAACCGAGACCAACGTCTGTACCTACTACGAAATCCCGCAGACGATCGCCGAAGACCGCTCGGCGCCGTTTCCGATCGGGCGCGCCTGCTCGCATGTTAAGGCACGCGTGATCGATGCGAATGGTCGCGACGTGCCGCGAGGCCAGGAAGGCGAGCTCGCAATCAGCGGTGCTCCCGTGATGCTGGGCTATTGGAACATGCCTGAGCGAACAAGCGCCGCTTTTCATGTCGATTCAAGCGGTCGCTGGTACCGTACCGGCGATGTAGTGATCGAAGGCGATGGCGGAGTCTACACCTTCCGCGGTCGACGCGACCGGATGGTGAAGAGACGGGGATATCGGATCGAACTCGGCGAGATCGAGACGGCGCTCTATCGCCATCCAGCGATCTCCGAGGTGGCGGCGATCGCTCGCTCGGAGGAGTCGGGCGTCTCCATTAAGGTGTTCTATGCCTCGCGCGACGGCCATGCGCTGTCGCTCATCGAGCTGAAGCGGTTCTGCGCCCACAACTTGCCGGCCTACATGGCCCCGGACTGGTTCTCGCATCAGCAGTTACTTCCCAAGACATCGACAGATAAAATCGACTACCAGCATCTGATGAGGATGGAGTAGTGGATTTCGCGCTGAACGAGGAGCAGCGTATCCTGCGTGGCCAGATCCTTCGCTTCGCGCAAGATAAGCTCAATAAAGATGTCAGGCAGCGCGACCGAGACCAAGTATTCCAGCGCGAGTTGTGGGGGGCTTGCGCGCAGATGGGCTTGACTGGCCTGCCAGTCCCCCAGGCCTACGGGGGACCCGGTCTCGATTCCCTGTCCACGGCCATTGCAATCGATGCGCTTGGCTACGGCTGCGAGGATTCCGGCTTGGTCTTCTCGATCTGCGCCCACCTTCTGGCCTGCGTGGTGCCGATTTGGAAGTTCGGCACTGAAGAGCAGAAGAATCGATATCTTCCGGGGCTCTGTGATGGCACTTTGATCGCAGCCAATGCGATGAGCGAACCGGAGTCGGGCTCCGATGCATTTGCGATGCAAACCCGGGCGGAGCCTCATGGCGACGGCTTTCTAATCAACGGCACGAAGACCTTCGTGAGCAACGGGCCGGTGGCAGATGTTGCCGTCGTCTTTGCTGTCACTGACCGCGCCAAGGGGTATTTCGGCGGCATCACGAGCTTCCTCGTGGACCGCGCGCTGCCCGGCTATCTGGTCGCGCAAAAGTTCGAAAAAATGGGACTGCGGACGTCTCCGATCGGGGAGCTTGTCTTCGAGGACGTATTTGTTTCGAAGAACGCTGTTCTCGGTGGAGTGGGCGGCGGCTCCAGGCTGTTCGCTCATAGCATGGACTGGGAGCGGGCGTGCCTATTCGCCAGTCATATAGGCACTATGGAGCGGCTTCTGGAAAAGGCAGTGGCCTATACGCGCACCCGACGTCAGTCCGGCCAGGCCATCTCCAAGCACCAGGCGGTCGCCCATAAGATTGCCGACATGAAGATGCAGGTGGAGGCGGCCCGACTGCTCGTCTACAAGGCGGCGTGGGGCCTTGAGCGCTCCCAGTCCGTATCCCTCGACGCCGCCGTTTCGAAGCTCTTTGTGAGCGAATCGCTAGTTCGCACCACGCTCGATGTCGTCCAGGTCTTCGGCGGCTATGGTTTCTTGAGCGAATTCGACGTCGAACGTGCCGTGCGTGATGCCATCGGCAGCAAACTCTATTCCGGAACTTCTGAGATACAGCGCAACATTATTGCTGGCTGGCTGGGGCTTTGATGACGGCTGTGGTCAGAACCTGTCCGTGAAGGGCGGCGTGTGCTGTCGCTGGGCCTGCCCTCAGTTCGCGAAAAAAGGCGGCGCTCGATTTTGGTGAGGCAACCGGAGAGTGGTACTATCGCAACCCATCGAGCCACCGGGCGGAGAGCGCTTTTGTCGTTCGACTTGGGTGCGTCTGCCCAGCCCGTGGTCTCCGAACTTGCGGCTCAGAGGCGAAGAACCAGACCAGCCGCGACGCGTGAAATATAGGCTTTGTGGATGCGGCTTCTCTATATACATTCTGCGCACGTCCCGGCGCCGGCCGCCAATGCGGTACAAGTCGCGAAAATGTGCCGTGCATTTCGGGTTGCCGGAGCGGAGATCGTACTAGCGCTTCCACGCGCCTCCATGAATGCACGGGATCATTATGAGAAGATCGCGCGCGAATACGGATTCGGTACCGAGTTCCCATTCCGCGTTCTCCCTGTACCCTTTTGGCCTGTGCCCGGCCGGGAGCTTTTTTTTGCTGTGTTGGCGCTTCTTGCTGCGGTCTGGCTGCGGCCGCATGTCGTCTTTACACGCTCGGCTACTGTAGCGCTTGTTTCTGCCGGACTTTTCGGGTTCACGACCGTTTTTGAGCTTCACGACCCGATTGGCAGTTTGAGCAGACGTCAGCGTCAGCGCCTTGCCAAACTAATAGGCCTAGAGACATTCCGTATGCTGGTCGTCACGTCGCAACGTCTGCGGGACGACAGCATCCGCCTCTTTCCTCAACATGCGGGAAAATTTCTGATCGCGCCCAATGGCGCGGATCCTGTTCCGCCGAATGTCGAGCCATGCAGCCTCAGCGGCACGTTCAAGGTTGGTTATGTCGGACATCTGTATAAGGGAAAAGGCATGGAGATAATAAGCGCTATTGCGCCTCGATGCGGCTGGGCGACATTTCACATCGTCGGGGGAACACCAGGCGATATAGAGTATTGGACATCGAAGCTGGCCAAATGCCCGAACACAGTGTTTCACAGCTACGTTCCTCACGCCGCGACATGTGCCTACTTGGCCGAAATGGACGTTGTACTCGCGCCCTATCTTAGAGATGTAGAGGGCCAGGGCGGCGGTCGAAATATCGCTGAGGGAATGTCGCCGCTCAAGCTCTTCGAATATATGGCGCATGGCAAACCCATAGTGTCCTCCGACCTGTCAGTTATACGAGAAGTTTTGAGGGATAGCGTCAACAGCATTCTGGTGTCGCCAGACAACCCGTCCGACTGGGTCAAAGCTCTTCAGCGCCTGCGCGCAAACAAGGCGCTTCGGGATCAGATTGGTCAGCAGGCGAAGGCAGACTTTCTGGCCAGGTACAGCCGCATCGCACGCGCAACCAACATTCTAGAGGAAATCAAGAGCCGGATGCCGTCGAGCGGAAGCTCGTAGGACTGCATAGCTTCTCTTGTTGAGGGCGGCTGCGCCGCCAGCAAGCCTGCTTTCCGTTCGCCGCAATGAGCCCGTGGTCCGTCCTGAACCGTTAAATGGCAAGATCCGACTGCCCCGGCTTTTTGCTGAGGTTCCGTCATGCGTTGCTCCGACCATCTCCCTGCGTCGCGTTGATTTTCGCATTGAGCTAAATTTAGCCTGCGAGATGCGCCACTTGTCCGCGAGTGAACCGGCGCGAACCCGATTGTGAGGCTCGATGTACTCGCTGGCGGCGGGATCGCCCGAAGCATCAGAATCAAAATCCGTTCAATCGGTCGGAGGATGGACTACTTATATCCATTTAGCTTCCTGAGAAGATGCTATATACATCAATAGACATTACGATCCGAAAAGATCAGTAGAGCAGTTTTCCAAATTATCTTAATGTCGAGAAGCATGCTCCAGGATTTTATATACCAGAGGTCGTGCTCAACGCGTTTTTCCATCCTCCAGAGTTCCTTCGTTTCCCCTCGAAAGCCATTGATCTGAGCCCAGCCTGTCAAACCGGGCTTTACATGATGACGATAAGCATAGCTCGCAATGGCCAAAGTATAAGTGTCGTCGTGAGCGACGGCGTGAGGCCGTGGCCCCACCAGGGACATCTCCCCCCGAAGCACGTTGAATAACTGCGGCAGCTCGTCGATGCTTGACCGGCGCAATATTCGGCCGAGTCGGGTAACCCGCGCATCATTACGCTGAGCCTGGCGAATTTGTGTACCGTTCTCCTGCACCGTCATCGATCGGAATTTGTAAATATTGAACGGCTTACCACCAAAACCTCGTCGCGTCTGCCGGAACAGCACAGGGCGACCGTTCTCAAGCGCTATGGCACATGCGACCAACGCCATCAACGGACATAGGAACAGCAGTAGCAGGGATGCAACAGCAATGTCGAACAACCGCTTGAGCAGGCGTTCGGCAGGCCTCAACGGGATACGCTGGACTTCGAAGGCTCGCTGCCAGCCGGTGTGCAGCGGGCTTCCAGCCAGAATTCTATCTATGTAGGCGTCGGCGAAAAGATAGATCGGCAGCGGGAGGCGGGACATTTCCTCCAGTATGCGGTCGATCAACTTCCGCTGGTCCCAAGAGCAAAAGAGATAAACTGCCCCATACGAGCCATTACGGAACGCAGCCTGTGCAGCTGCGACGGCGGCATGCACCGATCGTGCTGCGATCGTGCCATCATCGTTCTCGATGTTCGAAACACCACAAACCGCGATGCCCTGTTGCCCAAGCTTGTTGATTATCCCCTGTTCCTTTCCAGGAACGCCAGAGTAGAACAGATAAACTGTGCGCAACACGAGTTTCTCAGCCGCCAGAAGCCGTTTCAGCCCACGCGCTAGAACCGCGTGGCCAGGCAGCAGGGTTGGGAATCCGACCGCAAACGCCAGCGTCAAAGAGCCGCGCGAGAACGTCGACGTCGTCTTCGTGAGAAAGGCGAGCCAGAGAATTGAAAAGAAAACAAACAGCCAGCCGCTGATGAGTGTTTTGATCCTGCAGTGATCGTCCAGGATGCCACTAACCGTGTAGGCGCCCCTGGCGGTCATGAATGCGACCAGCAACAGACCGGCGGTAACACTTAGGCAGATCGAATCCCAGATATCTGGCGGCCTCACGCCGAAGGCCCTATGGTAGAGCTCAATTGACGCAAGAAGTATTGTCTGTCCAAGGAGGAAATCAGCAGTTGCGAGAAACACGCAAACTGCTCCCACAGGAAGCCGTAGCGGCTCTACCCTTCGATTCCAGAGCGCACGCGACGCCTCGGTTGGTGCATGCCGCATAGAGACGAACCCCCCCGAATCCTGTTGCATCCCTTCTCCTTCCTGGCTCATGGCACACGCCATCCCATAAGGAGGGGAGTTATCCCAACGGCTTCCAGTCGGTTAGATTTGATTTAAATGTCTCAGAGAAATGCCGCTGTTACCCCGGGCACAGACGAGTCGCTATTTTATCGTATCCTAATGTGTTAATATTTTCTACCTTAACGCGTCTGCGCGAGAACGGACCGGAAATCGGACTCGTTCAAAGAGGTGGTCAAGGCAACGCTTTAGGGGACCGGGGCGCTTACCCTATCAGGGAGAGAGAGCCATGGCAGAAAATGGCGCTGAGGTTCGGGTCAAACAGCTGAACAAAATACGCTTATTTCGGCAATTTGGGCAAGATACTCTTAGTGAGATGGCGAAAGCAGCCATCCTAAGGAGGGTTCCAAAGAATAAAGTTTTAACTCGCCTTGGGGACATACCGCGTTATATTTACTACGTAATTCACGGAAAAGTTCGTCTTAGTGTTCCCCTCTCAGACGGCCGAGAGTTCATCTTTTCCGATCTTGGTCCCGGTGACACTTTCGACTTGACTAGATTGTTCATCGCGCGACACAGTAACATGAACGCTGCGTCAGTCGTGGACAGCGACTTGCTCCAAATCGAAGCAGCTTTCATGGCTAGTGTCTTCGACAAGCACCCAGATCTCGCACTGAAGGTGATCCCGTACTTATGCCAAGCAACGCACGACGCGCAAGAGCGAGTGATCCACAGTGCGTCCAGTGCACTATCCATTCGATTGGCGAGCACGCTCTTGCGATTGACTGAGACCCCGCACAGCACGGCTACCGTGAATGGAGCTCTGAGCATCCACATTTCGCAGACCGACCTCGCGGCAATGATCCCGGCGTCTCGCGCGAAAGTGAATCGTTGCCTGAGAGAATGGGAACGGCGGTATCTGACCCAATACGACCACGGCTCGCTGACAATTCTCAATCGCACCGCATTAGAGTCTGTTGCTCTTGGCTACTCGCGTTTGACCGTTCAATGATGCCTTTCCTGTGTGCTCGGGCATCTCCACGCCATTCTCCGGGAAGTTAATGAACCGGAAGTGCTGCCGGTCGTGCTCGGATCGCTCGGTAAAGTCCTTACGTCGGCGTCGTCTCGCCGCACCGGACATGTGCGCCTTCGTAGGTAACGAGACACCGCTCACTGCCGTGCGACGGGCGGTTCGGGAGGTTCCTCACTCACCTACACAATCGGAGTTCCTAAATATCCAGCTAAAAGTCCGGAGGCCGCTACTTTATCGCTTCCTATCTGTGGTGAATGGCCAAGCTCTGGGAATTCTAAGAGCGTCGCGCTCGGAATGGCCGCGGCTGCGGCGCGTCCGAGTTTTGGATAGTTGCCGAGCGTCTTCGCGACCTCCGCGCTGGCGCGATTGCCGCCCGGGGCTGTACGGTCCTTGCCCCCGATGATCAGCGTTGTCGGCACGGAGACATTGCCAAACTCGTGGATCACAGGTTGGGTGAAGATCATGTCCGAGGTTTGAGCCTGGTTCCACGCTACCATCTTCTCATCACCATGTCGGTACAGAGATAACGATCAGTTGATCGTTGGGAGTCTTGATTGTGAGCCAATGGCACGCAGAGAGCACCGCCATTTTTGCTGTGCGCGATGCGACTTTGCTGTTGGGGAATCCGGGATTATTATCGGCCGCCCATGTATATCACGTCGGTGGAAAAATGGATTTGCAAGCCTTCAGAGATTCGATTGCGAAATCACAGCCGCCCGCTGGCTTGAACGCTGCCCTGCAAGCGCTGTGGTGGGATGCAAAGGGCGATTGGGATAAGGCGCACGAGCGCGCGCAGGTGCGCGACGATACGGCGGGTATGCGCGTGCATGCCTACCTCCATCGCAAGGAAGGCGATCAATCGAATGCGGAATATTGGTATCGTCGCTGCGACGCCGCGCCGTCGACCTTGACGCTTGATGAGGAATGGCAAGAGTTAGCGCGTGCACTTTTGGGGCATAGCTGACGCCTTCAGCACGCCAAGTCTGGTTCTGGGGGCCTTCACTCGAACGCAGCGATGACCTTTGATATAGTACCGCGGTCACGGTCGAACGGCCTGCTCCAGTCCGCCGCTCGCCGAAACAGGCGGGCGGCATCCCTCTGCCACAGTCGGACATCTTGCCCCTGGCGCTTGTCCAAGATCGCAACGGAAGTTCAATTTCATTCCCTGTGCAGCCCGTCATAATAGGGGCGGCGGCGGCAGTACCAGCATGTCTCGAGGAGGAGATGAAAATGCGGCTCACCAGGTGTTTCAATTTTGCGGGTAAGGTTTCATCGGCGCTTTCTCCCGCAGCAGGGAGGAAACGGCGTCTGCGTCAGACTATCCTGATATGTGCAGCTGTGGCGGCCGGCTCCGCGACCGGTGGTTTCGGGGCACAAGGCGCGGAAAAGGAAGCCTGGATCACCACTTGGGCTGCCACACCTGCTCCGCGCTGGTCGGATGATCTTCCTGCGCCTTTCGGAGTGCCGGAAGTGCTGGAGAATCAGACCGTCCGCCAAGTTGCCCGCATCAGCGTCGGCGGCAATACCGTCCGGGTCGTCCTATCGAATGCTTTCGGCGCTAAGCCACTGACCATCAGTGCCGGCAGCGTTGGAATAGCAGGCAAGGACGGCGACGTCGATCAGACGACCCTGAAGCCCCTGACCTGGGGAGGCAAGAGTTCTGTGGTCGTTCCGCCGGGAGCCCCGATCCTCAGCGACCCCGTCGCCCTCCCGGCAGAAGCGCTTTCCGAAATATCCGTCAGCATCTTCCTCCCGAAGAAGACGGCGCTGTCGTCGGTGCATTGGGATGGTGTGCAAACCGCCTACATCTCCGGCCCGGGAAATTTCACAAACGACGCGACGTTCAAGGCTGACAGCACACTCAAATCACGCCTTTTTCTGAGCGATATATGGGTTGACGCCGCGCCGGAATCCCAGGCGATCGTGTTTTTCGGGGATTCCATCACGGATGGGAATTGCTCGACCCCCGACGCCAACAATCGCTGGCCAGACCTTGTCGCCAAGCGATTGCAGGAGACCGCCCGCAAGGTCGCGGTGGTTAACGAAGCTTTTTCGGGCAATCGCGTGTTGACCGACGGTATGGGCGTCAATGCTCTGGCGCGTTTCGATTCTGATATCCTGAGCCATCCCAAAGTCTCGACCGTCGTCGTAATGATGGGCATCAACGATATCGGCTGGCCCGGCGAAAATGCAATCGCGCCGGACGACAAGGAACCTGCCGCCGAAGACATCATCACCGGATACAAACAGCTCATCGACCGCGCGCATGCCCATGGCATACGCATTGTAGGCGCGACGTTGACCCCTTTCGCCGACACCTTCAAAGGGCTTCCTACCGAGGGTTACTACACACCCGAGAAGGAAAAGATACGCGTCGCTGTGAACGAATGGATACGCGCCGGTGGTGGCTTCGATGGCGTAATCGATTTCGACAAGGTGATGGAAGACCCGGCCAAACCGGGATATCTGCGCGACGACTACGACTGCGGCGATAACCTTCATCCCAACGACGCGGGATACAAGGCGATGGCAGACGCGGTCGATCTCGACGTCCTATTGGGTTCAGCTAAATAGGTCGCTGCTGACCTTGCCGCGCTGCTCAGATATTGCGCGGCAAGGTCGGTTCGACCATGCCTCAAGTGAGCCCGAGCCGGACGAGATGGCGCACGACCGGTGAGAACATCTCCTGACCGATGTAAGCTCCGGTATTTGCATTTTCGAAGAGTGGGCTGGCGACGGCCGCATCCTCGACCACGGGAATACCTGCCTTGCGTGCTTGAGCCATCATCTCGTCGGCCGCTCGGCCCTGGCCCTTGCCGACGACCGTCGGCACCGGCGTTTCACCCTTGACGTAACGCAACGCCACTGCGCGGTCGCCAGACACGAAGACAATGACCGCGTTTTTTACGCCCAGCCTCGCAGGTTGCATCACGGCCTCACGCCGCTGTCGCTGCTGTTCATGCCGGATCAAGGGGTCTCCTTCGAGATCCTTGTGTTCGCGCTTGTATTCAGTTGTCGTCATGCGCATGTCGCGTAGGAACAGCCAGCGCTGAATAGGAACATCGATCACGCCGATGACGACAAAGGCCAGAGCGGCGGCTATTCCAAGTGATGTCAGCACCGCTTTGACAATTGGCTCTAGGCATGACGGAGCGCATCCCGGAGCATCGAAGAGCGGCTGCAGCCACGCGATCAAAAGGAATGTGAAGAGGCTGGCCAGCAACACCACCTTGGCCAGGCCTTTGGTGAACTCGATGACGTTGCGTAGCGACAGGATCTTCTGAAGGCCCTTCGCCGGGTTTATGTGATCGAATTGCGGCTTGAGCGGCTCAAACGAGAAGACCGGCCCGAACGTTCCCAGCATGCCGAAGGCCACCGCGAGAACGACAACGATTCCGACGAGTGGTAATGTGGCAAGCATCAGCAATGACAACGAATGGCGGATGGCCCGCAGGCTGACTTCCCCGAACGAATCGCCGGGGGCCGTCACGGTCTGCACGAGTTCCGAAAAGTGCTCGATGAGCATCGGCCAGGCAAAATAGACATAGCCAAGCGCTGCGAAAAGCGTGAAGCCGGAGACCAGGTCGCGGCTCTGCGAAACCTGGCCTTTCCGGCGGGCGTCACGAAGTTTCTTTTCGGACGCCGGTAGTGTTTTTTCCTCAGCTTCTTCGGCCATGTTGCAATCTTATCGCACTGTTGTTGTTCCAGTCGGCCAAGGCCGTGTGTAAGGTGCGGCGGGCTTGAATACGGAGAGGTGGATATGCGGCTGCATGTCGTGTTCTTGCCCGTCGTCGCCATGCTGGCGATGGCCGGTTGTCAGACGACCAAAACCGACGCCGAGCAGGCAAAGGCGCAAGGCCCGTCGTCGCAATCGGAGCGTCTGATCAAGCTTGCGGACGATATAGATGCGCAGGGAGATAGCGACACCGCAATCGCGCTCTACCAGCGCGCGGCAGCGATGCCGGACGCCAAGCCGAGCGCCTTCGTCAAGGCAGGCGAGGCCTATATGCGAGCGGGCTATCCCGCCGAGGCCGCCAGAGCCTATCAGGCCGCGCTCGCAAAAGCTCCCAATGACGGGGGGGCTATGCTCGGGCTTGGCTCGGCGATGATAGAATCGGGCGATATCGATGCCGGCATGCGCGCGCTCGCGCAGGCAGCGCCGCTGGTCAATACTAGCAGCGCCTACAATCGGTTGGGCGTGGCGCAGACATTCGCGGGTCAGACGGCGGAGGCGCAGACTACTTTTGCTCAGGCGTTGAAACTCGCGCCGGGGGATCTCGACGTCGAGAGCAACATGGCGCTGGCCGCAGCGCTCGAAGGCAATTCCACCACAGCACTCCCGCTGGTCCAGAAGATCTCCGCCGCCACCAATGCGCAGTTGCATCACAAGCGCAACGTCGTGGTGGTCTACGGACTTCTTGGCCAGGCCGATCAGGTCAAGGCCTCGCCGCCGATTGGCCTGGCGACCAAGGAGGTGGATACCTTGCTTGCTCGTGCCAGAACGATCCGGTCGAAGGGTAGCACACAGGCCAGGGCGAAAGCGCTTGGCTCTATCCTCGGCTAGCGCATAGGACCGGAAAGCGCGAAGCCGATTTGGGTCGAGTTCGACGGGCGAACAACCGGACAAAGTAGTGCTACGCGGGCAAGGCCGCATCGGTTCACTCGACCGGGAGCGTTGTTTGCGGCGTCAGCGGCCCGCTATTGGCTCCACCCATGGGAGCCTCTTCGCCATTGAGGTAGCGCCGGGCGGCATTTGCAGTCGGCGCGGCCGCCGCCGCCCCCATGCGCCGACCCTCGACGAGGTCACGCTGGCTTTCGGCCATGCGTTGAAGATTGTAGGCGTTGGCGCAGCCGGACGGCAGGTGCGAGCCGACGCCGCAGACGATCGTCAGATCGGTCGCAGCGGCAGAACGGTCGTCATCGGCCGGTTCGTTCAGACATGCATTGGGAGCAAGGACGGAACCGCCGACGCCCTTCTCGGAGCCGCCGGTGTCGGTCGAAACATAGCTGTAGCCGGGAGAATATTCCCGCGGCTGTTGCGGGCTGTTCACGCAGCCGGCCAGAAGCAGCACCGGAACAGAGCACAAAGCGATGCGAAATGTCATGTTCGGTTCCCCGCTACTTGATGATCAGGCCCATCGCCGCCGCGTCATTGGCGCGCTTCCGGCTGTGGCGTTTGGCTGCCGGACGATCGAGCGGCGTGGCAAGGCTGTCGCGCACCGGCTCGACCAGATAAGGCGTGATCAGGATCACCAGTTCCGTCTCTTCGCGCTGGAAACGCTGTGACTGAAAGAGCGGGCCAAGGACCGGCACATCACCGAGAACCGGAAACTTTTCCAGATTACGCGAGGTCCGCTGCTGGAAAAGACCGGCGATCGCAAAGGTCTGGCCGCTCGCCACTTCGACCGTGGTGTCGGCCCTGCGCACGACGAAACTCGGCATGGCGAAGCCATTGGCGCTTACTGAGCCTGCTTCCGACAAGGAACTGACTTCCGGCTGGACATGGAGCGCAATACGATTGCGGCCGATCAGCGTAGGGGTGAACCCGAGGGAAACGCCGAAGGGCTTGTATTGAACGGTAACGACGTCAGTTCCTTGCGGAATCGGAACCGGAATTTCGCCGCCGGCGAGAAAGCTTGCGGTCTGACCGGTCATCGCCGTCAGGTTCGGTTCGGCCAGTATCTTGACGATGCCGTTGCGTTGCAGCGCTTCGATGAGAATGTCGAAGTTGATGCCATGCGTCTGGTCCATGTTCAAACCGAAATTCCCGGTGCCGGAGGGCACACCATTGTCCTGGAACATGTTGAATTCGAAGCCGCCGCTCCTGTACCCGACAGACCAATCGACGCCGTACGACTGCAGCTCAGTGCGTGAGACTTCGGCGAAACGGACCCGGATGTTGACCTGCTGCGACCCCTGCACGGTCATGTCGTTCAGCGGCGGCTGATCCGGCGGCGAGAACGTGCGGGCGATGTTGTCGACATCCGTTGCCTCTTCGACGCCTCGTGCCTCGCCGGTCGCAACGATGCGGGTCCCGAAAATCGAGAGATTTGTCGCCGAGTTCGGCTGCATTGCGTGTTTCGCTTCGTTGGCAGGCGTGACATCGGGGGTGACGCGGAACTGGGCCGTTGCCTCGACCCGCTCATCGGCTGTGATTGCAATGAGGTTGGTCAGGCCGGGCTTCAGGCCGAAGACATAGACCATCCCCGGCGACACGACCTGAAGATCCGCGATCGTGGTGTCCGCGATCAGGACGGATTCGACGGGTTCATTGAACCGCAGCAGGCGTCCTTGCCCGACCGGCAGGTCGACCGTTGGCTTGCTCGGCAATGGCGATATGTTTTGTGCCATCGTGTCGGCAAGTGTGAACAACAACGCCAGCAAGACGCCAACCGTCGCGATAGCGAGCCAGCGCATAGCCGTCCGCCCGGCGAAAGTGGCGGATCGAACGCCTGCTGCGGTATCGTGGATTGTCATGCCGTTCCCCTCTTGAGCATGTAGAGTCCCCAACTGTCCCAATCCGCCCGGCTGGCGTCATGTGGCTGCCTCTTGTCCGGCTTTGGCCTCAGCCGCTGGCAGGGACTGAGAGACATTGCGTGCTATGCCCGAGCGGCCGGTTATCGTCGCCAGTGGCTGGACGTTGAATTCTTGTGCGAGTTCCTGAAATGACAGAACCGGAAGTTCGATGGCATTGTGCGTGAGCAGGCTTCGCATATGACGGCGTACATCCATCGCCGCGAGGACGACCGGTGAGACATCGGTGGCGTTCTGCGACAAGGCTCGTTCGACTTCGGCGATCAAAGCCTGTGCATCGTCATCCGAAAGGTTCAGGAACGTGCCGGTCGTTGTGCTTTGCACCGCGTTTCGCAGGATATCCTCGGCCGAGCGCTGCAGAACATAGGCTGCGATGATGTTGTTACGACCAGCGAAGCGGAAGCTGATCTGGCGTTTCAAGGACGTGCGGATATATTCCGTAAGCAGAACGACGTCCTGTTCGCGTTGTCCCCATTCGATCAGCGCTTCGAGGATCAGGCGCAGGTTGCTGATCGGCACGTTTTCGCCGACAAGTCGCCGAAGCACCTCCGCGATCTTCTGCAGCGGCACGATCTCCTGCGCCTGTCTGACCAGATCCGCATAATCCGGCTCCATGTCCGACAGGAGCCTGCGTGTCTCCTGAATACCGACGAAATGGCCGGCATAGAGCCGAAGTGCATTTCCGGTCCACTTTGCCGCTGTTTGCGCCGGTGTGGAGATGACAAAGCCGGCTTCCTTCAATGCCGAAATGTGGCGGTCATCGACCCACACGAATTTGCGCTGACCGGCAATCGGAGAACCTTTTTCGTAAGTCACATCGAGCAGATCGAGATTGATTGGGTCCGCTTCGACAAGAACACGGTCGGCGGGGACTTCGGTATCCAGGATGGGTGCGCCCTCCAGATCGACGCGCATGCTTCTCGCTGAAAGCTTCTCGTCGACCTGCAGGCCGATAGCCGGAACGTCGACACCGAGATCGCCGAAAAGCTCGCGGCGCACGCCATCAGCGAGCGTGGCGAATTCGGGTTCCGGGACCGACCGTCCGAGTTCGGTTCCGAAGCGTACGACGATACGGGATGAAGAAGGCAGTGTTCCGACGGGCGTTGATGAAAGCGACGCCGGTTTTCCCGGTTGTTCGGCCATGGCGATCTGGCCGATCTCTTTGATCTCGGATTCCCGGGCGGTGCGGCGATTGATTGCATAGGCGCCCGCGCCGAAGCAGGCGCCAAGGATCAGGAACACAATGGACGGAAAGCCCGGCACTACGGCAAGGCCGACCATGATCACTGCGGCGAGTGCGAGCGCACGGGAGTCCCGTAGTAGCTGGCTGGTTATTTGCCGGCCAAGGTCGCTCGTGCCGTCCGAGCTGCCGACGCGCGTCACCATCGTACCGGCGGCCACAGCGACCAGCAGTGCCGGTATCTGCGCGACCAGCCCGTCACCCACCGTGAGCAGTGAGTAGGTCACGGCGGCGTCCCCTAGCGACATATCGTGCTGCAGCGTTCCGATCGCGAAACCACCGATCAGGTTGACCAGAATGATAACAATGCCGGCGATGACGTCGCCTTTGACGAATTTCATGGCACCGTCCATCGCGCCGAACAGCTGGCTCTCACGCTCAAGCTGATGGCGCAGCCGGCGTGCCTCCGCCTGATCGATGTCTCCGTTGCGCAACTCCGCATCGATGCTCATCTGCTTGCCTGGCAGCGCATCGAGGGTAAAGCGCGCGGCAACCTCGGCAACGCGTTCCGCACCCCGCGCAACCACGATGAACTGCGCAACGGTTATGATCAGGAAGATGACGAGGCCCACCGCAATACTGCCGCCGACGACGAAAGTACCGAAGGCGGAAACGATCTCGCCTGCGTCGGCCTGAAGCAGGATCAGTCGCGTGGTCGTGATCGTGATCGCCAGCCGGAATAAGGTAGCGATGAGGATGACCGATGGCAGCGACGAGAACTGGAGCGGATGAGAAACGTAGAACGAAGCCAGCAGGATAAGCACGCTGACGGCGATATTGGCGGTGATGAGAATGTCGACGAGGAAGGTCGGCAATGGAATGAGCATCATCACCACCGCGACGAGCATCAGGACGGCAATGACCAGATCGCTGCGGCGTGACAGCTTGGCAAGGAAGTGCAGAAGCCGCTCCGACACCGTCATTCGGCGGCTCGATGCGATAGGAAGCTTCGCAAGGCATTGTGCGCCTCGGCCTTGCGGCCGGCCACAAGCAATGCGCGGCTCTTCAGCAACGCTAGCGTCGGGTGGTCCATTCCCTCCAACGTCTCCAGCCTGGCAATCGTGGCAAGCGCTTTGTCCGCTTCGCCATCGAGTATGAGCAGATGCGCCAATGTCCGCAGGACGCCGGCATTTCCCGGCGACAGCTGTGCAGCGATAAGCAGGTATGCCGCGCCCCGCTTTGCCTGCCCGTGACACCCGTAGAGATAGCCCAAGACATGCAGCAGATGCACTGTGTCACGCGGATCGGTCAGGTTTCGATTCCTTCCTGTATCCGGCCAAGCAGATCGCGATGACGCTCGATTTCATCCTCCATCAGCGTTCTGGCAAGTGTCTTGAGTTGCTCGCCACCCTCGAGGCCGGGAACCAGATGGGTTACCAAATGCCGGAGAATTGGTACTGAGCGACGCAGGATGGCTGGCTCGGGAATACCCGGCATCACGAAGTTGATGAGTGCCTCATCAAGCGATTCGCTATTCGTGCCTCGCGACGGCTGGAATTCCGCGTTTTGCGGCTTTTCCGTACCAGCGGCCGATGTCGTCCCCTGAGCACGGCTGGCGGCTTTGTCGACGCCGTTCATCCGCCGCCGGTTGATTGCCTGACCGCGCACACCCTCCGCCTGCCGCACTTCGCGGCCGGTATCGATCCTTGCCGTATCGAATCGCGGCCCTTCAAGCCGGCGGTTCACGGATATTTCAGCGCGACCGTGGCGCCGCCCTTGGTCAGGAGAAGTTCCGTCTCGCCAATTTGCTTGATGGTCCAGCCGTCATTCGTGAATGCACCTTCATGATAGCGTGCGCCGTCGGCGGCGATGACGTAGGGCCGCTCGCCATACCAGATCGCCTGCAGCCTCAGGCGCGGAGCCTGCTCGGCGTTGCCGATCATGACATTGGAAACGAGGGGAATGTGCGCGCCGAACGTCTGGTCGAACCAGGATTGCGTTTCGGTCCAGGCACCATCCTTGTCATTGGGGATCATACCCGAGACCACGAGCCGTCCAGGTGATCGCTGAACAGCCAAGGTGCTGATGCCAGATTGATCGAGGCGCAGCCTGAGTTGGCTTTCCGCTTCGGCAGCACTGGGTATTTGCGTTGAATCGTTCAGGACACTTTGCCCGGCCTCGCCAGCAAAGGCCACTCTGATCGGGTCAGGGTGTTGAGCGGATATCTTTTTGCCAATGTCGGGCTCGGCGAAAGAGAACCCATTCGCAGCGACGGAAACAGCGAACACGGCAAAGAGCACGCTGCCTGCAACCAGGAGGGGGTGATCAGAAACGGACCAGCGATTCGGCGGGCGTTCGGGGTTGACCAGCCGGATATGGGCATCGCCGATACTTATCGTGAGCGGCAGCTTGCAGCGGCTGCCCTGGCCTTCATGGATGATCTCGCCCGTGGCGAGTGTGACGTCGCCGCCGACGGCTTCGATTTCAATTTGGCTGCCCTTGCGCCGCAACCTTGCGTGGACCGGCGCGATGCCGGCATCCCTGAGGACAATGTCGGACTCCGTGCTGGAGCCAACAGTATACAGAGGCTCGAGCAGACTGAGTTGGGCGCCCGCGTGAAATCCGTGAGTTACGCTCAGCGCAATGGAACGTCCGGGTCTTGGGGCGTGGGTGATAATCGATCGGAGCCGGCGCCCGGGCTCCGCATCCCAATATTTGCCGATAGAATTAGCGGTCATGCCACTTCATCTCCCGCCGATGACAATTCAGACGCAGCCTGACAACGGCGTCGAAGCATTCTTGCCGTGCACGTGCGCCGCCGGTGCTTGCGGCGGCGCATGGGTTCGAGAATCCCCGCCTTAGGCCTTTTCAGCCGACTGGCCGAGCGTCCTAGCGGTGCTCATCAGCATGTCATGTTGGGATTTCGCGATCTCTTTTGTGATCTCGAGGCTAAACATGCGCTCCTGATGCTTGATCATCTTGTCCAGGTTCTGTTCCGGCGACCCGGCAGAGCCGGACGTAATGGGAGGGGTAGCAGCCATCATTGTCTCCTTGAGGGGCCGTTCAAGTTACAAACTCCGGAATCACGTCGAAGCGATCCGGCAGGTTGCAAAAGCAGCTTAAGGCAGGGCGATCGAAAATGAAAGTCCACTTGGAATATATGAACCACTTCAGTTCCAACTGTTGCATTGCCGCCATTCGGAGAGTAACCTGCCATCGGGGTGAATGGGGTATTTTAGAATGGAACAAGGTCCTTTGGCGGAGCTGTTGGTCGAACGCTTCGAGAATATGCCGCCGCAGTTGCGGGTCGCCGCGCGTTTCGTGCTGGATCATCCTAAGGACGTCGCACTGATGTCGATGCGCGAGCAGGCGCACCAGGCCGGCGTTTCGCACAGCACGATGATGCGGTTGGCGCGATGGCTTGGCCTTGAAGGCTACGAGGATATGCGCAGCCTTTATGCGCGCGCGCTGCGTGAGACAGGCGCCGGTGAGCCGGCGCGACAGGGTATAGGGCAGGACGGCGATCCGGGATATTCGATTGCGGGGGTCGTCGCCGACACGCTCGCGGCCCAGATTTCAAGTCTAGGTGAATACGGCAATGCCTCACAATTCGTTGCCGCTGCCGAGCTCCTTGCACAATCACGCAATCTGTTCGGTCTCGGCTCGCGCTCCGGTTATCCGGTCGCGAACCACTTCGTTCACATCATGTCGTTTCTGGCTGGCGGTGACCGCAAGGTGACGCTTGTCGGCGAGATGGGCGGACATGGTCTGGATGCCTTGCAGGGTGCGGGACGCGACGACGTCCTCCTTGCTGTGGGCATGGCGCCTTATGAACGCATGACGATCGAGGTGGCGCGCCAGTCGGCTCGGCAGGGTGTCGGCGTGGTGGCAATCACTGACAGCAGCGTGTCGCCGCTGGCGCGAATCGCGCGGGAAACAATCATCGTTACGTCAAATTCGCAGTCGTTCTTTCGCAGTATGGCGCCGGCGTTCGCCGCCGTCGAGATTCTGGCGGCACTGACGGCTGCGCAGTCTGAAGTCAATGCTGCGCAACGAGTAACCCAGTCGGAAGAGCATCTCGCTGCTTTCGGCATTTATTGGAAGCCGCCCCGGTAAGTGGCCGGGGCTTCGACTGTCGGACGCGGGGGCGTTGACGACAGGCAGATTGCCTGAACCACGACTGGACCGGCTCCGGAGGTTGTTTGATGATCCGCCCGATTACCACCCTCAAGCCCCCGCCGCCGCCCAGGGTCGATCCAAAGGCCAATGCTGAGCAGATTACGCGGCTGCAGGCCGAAGCCACGAAATTGCACAATGAAATCCGGCTCGCCAACAAGATGGGCGAGGCCGACGCGGCCGCGAACGCTCGCCAGCGGCTAACGCAGGTCAATGCGGAACTGACGACGGCACAGCCGACGCCCCCGGCGGCGCAGCCAGGACCGGAGCTGCCTGCCGCAGTCACCGCGGCAAACGGCAACGGCGGCACCACCGCCGCGCCTGCGCTCTTCACGACGCAAAATTTCGGCGGTACGCCAAACCTCCTACTGGCCAGTGGTGAGCCCGACGCCGGCGGTGTTTCACCGGAAGTCGCCACGGCGAACGACATTCTCAATGCGATCGAGGGCGGCAAAAGTATCGACAACATCGCCCACGAGCGGAACATATCTCCCGAGCAGGTGGTGGCGGCTCTGAATGTCGGCAAGATGACGGCGACAGCGACCGAACATGCCAACGGCGACACCCGTACGGTGATGATCAAATACGGCAGCGGCCGGACGATCACCGAAAACCAGGACTATCACCACGGCGGCTATTACACCGAAGTGACGGGTCCCAACGGACAGGTGACCTCCTCGCCGATCCGTGACGATCTCGGCCGCAAGGAAACCACCAGTGTCGACGCGGCGACAGGCGCGATCACGACCAAGTTCGTCGACGATCTCGGCGACGGCTCAGTCACCGAACGCACGACGAATCCCCAAACCCGCATAACCACAACCACCGAAACGAACGGTGACGGTGCCGTCACCGTCACCAAGAACCTGCCGAATGGGTCGACGGTGGAGACGGTGACGCCCGCTGGCGGCCCCGCATTGCCGGTGACCACGGTCACGGGTCCGGGCGGCGAGGAAACCATCCTGGCGCATTCGCAGGCAGCAGACGGCTCGGGCGCGCTGTCGATCCAGGAACAGCTTGCCGAAGGCAAGAGCATCGACGAGATCGCCGAGGAGCGCAATCTCACGCCGGAGCAGGTGGTCGCCGAGCTGAACGCCGCCGGCCTCGAGGTGACACAGGGCGGTGACGAAGGCGAGACGCTCCAGATCGTCGTCACGGATCCGGACACCGGCAAGACGGTCACCTACAACAACGACTACCAGCATGGTTCGCGCTCGGTGACCACCATCGAGGGAAATACCGAGACGACCGACATGGTCGACGGTAACGGCAAGACCACCCACATCGAGCGCAACACCGAGACCGGCGAGCAGACCACCACCATCGTTGACCCCAAGAACAACACCGAAACGACGATCGTCTTCGACAAGGACGGCCGACGCACCGAAACCATCGTCGAGACGCTGAACGACGGCGAGCCGATTGATTACGAGGTCCAACCCGGTGACAATCTGAGCGACATCGCCGAGGCGCATGGTGTGACGCTGGAGGATCTCGCCGAGAGCAATCCGGAACTGTTCACCTCTCCGCGCGATCCCGACCTTATTCATCCGGGAGAGACCGTGGTGATCGAGGGTGCCACCAGGACCACCGTCAATGTGACGTTTAACGGCTACATGCTGACCACGTCGCCAGACGGCAAGATAACGCTGACCAACGATACGACCGGCGCCGTTACGGATATCGCGGCCGGCACCGCACAACAGGCGCTGGCCGAGCTGCTGCTTTCCATCAATCCGAACAGCAGTGACCCGGAGCAGGCCAAGGAGGATCTGGTCGTCAAGACGACGCTGGACGGCATATTCGGCGGGGCGACGCCAGAGCTGACCACGGAGGCGCTTGAAAAGCAGCAGGCCGTGGTCGCTGCAATGGAATTATATGGTCCGGCACAAGACGCAACCGGCGCGACTCTCGACGGTGGTCCCACGTCGGTTGGTCCGTACGGGAACCCACCATCACCCACCGCTCCTTCAGGCGGAAAGTGGGTGCCGTTGCTGGTCGACGGGAGCTGGAAATGGTACGACCCGGAGGTGGCCAAGGCGATCGCAGCCGAGAATGTGGCGATTGCGAACTTCGGTGAGGCAGAAGCAAAGGCTGCGCAGAGCGCCGCACAGCTCGACGTCTATGCGCTGGACCCTGAATTCAAGAACGCCATGGAGGGTGCCGAGTCGACGCTCGACGAGGCGTTGGCGCCTTATGGACTGGATTGGAAGCCGCCCGAGCCGAAGGGCACGCTGGCAGATGCGCAAAACCGGTTGACCCTCGCCAACAACGCGCTTGAAAGCGCCAGCACTGCCCGGGCCGAATACGAGCAGGCGCAGCAGAGTCTTCTCGAAGCGATCGACAAACAGGCAGACCTGCCGACGCTCAGCGATCCTAACCAGACGGCTGTCAGCAGCCCGGGTGGTCCTAGTGCCAAGGAAAGCAACCAACAAGGAAAGGCCGCGCACGCGGAGGTCGCCGAGCTCTTTACAAACGTTTCGCTACACACCGCCAACGGCAACAAGGCCACGGTCGACCAAATGATCAGCTCGACCGAGCTGGAGCTGAAGCTTACCGATGCCAAGCCTGGAAGCCCCGAATACACGGCCATCGAAGAGCGGCTTGAAGGTCTGCAAACGCTCCAGGGGGCCGCGGCCAATCAGGTGACCCTGGCCGAGGCATATCAGGAGTACGGGGTTGCACAGGCAGAGGCGGCGGATCTTGCCGTAACCATGGAGCCTCTCAAGCAGCAACTGCTTGCGCAGGCGCAGGAAAGAAACCCGCACCATTTCGATTGGGAAGGGTATACCAATGGACGTGGTGAGTTTACCGGCAAGATAAAATCGCAGGACATAGTCGAGGAGAACGGTCAGCTCTATGTCGTTACCACCTATGAGAACGACACTTTCACCGACGAGAACGGTGATGACACCAATGTGCATAAATCTGCCCTGACATACGCTCTCGACGACGAGAATATCAGGGAAGACTTCCGCAACGATCCACTCAACAAGCAGTGGCAGGAGATGCTGGCGTCGACGCGAGAGACATCGTCGGCCACGGTGTGCACAGCCAACGGTACGGGATCGCAATCGGCGCTGGACGCGGCCAGGTCGAAGATTGTCGGCGTGCAGGTCGACCAGCTTGATGCCGGGCTGAGAGATGCGAAGACTGCGCTCGTCGAGGCAACGACGGCACGCGACCAGGCGATCATCGACTACGGGCCGGGAACCGTAGAGGCGCCTGCCGGCACGCTTCAGCCAGGCGAAACGGCGGTGAAAATCAAGGTGAACGGCCGCGATCTCTGGGTCGCGCCAGAGGTTGCCGTTGCATTCGACAAGGAAGGGCCGGGCGCGATCGGCGACAGCGGCAAGTGGGTCCAGATCGAGATGGACGGCAAGATGCTGTGGGTGCACCCCGAAGTCGCGGCCGCGGAAATCGATCGAGGCCAGGCGGAGACCGAAAAGAACCAATTGGAGGACTGGGAAGAAAACGTGCGGCCGGCGATGGTGGCGGGGCGTGACTGGTACGCTTTTTCCGCAAGCCACCCCAAGCTCCTCGAATACGGTTCCGCCGAGCATGAGGCGAAACTCAAGTACGAGTATTTTGAAGAACACAAGGACCAGGCGCTGGCCAGCTATCAGGTGCAGTTCGAGAACCTCTACGAGGCCGGTTTCACTGGCGAATACGAGACATATCCGCCGGCCGAACTCAGCACTGCCGTTGGTCAGACCCTCGGCCTCGACCCATCGAACGAAGATGTCGAGAAGGTCACCGAAGAAATCACCGACCGCGCCGGCGACAACGCCGAGGTCAAGATCGTGCCGATTTTCTCCCTCGACGGCGGGACGGAATCGTCGACGGCATTGTTCGCCATCAAGAGCGGCGGCGACGAAATCGGCTATGTCGACAGCTCGGGCAAATATTACAGCAGCTTTGACGAATTCCAGCACGAGAATCGCATCTTCGGCGAGAAGGGCAATCTGGTCATGGCCAAGGGCGGCGACATGTCGCTCGGCAAGGGAGGTTTTTCGCTCGACGAACTGGAAGTGGCCGACGCACGCAAGGTGGATTTCTGGGACAAGGCTACCGACATTGGCCTTGGCATCGTGGCGGGCGTCTCAACCATTGTCTCGTTCGTGCCGGGCGGCCAATGGGCCATTCCCATCGCGATCGGCTCCGGTTCACTCCTTGGCGGCAAGGCTCTGATCAGAGAGGGTGATCACCTCCTGCAGGGCGGCGACTTCGACAGCCAGTCGGCCTGGAATGTCGCGACCGGCGTAACCGCATTCCTGCCCGTAGGCGCGGGTGCCTTGCGCACGTTCGGCTTGGCAAAGACAAGCCTGTCCAGGTCCCAGGCTTTCGCGGGCGGCTTTGGGATGACCCGCATGAAGGATGCCAGCTGGGGCATCGGCAGATTCCAGGTGAACGTAAAGGAGGCCTCTTATGCTGGTAAGGTCTCGGAGTTTATGCAAAGCGGCAACAAGCTGACGAACGCTGCGTGGACCCTCGATGCCGGCGCCGTGGTTACCGGCCTTCCGTTGCTCGGCAAATCGGTGGAAGATCTGGCGGCGCATGGCGGTGAGATGTCCCTGCTCGAACTCGCGAACGCAGTCATGGGCATAGGCGTCGGCACTGTCGGCACGGGCTTGGGCGGCCGCTCGCTGTTGTCCAACATGCCTGGAGCGGGCGGCACTCGGAGCGGAACTCATACGTCGGCCAGTTTTCCTGGCGGACCGGATTCGGGGCCGCAACCGCGGGCCGTCTACGAGATGGGCCCTGACGGTGTCTACAGGCCCACCGGCGAACAGGTCGTGCCGGATCCAGATGAGATCATAATCGATGGCGACGTGGTCGGCGAAACGTCCGGCCAGCAGGGGCCTGGTTTCGGTGCCCCAGAAGGTTCGCGCAACGGGGCGGAGGCCGGAAATCCCGGTCAGCGCGCGCTGCCGGCCGGCGAGTCCGATGGTCCGAACCCGCCGCCACCCACGGGTGGCAAGGATGATCCATCAGGCGACGTCCAGCCGTCGCGGCCGATGGTCGTGCATGAGCAAGGCCCCGACGGCGTCTATCGCCCGACCGACAAACTGGTCTTCCACGATCCCAGCCACCCCGTCGTCGAGGGGACGGTTGTCAACGTCCACGATGGAGGGCCGAGCGCCCCGGGCGAGCGCGGCGATCCCGAGAATGCCAGCGACCGAGGCGCCCAGGGAGCGCGTGAGCAGAATGTGCGCGTCCCCGCCGACGGCGATCCGATCGTGGTTCCGCCGGTCCGCGGCGACGGAACGACGCGCCCGGCCGAGAGCGGCTTCCGGCTCGTCTGGGACCCGGCGACCAAGACGTTCACCGGCATGCCGAGGCCCAATCCCGCGGAATACGTCTACACCAGCGGCAAGGATCCGCAGCAGACGGGCTATCTCGACGGCGCACGCCCTTCCGACCCGGCCGTGCTGGCCACCCCGGACGAGCTCCTGCTCCAGTCCGAAACGGAAACACGCGGGGCGGAAGGCACCCGGCCGTTGATGCGCTACACTCTCGGCAACCGCCATACCGGCGAGATGCTCGTCGATTTCAACCTACCGGAAGCGCAAAGGGTTGTCGCCATACCCGAACCCAAGGCGATCACGGCCGCGCCGGAGCCGGTGCCGGCTCCTGTCGAGCTCGACCCTTCCTTGCCCGTGCTTTATCTCGGCGCCGACGGCCGCTGGACAGCCGATCCGAACGTCCGCACGCAGCCACCGGCCGTGACGGATACCGGGCACCCCAGCCCGGTTCGGCACGACGGCACGCCGGTCATCAACAATTTCTCATCAAACCCATACAGCTTCGGCCAGACGTTCAATGCCGTCAAAGCCGGCCTGCGGCGCATCGGCACGCGTTACCTGAATACCGAACCGCGTTATGACTATCCGAAGCTCGGCGAACTGGTCGACAGCATCTATCATCGGCCGGTTCCGCAGGACGGCGTCACCGCTGGACAGGATATCTATGTCGAGGCCAGCGGCGAATACCTACCGGCCAAGGTCATCGTGGCCGGCCCGCAGGCGAGCATGACCCGCGACATCGTCCTGCCGGGCGAGCATGCCACGGAGGCCGGCTACCTCAGTTCCGGCCCGACCGTCGAACGCGCCAAGCGCGGCTCGATAACCACGCCGAACGGCCAGCTCAGGGTCAACACCCCGGCACGGGAAGTCCATACGTTCGATCCTGCCGACAATCCGGAAGTCAGCCATCGCTCGGCGCTCGGCGAGACCCTGGCCGCGACCTTGCCGGCGCTTCCCGACGATACGGCGACGCCCGCGCCGACGTGGGCGCCTGAGCAGGTGGAACTCGTCGGCGACTACCTCCATTCCCTCGAACGTTCCAGCGATCCGGTCGTGCGCGATGCGGTGACCATGACCAGAGTGCAACTCGGGGGCAGGGGCTTGCCTCAGTCTGGCACGGAGATGACGCAGGCTCAGCATGATGCGCTTGTCGAAATGCTCAGCGCCGACCGGAACAGCCCGTTCACCGGCTCCAAGCCGGTCGGCCAGCTTTCGATGAACGGCTTGACGACCCTCCAGGTGTTCAGCGCTCAGGGCAAGCTGCCGCATCTCTCGCCGGGAGAAGTGATCGACCAACTCGGCCTGTCGACCGACGCCAGGCTGCCCCGCGGCGAGCAGTTCTTTACCGCCGGGGCGCTGCCAGGAGAAGCCGGCTGGACCGATGCCGGCCGTGGCATCGTCGGCGATTACCTCAAGGCTGCGTCAGGCTCCACCGATCCGAACCTTGCCGCCGCGGCAAATGCCGCCTCGCCGTTTTTCAAGGGGCGCGCCACGAAGCCCGGCAAGGCCGTGACCGCCGCGCAGCAGGATGCGCTCATGCAAGTCCTGGAGGCCGACAGTGGCAGCACGTGGGTCTACGGTCCGAAGCTTCAGCCGGAGTCTTCGTTCAAACCCGCCGGCAAGCTTTCGCCGGAAGGTCGCTACAATGCGAAGGTTCTGTCCGGCCACGACACCTGGACCCCGTATTTTTGGCGAGAGATGCGCGGTTACGCCGCCAACCAGCAGAAATCCGCGGACCCCGCGGTCCAGTCGCTCGCGCACGCCTTGGAGAACGCGCTGCCCGCAAGCAAGCCCAAGGTCGGAACCGAAATCAACAGCGAGGTGCCTGTCCTGCTGGAGCGGTTGCTGGACGCCGACAAGGCGAGTTCGTGGCGCGCCCCGACATTCTTCACAGATGCACAAGGGGTCTGGCGGTCCGACCGCGCGACCGTTTCCTGGTTCCTGCAGGAACACGAGGCCAATGTCTTGGGTGGGCCGATGCTGAACGACCAGGCCGCCCGCACAGTCGGCCTCGGCGGATCGATGCTCGGCATCAAGGTGCCGCTGCCGAGCCGGCAGGTCTATGGGGAACTCAGCCTGAAGAACAACGGCCCGGATGGCACGGGCTTTCTGCTCCCGGTCCATCCCAACGACGCGAAGGGCCAGAAACTTTTCGTCAATGGATACCGGCCGAATTTCGCTTATGACGAGGCTGCGGCTCCATCTGCCCGGTGGGTCGCATCGGCCCCGATGATGTCGAAGAACACGTTTCAGAAAGAAAACGCCGTTGGCGCTTCGATATCCTTCGCTGGCTTCTCCCTGGGTGGGGCCTACGTCAAACGCACGCTGCTCTATCTCGGTGGCGAAGGCGGCCGGCCGGGGTATACGCGTAGAGAATCTGGCCCGCTCAGCCAAAGGGCAGCCTCCTTTTGGGAAGAAGCTGCGAGAGGTGGTGCCAGCCACTATAGCTCCGAAGGCAAGGTGCCCGGTTTCGAGGATCGTGTCCTCTACCGGAACTACAACGTTATTCCGCCCTTCGGAGGCGGCAAGGAACCCTGGCGCGGTAGCCCTGCCTTCGAGGGCGTTCCGCGCGAGGTGGGCGCCGGGCCACTTAACCGCCTGGACCGCACGGACCACGGCGTCGGTTTGGCCGTAAACCTTGGGCAATGGCCGCTAACGACGGTAGAAGTCGGTTCGGTGAGGAAGGACCTGGTGCCGCATACCCGTACCGCCCGCGCACACCCCGGATCCTCCGAAGGCGCGCAAAAGGTTTTCTCCGCGCTGGAGACTTCGGATGGGCGACTGACGCCGGGCGTCCTGCAGCATCTCGCCGCTTATCTCGCCGAGGTTGCGGCATCGCCGCACGGCGATTTAAAGTTCGCTGGTCAGCGCGTGTTGGATGTATTCCCGGAATTGGGCGTGGCGCCATATCCGGACCAACTCGCCACCACCGGCGGACGGCCCGACGGGATGGGCAAGCCAGCGTGGAAAGCGTTGCGGCAACAGCTGGATCAGCAGGCCCGCAGCGAACTGACGCCCACGCAGGCCCATTACCTCAACCGGCTGCTCGAGCAGGATGTGCTGCACAATTCGCCGCCGGATGGCACCCCGCCGACGCTGGGCTCGGGGTCGCCGGAAGAAACGCTGCGGATCATGGACGAGAATGGCGAAACGGCCACCGTGAGGTACCTCGGGACACCGCCCAAGAGCGCCGAGAACGTCTATGTGCCACCGGCCGACGGGCCGAGGGCACGCGGCGACGAGCCCGAGTTGATGCACAAGTCGCATATTCTGTTCCGGGACCCTGAGACGGGAGAGCCATATGTCTTGCCCTGGATACGCGGTGCTTCCGACGACCACGTGCCTGGAAGCATCGGGCGTCCGGAAAGCGGCGGTCAGCCTGTTAACGCAGCCGAGGGAGTGGGCAACGCCGGGCGAGCGTCGCGCGGCAATGTCGGCCCTTATGTTTTCCGCGCCGATACACGCATGCCAACCGAGATCAGGGACGCGGGAGGCTTCTCGCCACCGCCCCCGACAGGAATCTGGGTAGACAATTCGCAAGGCATCACCCTGAGCAACTATGTGATGGGCAATACCCATGGCCGTTTCGTCGGCACGAGCCAGTCGATCTCGGGAGCCAAGGCTTTCGTTTCGGAAGAGTCACGAGCCGCGCGGCAGCAAGGTTATACCTATCTCTACACGCTCAATCCGAGCAGACCGCGCTTCCACGTCCCGACTGAGTTCGAGGCGATGGGCCGGCCCGTCAGCGACAGGATGGCCCGCGTCGACGAGGCCGCAATCGACGGTAGCATCCCATGGAACGAGGTCTATGGCTGGCGGATGATGGATCCGGACGGGAATTTCGTCGGTGAGTTCACGCACAATGAGGATGCCGTCGCGCCCGGCACATCGACACAACAACGCCGGCAGGTCATCTTGCGGCCGGCCGACGAGTTCTGGGATGTCAATACGCCAGCGCAGACCGAAGCGCCGCCGCCAGTTGCCGAGGTGGTCAGCCACGAAGCCCCAGCTGTGACTGGCGAGACGCCGCAGGCAGTGAATATTGCTGCCGAAACGCCGACGGCCGCCACATGGCCGCCTGCGCCTGACCGGGGCAGGGCGGTTTTTGACCCTGCCAGCGGAAGGATCATCAGCATTGAGCTTCCGGTGAACTCCGCTGCGGAACCGGGATATGCCGAACCCGTGCGGGCGCCGACCGGGCCGGAGGTCAGGGCACTTTCAGCCGATCAGATCTCCGAACTGACCGGCACGCAATTACACGCCATCAAGCCGGAGCACATCGCCAAGCTGGCGCCTGAGCAGGTTGCTGCACTGAGTCCCGAGCAGATCGGGCAGCTGATGTTCGATCAACTTGCGGCGCTTCGGCCGAAGCAGTTGCGGGCGCTGAGTGCCGAACAGCTCCAGGCGATCAGGCCAAGCAGATTGCAGGCCGTTGCTCCTGGCCGAATCACCGGCTTGCGGCCGGACCAGGTCGCCGCCTTCTCACCCGAGCAGCTCGCTGCCTTGGCCACTGAGCAAGTGCGCAAGCTAACGCCCGATCAGATCGCCAAGCTCACTGATGAGCAGCGCAATGCCCTCACCCCGGAACAGGTCGCCGCCATGAGACCTGCTCAATTCGGCCATCTCGATGCGACGCAGTTTGCCGCGTTGGATCCTGATCTCGTCGCAGCACGCGATCCCGTGACAACGGCAAAGCTGTCGCCGGACCACATCTCTGCGCTTACGCGGGAGCAGCTTGGCGCTCTGACCATTCATCAGATCGAGGCGCTGACGAAGCAACAAATAGCGGCGCTGACGCCGAAGCAGCTTGGCGAGATAAGCCCCGGCCAGTTGCGCAAGTTCACGCCCAAGCAGTTTGCCTGGATGTCGACGGAGCAAACGAACGCGCTTTCCGTGCTGCAGATGACGACCTATCGAGCAACCCACAAGAAAGCCATGACGCCGGATCAGGCCACGGCCGTTGATCAGGCACTGAGCCATGCCCGCTTCAAGGAGAACGTGCAATTGGTCGCGACCTTCGGTCCAATGGCCGGCTCTTCCTACACGGTATGGCAGATCTTGCCACCGCATTGGGCCGCGACAGCTGCGGGCGTTGCGTTCGGCGTGCGCGGCGTCGTCTTCAGCGCGCAATCGGTCTTTCCGAACGCCACGGCAAACCACAAGCCGCTGGGACGTGCCCTCAATGCGGCGAGCGGGGCGTCGTTTATATTCTCGTCTCCAGGCTCGGCGGCCGGGCTGCTGCGCGGCGAGAATGTCTGGGTGAACGGCACCTTCTCCCTGGGTAATGTGGTCTACGGCACGAAATCTGCGCTGCAGTCGATCGCCGGACGGCCAGTGTTCCGGAACGTAGCCGAGCATCTGGCCGGTCCGGGCTATGTGCTTGGTTCCCTGCTCTACACGGCACAGAACCTCCACTCGCCGCTGGCTGCGACGGCGGGCGCCTTGTTCACCGTCGGCAGCGCTGAGTTCTGGGTGTCGGCCATGCGCACGGACCGGCTGAATCGCCAGGCCGTTCCGAGGACGGACGAGCAGATCGACGCCCGCGCAAAGTCGGACGCGCGCTGGGCGAACGCCGATCGCATCGCGCTTGGAGTAACCTTCGGCGTCGGCATGCTGCTGTTTGCCTGGGATGCGCTGGACGACCAGCCATGGAACAACACCGGCACGACGCCGGCAACCGACCCGACTGCGCCGGGCAACGATCCTTCGGGCGTCGATGGTACGCCACCGGACGAAAAGACCGACAAGCCTGATCCCGGAACGCAAACCCCGCCGGAGGATTTCCCGCAACTTGTCGTGGTCGCCGATGACGGTCTGAACTTGCGGGGCCAGCCTGACGAGGATTCGACTGTAGTGACGGTTCTGCAACCCGGGACATTCGTCGAGCAGACCGCAAAGCCTTCGACCGATCAGTCAGGGGAGACCTGGATACCCGTCGAAGGTTTTGGGCCGGACGGCGACATCCATAGCGGCTGGGTTTCCGGCGATCATGTCGAGGCTCATCCCGACGGCAGCAGCAATCCTGAGGGCCGCACGAATCCAACGTTGGAGAAAGACGGCTACCAGTGGGTCGAAGTCCAGAATGGCGACAGCATTCGCCTGATCGCCAAGACCCATTCTGCGGATGTGGCGGAGACGGTGGTGCTCAATATGGATCATATCCTGAGCCCGGATGTGATCTTCTCAGGCGACCGTATCTACCTGCCGGCCACTTTCGTCGGCTGAGAAACCGCGGGCCTAAGCTTATCGGTTCTCGCAGCATATGCATGCGCAACACAGGCGGCCAGCTTTGCCGCCCGCTCCGCAATCGGATTGGATGGTTCGGAGGAGTAGGAGGCGGTAAACTGCAGGTCGGACGGGTGCCATTCGCATTCGACGACGCGCAGTTTACCGCTTGCGATATAGTCTTGGACGACTCCCTCAGGCAGCGAGGCTATTCCAATTCCGTTGAGCGTCATCTTGATGGAAGCGGCCAGCGAATTGGCCGGAAAGATGCGCGGCGTTTCTTCGAATTCGCCGGTGAGCTTGCGGTAAAGTTCGCTATAGGGTCGCGTGGTGCGCGCGTAGCTGATGATTGGAAACTGCATCAGGTCGTTGAGCGTCACCTTGCGTCGGTTGGGCAATTCCAATTGCGGCGAGCAGACCCAAACAAGAGGAAACGACGGCATATCGATATTCTCGATGCTGTACTCCAAGACAGGGCCCATCAGCACCGCAAGATCGAGCCGGTGTGACATGAGTTCGTTGCGAAGGGTCGTCGTTGCATCGACGACGATATCGGTCTCGACAAGCGGATAATTTGCTTTCAGCGCCTTGAGGAAATCCGGCAGCCAAGTGTGCACGATCGTTTCGGCAACCCCAAGCCTCAACACCCTCGTCGTCTCTGAAGTCTCTGAAAGAGAGCTGGCCATCAGTTGCAGCCGCTCTGCTACACGCAGAACTCGTTGGGCAGGTGGTAGCAGCCGTTGTCCCTCGGCGGTTAGCCTGACCGTGCTGCTCTGCCGCTCGAACAGCTTGGCACCAAGCGCTTCCTCCAAACCGGCAATTCGGGTGGACACCGCCGGCTGCGTGGTGTTCAGGCGTTCCGCCGCCTTTCGAAAGCTTCCAAAGGTGGCCACCAGGAGAAAGGTTTCGAGCTGCTTGATGTTGAAAGGTATCACGACGGCAGGTCACTCATTTGCGGGCTTTCGGGGCGGGTGCGACGAACCATCAATGCCGTACAATGATCTGGGCACCGATCTTCACGCGGTCATAAAGATCGATGACATCCTCGTTGGTCATGCGAATGCACCCGGAGGAGTTGGCCTGTCCGACGGTCCATGGCTGGTTGGTGCCGTGGACGCGATAAAGGGTGTTGCCGATATACAATGCGCGCGCGCCCAACGGATTGTTCGGTCCTCCCTCGACATGCGCGGGCAGGAAGCGGCCTTTTGATGCTTCTCTGGATCGCATTTCGGCCGGCGGCCGCCAATCTGGCCAGTTCTTTTTGCTCGAAATCGTGGCGCGGCCGGACCACTCCAATCCCTCTTTTCCAACGCCCACCGTGTATCGCAGTGCCCTGCCGTTCCCCAGGATGTAGTAAAGCCGCCGCTCCGTGGTGTTGATCACGATCGATCCCTTCGGTTGAGCCTCGCTGAAATGCACGATCTCCCTAGGGATTGCCGACCACTCGGGCCGGATTTCTCCATCCGAAGTCTGGTCGGGAGCGGCAGGGGAGACCAGCACATTTCTTGCCGGATCGTAAGTCCAGCTTCGTGGGTCATAACCGCTATTCGATTGGGCCTGGGCTGGCGCCATGGCGGCAATCGATGTGGCAGCTATCAGAACTGATGCGCACAATCTCCGGATAAAGCGCGGGCTGACCAGGACTTTGCGTCCCGCAACGCTGACGGGAACAGGCAAGTTCGCAAGCCGGATCATGATTGCCGCCACCAAGAACGATCCCTTCTGCCTCCAGGCGTTCAGCCGGCGATCACCTGATTCCAGCGCGCACCATATCGCTTTGCTGACGGTTCGCAACATTTGGCACCAAATGCTCGTGCGCAATCCAATTGGACTTCCAATTCTGCGATGCGCACGATAGAGTGAATCGGCGGATCAACCATGAAACAAGCGACGCGGGCCATCGCTCGTGCGTCCCTTTGCGATAGGACCGATTTTGACGGGACGCGATACCTGCCATGCGGATCGGTGCTCGGGAGCCAGGGCTGCTTTCTTTGCTTGCGGTCTTTCGACGATCCTGGCGTTCGGCCTTGCCTCGTCGCAGGCCAACGCCGCCGAACCGCGCTGGCCTGCCGGCCCGTACAGCTATATCACCGTCGATCAGTCGGTGGCCGACGCGCTGGTCGAGCTAGGCCGCAACATGCGGACGCCCATGCGTATCAGCAAACTCGTCAAGGGGCGTTTAAGCGCCGGCATGCCGGTTGGAACGGCCCGCGAGTTTCTGCAAGAGATCTGCAATCGATATGGGTTGGTCTGGCATTTCGACGGTATCGTCATGAACGTCGCGACCGAAGCTGAAGTCCGGACGGAAATGATCCCGCTTGATGCCAATATGGCTGCCAGTGCGGAAGATCGGCTTTCGCGGCTGGGGGTCATCGACCCGAAGTTTCCTATTAAGGTGTCCAAGCAAGACGATGTTGTCTCGGTATCGGGGCCGCCGTCCTACGTTGAACTTGTCAGGAAAACGCTGGGAGTTCCTGCGGCGCCGAGCACGAAGCAGGATGATGGCAAAGTTGTTCCGGTCCGCGTTTTCCGCGGAAGGCAGGCGGAGGCGCAGAATGTTCCCTCCGGCAAACCGAACTAAGGAAGCAGGAGGGCAGGTTCATGCAAATCGCGCCGATTGGAGCCCTGGAAGCTACACTGGCAAACTTGACCACCAGCATAGCTTCGCAGCAGCAGATCACCGCCGGCACGGCAGCGCAGCCGGGTAACCGAATGGTGGGTGCCAATCAGGAAAAGCACGATGCCGCAAAGGTTACGATGCCTGAACGCGGTGATGTCGCTACACGGGCAGGCCAGCAGGTGGCGCAGGCATCTTCAGGAGCCAGTCCTGCAATGGCCGGACAATCCTCCAAACTGGAAAGGACCGAACCGGTCGCCGAACACAAGCTGTTCGACTATCTGGCCGAGGTGGAAAAGGCAGGGGGCGGGGCGTTTGAGGATCCGTCGGCATTGTTCGGCTCTGCGGTTCAGTCGCTGGAAGGAACCATGCAGCAGGTCCAGAAGGCCCTTGGCCAGGCAAATGCCCCAGCGAATGCTGAAACGGCCGCCATGCAGGATGGCGCCGGCAAGACCGCCCCATCAGCCAAGGAAGGCGAAAACGCCACCGCAAAGAATGCCGAGCAACTCCTCGAACGATCCATTTCGGTGATGTGGGCAGCCGCCAATCTCGAGGTGGTCACGAGCAGCGTGACGGCCGTCACGTCGTCCACCAGCACGCTGATCAAGCAACAGTAAGCCTACGGAGTGTTCGTGCACACGCTATCCTTGCCGCGGCGGTCAACACTATTGAATCGATGCGGCGTCCGGTGCCGCGTCGCGCTCGTTGTGGTGGGCATGCTTGTGCTCCAGGCGTGCTCGGTTGAGCTGTATTCCAACCTCAACCAGCGGCAGGCCAACGAGATCGTGGCCACGCTGATGCGTCACGGGATTCCGGCCCAACGCGAGGCCGGCAAGGACGGCAAAATGACGGTTTCCGTACAGAAGGACCGTTTCGCCGAAGCCATGGCGATTCTCGACGAAAGCGGATTGCCCAAACAGGAATTCCAGACGCTCGGCGACGTGTTCAAGCGAGACGGGCTTGTATCCTCGCCGGTCGAAGAGCGGGCGACGATGATCTATGGCCTAAGCCAGGAACTGTCGCAGACGATTTCGGACATCGACGGCGTGCTTTCCGCACGCGTTCATCTCGTATTGCCCGAAAACGATCCGCTGAGACAGCGACTGGTGCCATCGTCCGCCTCCGTCTTCATCCGGCATCGCGCATCCGTTCCGATGAATGAGCTGATCCCGCAGGTCAAGATGCTGGTGGCCAAAGGCATCGCCGGGCTGACCTATGACAATGTATCCGTCACGCTCATTCCGGTGACCGCTGCAGTCCCCGAGCACGCAACCGGCGAGGCAGGTTTCACGACATTCCTCGGCCTCTGGCTGCATCCGGACAGCGTCGTCACCGCGATGTGGCTGTTTTACGGCATGACGGCGGCCATATTCGCCCTGGCTGCCCGGCTAGCTTACGTCCAGTGGTATCGACGGCCCGGTGTCTATGCGCTCGACGCTTCGGCAATGCCTGTGAAGAAGACATGATCCAGACTGGCTCGAAGCAAACTGCCAGCCCGGAATGGTGGACATTCATGTCCAATCCTGCAGGCTATGTGGATGCGGCCCGGCTGGCGCAGTGCTTTGACGGCATGATCGGCGAGGCTGCCTGCGAGCGTATGCTACAGTCGCAGCGCCTGCATGAGCGATTGTCGAAGCTTCTGCTCGACCATTATGGACTCACTCGCGCAGTTTCCGACGAGCCCGCCGACGAGGTGGACCGGGCGATCGCTTTGTCGACGGGTGTGGAGTTGGAGGAACTTGCGCTTCGCGCGGGCGCGATCTACTGGGCCGGCAGTCTGGCCGCCGTCATTGATGGACGCGAGGCGGCCGCGTTGCAGGCGGCACTCGGCGCGGATCTCTGCGCTATCGCCGTCGCCAACCGCGATCTGGCCGGTCCGGTGCAGCCGTTGGAGCCCCTGGAAGATATCCATCGTCGTGTCTATGCCGACGGCTTGAGTTGCCTTGGCGCCTGGTGTCAGGCGATGCCCGGCGATACGAGCAAGCGGGTCCGCCTCAAGCTGTTGCCGCATGAGCATATTGACAAGACCACTGCCAAACCATTTTCCGAAGCTGGCCCGGCGATCGTTCGACGGGCGATGAGTTAGACGAGATGGTCGAACCGGGCAAAGCGACCACTGGCGTGCCGAGGCGTCCTAACGGTCGCATCCTGCGCGCTGCTGAGGCACGCGCCTGGCAAGATGGGCACGCCTTTCTCGACGAAGCCAGGCGTGATGCGCAGCAGTTGCGTGACGCCGCTCGGCGAGCCTATGCGGCCGAATATGCGCAGGGCTACGAAGACGGCAAGGCGCAAGGCGACGCGGATGCCGCGCGTTTGGTGAGCGAGACCGCGGTCAAGGTAGATCGCTATCTTGGTGGGGTTGAAGCCGAAATCATCAATCTAGCCCTCGATGTCGTCACGCGAGTGCTGGGAGAATTCGACGTCAGCATGGTTGTCGCCAAGGCGGCCAGGCAGGCGGTCGCTGAAATTCGCCGCGCCAAATATCTGAAGGTCCGACTTCATCCCGCTTCCGTTAACAAAGTTCGCGACGAACTGAACGCGGTCCTGCGCGAGAGTGACTTGGGCATGACGGTCGAGATCGATGCGGATGATACGCTCGCCAGGGGCGCCTGCATCCTCTTGACCGATATTGCCGTCATTGACGCCAGCATCGACGCACAGCTCAGTGCCTTTGCCGCTGCGATTTCATCAAAGGCCGAGGCGCCGACATGACAAGTCCCGCCATCGAGATCGAGAGCCGCCTCGCATCGATCGTTCCGAACCTGCGTTCCGGTCTGCGTGACGATGCCAGCCGACCCAGGAAAGGGCGTGTACGGCGAGCGACCGGCACGGTCATTCATGCGACGGTGGAGGAGGTTCGGATCGGCGAGATATGCGAACTCCTCGATCCCAGGACCGGCACGGCGACCAAGGCGGAAGTCGTCGGGCTCATGGACGACATGGCAATCCTTGTTCCGCTTGGCGATCTCACCGGCCTTTCAAGCCTCACGGAGGTTATTGCGACCGGAAAGACCCAAACGGTTTCCGTCGGGCTCGGCCTGCTTGGTCGGGTGATCAACGCGTTCGGCGAGCCATTGGATGGCAAGCCGCTTTCGCCGGGTGGCATTACCGGCAGCTATCCGGTCAATGCCTATCCGCCATCTCCGCTGGAGCGCAGTTTGATTTCCGAGCCTATCCAGCTCGGGATCCGCGCCCTCGATGGGCTTCTCACCTGCGCGCGGGGGCAGCGCGTCGGCATCTTCGGCGAGCCTGGTGTCGGCAAGTCGATCCTGCTTTCGGATATCGTCAGCGGCACGGACGCAGATGTTTCCGTGGTTGCTCTTGTCGGCGAACGCGGACGTGAGGTGCGCGAATTCATCGAGCATCAGCTCGGGCCGGAAGGGCTGGCGCGGGCAATCATCGTCGTCGCGACGTCCGACCGGCCGGCGATCGAGCGCGTGAAGGCCGCCTATGTGGCAACCAGCATTGCCGAATATTTTCGCGACCAGGGCAAGCATGTGTTGCTGGCAATGGACAACATAACGCGGTTTGCCCGTGCGCAGCGCGAGATTGGCCTCGCTTCAGGCGAGCCACCGACGCGTCGCGGTTTTCCGTCTTCGCTTTTTGCAGTTCTGCCCCGATTACTCGAGCGCTCAGGGCCTGGCCGCGTCGGCTCCATTACAAGCCTCTACAGCGTTCTTCTGGAGGGCGATGGCACGCTGGATCCGGTTGCCGAAGAAATCCAGGCGCTTCTCGACGGTCACGTCTTTCTGTCCAACGAACTGGCGCAGCGCAATCATTTCCCGGCCATCGACGTGCTGCGCAGCCGCAGCCGCCTCATGGACACGGTGGTGCCGTCTGAGCACCGGTCGGATGCCGGCCGCTTGCGGGAGCTGCTCGCCCGCTACGCCGACGTCGAATTGCTGCTTCGCGTCGGTGAATACGAGAAGGGCAGTGATGCGGTGGCGGACGAGGCGGTGGCGAAGATCGACACCATCAACACCTTCCTGCGACAGCCGTCCGCTACACACGAGACCATCGAGAGGACACGCGAACGCATGCGGGGGATCGTCAATGAAAGATCGTGACATGATCGCACGATTGCACGACCTCAGGCGCCGCGGTGAAAGGCGCGCAAACGAAGCGGTCATAAGGAGATACGCCGCTGCGCAGCGGGCCGCCGGTGAGGTTCAGAAAGCGGCCGCCACGGTCAGCGAACACCTGCAGCGCACAGCCGACGCCGAGGATGCAGCGTTCGGTTCGCTTGTCGGACAACCGGTGAAGGCCACCAGCCTTTATAGGCTTCAGGGACAGTTCGAGATCGCCGCCAGGCAAACCGAGCAGCTCCGGGAAAACGAGAAGATGGCCGGCGTCACCGAGCAACGACGCAAAGCGGAGTTATCGGCAGCCCGCAATGATCATCGCGCAAGCATGAAGGCCGTGACGAAACTGGACGGGCTGCTGGAGCATCTGACCAAACGCACTGCGCGTCACCGCCTCGCACTTGCCGAGCTTTCCGAGGAAGACGAGGGCAGTTCGCTGCGCTTACCTACACAGCGATAGTCCAATCCGTGATCGTGAATATGGAAGTGTGATGCCCCAGGCCTTGGCGTCGGCAAAAAAGAAAGCGCGCGTAGAACCGGTGAGACGCACACGCTCGAGCGTTGGCGAGCCGCTGACTTTGGAATCTGTTGCGGCTGTGGAGGTTGAGGCATTGAACGCCTTCTACCGCCGCCGTGCTCCCGCACAGATTACGATCGCGGGGATAACCATGGCTATCGCGGCCGTCTGGCCGGCACCGAACCCTGGGGACCAGGCGCTGTGCACGATTGCGTTCACCGTCGCAGACACGGTGGGCAAATTGCGCCTGCCGCTTTCTGTTGTCGAACGCGGTCTTGCCAAGGCTGACGAGCTAGTCGACGTGAAACGACTGGCACCCGCTCACGCCGCACTGCTGCTGGAGTCCGTATTCGAAGAAGATCTCGAATGGATCGAGAGCAGGCTGGGCGAGAGGATCGCTATCACCTCGATCGAACCAAGAGACACCGTTTTGGATAAAAGCGCGTTCGCGTTCGTCCTGACCAGCAAGGACGAAACCATAGATTGCGTCTTGCACACCGATAGCGTCGGCCTGGCTGTGCGGGCCGGGGGCTTTCTCGACGAGATCGGGAAAGCGAGGCCCCCGGTTCCTGCCGAATTCCCGTTGCCGGTCTGCCTTTGGCGCAACGCGCTTACAATCAGCCTTGGCGAGCTTCAAAGTCTGCAGCCTGACGATGTGGTGCTTTTCGATGACGAAGAGGAAGAGGAAGAGGCGGCATTCGTCATTGCCGAGCGGCTTTATGCCCCGGCCATCCTGACTGCCGGTGGGCCGCAACTGCTTGCCGCCCCGACTGCAATCGCTGGATCGAAATGGGAATGGACCATGAATCAGAACACACCGCCGCACGCCGACCAGACATTGGAAGAGTCAACTCTGGACGAGTTGCCGGTTGCGCTTGCCTTCGAGCTCGGCCGCACGGCAATGCCTCTCGGCGAGGTAAGGCAGCTTGCGCCCGGCGCCATCGTTCCGCTCGCCAATGTGACGAAGGAGACGGTCGACATCATCGCCAACGGCAAACGCGTAGGCCGTGGCGAGATCGTGCGGATTGGGGAGAGCCTGGGCGTGCGGGTCGCCCGCATGTTCGACAATGCTTGACAATTCGCCCAACCTGCTTGGGATTCTGATTGCCGTCGGCTTCGTCGGTTTGCTGCCGCTGGCAGTCGTCACCATGACCGGATTCCTGAAAATCTCGGTCGTGCTGTTCCTCATCCGCAATGCGCTCGGCGTCCAGCAGATGCCGCCCAATTTGGTCCTCTACGGCATAGCGCTCGTGCTCACGGTCTATGTCACGACGCCATTGCTGAGCGAGATGACGGGCCGGCTTCAGGAAGGGCAGGTTCAGTTCCAGACTACAGACGACCTCGCCAGGGCGGCGCAACTGGTCAGGGAACCATTACAGCAGCACCTCATCAAATTCACGCAGCCGGAAGAGCGGCAGTTCTTTCTTGACGGAACGAACCGCCTGTGGCCGGAACAGGCACGTCAAAATCTGAAAGACGACGATCTTTCGATACTAGTCCCTGCCTTTGTCGCGTCCGAGCTTACGCGCGCGTTTGAAATCGGCTTTCTGCTTTATCTTCCCTTCCTTATCATCGACATCGTTGTTGCAAACATCCTGATGACGCTCGGCATGATCATGGTCTCGCCGGTCCTCATTTCGATCCCGCTGAAACTGTTCCTTTTCGTCGCCATAGATGGCTGGTCGCGGCTGATGCACGGCCTCATCCTGAGTTACGTCTGACGCCGCTAGGAGGTTTGCATGAGCAATGACTTCATCCTGGCGAAGGTCCAAAGCGCGCTTCTGACAGTGCTGTTCGCGTCGAGCCCGGCGATCATCGCGGCGATGGCCGTCGGCATCCTTGTCGGGCTTGCCCAGGCGCTGACGCAAATTCAGGACCAGTCCCTGCCGCAGACGATTAAGCTCGTCGTGATCCTGCTGGTCATCATCGTCTTCGGCCCGCTGCTTGGCCAGCAGATCGCGGAGCAGGCCTCAACGGCGCTGGACGAATTCCCCGTCGTCACGCGTTGAGGCACCCAGATGCCGGTCGAACCATTCTTCGCGTCGGTCAACGAGCTTCAGTTCTATCTTTTGGCCGGAGCTTTCGCGCTCGCACGCATGACCGGGTTCATGCTCCTGATGCCGCTCTTTTCTCGCGTGCCGCTTTCGGGCCTTTTGCGCAACGGCGTTGCTCTGGCGCTGGCGGTTCCGGTCTTTCCGATGATCGTGAACAAACTGACGAACACTGACATCGCGACGACGATGATCGTCGTGTACATGCTCAAGGAGGTCGTGGTCGGGGTAACGCTCGGGCTGGCGATGGGCATACCGTTCTGGGCGGCCGAGGCTGCCGGCGATGTCCTGGACCTACAGCGCGGCTCCACGATGGGGACGCTGATCGATCCGATGATGACCCATGAGACGAGCGCCACCGGCACCTTGCTCGCCGTTATCATGGTCACGATCTACCTGGCTGCCGGCGGCCTCGAACTTTCTTTGACCAGCCTCTACGACAGCTATGGCCTGTGGCCGATCGACCAGCTTCTGCCCGTGTTCAGCAAGGATGCAGCCGGAATCTTCCTCGATCTGCTGAACCGCATTCTGATGATGGCATTGACCCTCGTGTTCCCGCTCATCATCAGCATGCTCTTGTCCGACATTGTGCTGGCCTTCTTGGCGCGCGCCTCACCGCACCTCAATGTTTTTGCGCTTTCGCTGATCGTGAAGACGCTGGTGTTTAGCCTCGTCTTTGTACTCTATTCTGCTTTCCTGCTCTTCTACATGGACCGGGACCTTGGCTTCCTGCATGAGGCAGCCCGACAGATAGAAGCGATCGGCTGCCGCAGCTGTCAATGAGAACGGGAAGGTTTGCGCAAGCGTTGGTCGTAAGATGACGCAATCGTTGGCCGGCCAATAAATACAATTTATCGTTGAGGAAAGATTCTGACAATTTGACAAGCAGCCGAGCCGCCAACGATCTTACGCCCTCCCGACTTGTCTCTGAAACGCGCATACCCCCTCGGAAGCAATGGCTCGCCTGACCACTTCACCAATCTTCGAGGACCTGCGACTGGTCGATGCGGATAGGCTGCGCAGGCTTGTCAGAATGGGCGCCTATGAGGGGCATACAGGGGGGCTGGCGCGCGGCAAGCTCCAGGCCAATGTTGTGATTGTCCCCCGCAGCTTTGCCAGCGATTTCCACCAGTTTTGCATTCGCAACCCCAAATCCTGTCCATTGGTCGGCGTGAATCGCGCCGGCAGTCCATTGATCCCGGCGCTGGGCGACATTGACATCCGCACCGATGCCCCCCAGTACAACATCTATCACTTCGGGGAACTGACCCGTCAGAGAACGGACATCATCGACTTTTGGCGAGATGATTTTGCCGCTTTTGCGCTCGGCAGTTCGCTGACCGTCGAAGCCGCACTTGCCGAAAAGGGCGTGAAACTCCGCCGCATCGGCTGCGGCAAAGCCTCACCAAAGTTCCGAACCAGGATTAAGACTTGTCGCGTCGGACCGTTTGGTGGCGAAATGGTCGTCTCGATGCGTCCGATAAGCCATTGCGATGTCGACAGGGTTCGCGCCGTCACCGCACGCTTCCCGCATGCCCACGGCTCTCCCATCCATGTCGGAGAGCCCACGGTCATCGGAATAGCCGACTTGATGGCTCCAGACTGGGGCGAAGCGGTCAAAATCATGGACGGGGAGGTCCCTGTATTCTGGGCCAGCAGCATAACCGCACAAGTTGCACTTACTCGTGCCGAACTCGCGACCTCGATCACGGTATCGCCGGGGCACATGCTGATCACCGATGTGGATGCGCGAGCCGATGCGGGCGCTTTCAAGGTCTATTAGCAGTTCATCTGGGTTTCGGGCCGGCAAATAGTCCCACGACGTGTTAACCCTTTGGTAACTCTCCTGAGTCGAAAGTCAAAAAATACTGGCTCCTTTTGCCCTCGATAAATGTTAGGGCTGCCATCGAGGCGAGACAAAGGAGAAAAGACCGGGATGGCCACGGTACTGAACGCCAAGGGCGTTCCAATTCCCTACAGCGGATCCTCCGTAAAGTGGTATTCGGCGACGAATTCCGGCCCAACACTTTATGGCAGCACGTCCAACGACTCGATGTATGGGGACGGCAGCGTCACCGTCACAATGTATGGCGGCAAGGGCGATGACATCTATTATCTGTATGACTCTAAAAACAAAGCGGTCGAGCGGCCCGGCGAGGGTGTCGACACCATCTCGACCTGGATGAACTATAAGCTCCCAGCCAATTTCGAGAACCTGACGGTCACGGGCGACAAACGATATGCTTTCGGAAACGAGCTGAACAACATCATTACCGGCGGCTCCGGCCAACAGACGCTCGACGGCTTACGGGGCGATGACGTTTTGAAGGGCGGATCGGGGGCGGATATTTTCGTTGTAAACCCCGGCAACGGCAGTGATCTGATCCTGGACTTTGGTGCGACGGATACCGTTCGCGTCGGGAGCTACGGCTTCACCTCCTTCGAGGAGGTGCGCGCCAACATGGTGCAGTCGGGAGCGAACGTCCGACTCAATCTGTCCGACAGCGAGTTTCTCGTCTTCGCCAACAAGACCATCGGCGAGTTCACCGCAAGCCAGTTCAAGCTGGCCGTGGACAGGTCGGCTCTGGAACTCACCTTTTCGGACGAGTTCGACACGCTGGACCTGTGGAATGGTTCGAGCGGCACCTGGGACTCGAATTTCTGGTGGGGGGCCGCAAACGGCAGCTCGCTCACGAGCAACAAAGAGCTTCAATGGTATATCGATACCAACTACGCCCCGACAAGTTCCGTCAATCCGTTCAGCGTTGAGGACGGTGTTCTCACGATTACCGCCGCCCGGGCTCCTGAGGCGATCCGGCCCTACATAAACAATTACCAATACACGTCAGGTTTGCTGACGACCTACGAATCGTTCGCGCAGACCTACGGCTATTTCGAAATTCGGGCCGACATGCCCGAAAAACAAGGGGTATGGCCTGCCTTCTGGCTTCTCCCGGCGGACGGTTCCTGGCCGCCGGAACTGGACGTCGTCGAGATGGTCGGGCAGGATCCGAACAAGCTCATTTTGACAGGCCACTCGAACGCGACGGGGACTCATACAAAAGTGTCCTCTACCGCCTATGTCGCGGATACCGCAGGGTTCCACACATACGGGGTGCTGTGGACAGAAGACGAACTCGTCTGGTATTTCGACGACGTCGAAGTTGCCCGTGCCGCAACGCCTGCCGACATGCACGAGCCAATGTATATGCTGGTCGATCTGGCGGTTGGCGGCATGGCGGGAACGCCTGCCGACGGGCTTGCCACGCCTGCAGAAATGCAGATCGACTACATCCATGCCTATGCGTTGAACGATTGGGTTATCTAGGCGTAACACCTGACGGTGGGCTCGGCACGGACACGTTCGTCATCAGGCCTGATTTCGGGCGCGGTCATTGCCGCCTGAGACTGAACCGTGACTGATGTGAAGGCGATGTCGCATCCCCATCCATCCGAGCCGCGAACGACCCTCGCAGCGGTTCTGGCTTCCTTCCGGCGAGCCTTGGCCGGAATTGCGTTGATGAGCGGCGTCGTCAATGTTCTAGCGCTGACCGGCTCGTTCTTCATGCTGCAGGTCTATGATCGCGTCATACCTGGCCGCAGCGTGCCGACGCTCGTCGGGCTCGCCGTGTTTGCCGGCACGCTTTTTGTTTTTCAGGGCGCTCTTGAGCTCATCCGGTCGCGTTTGCTGGTGCGCATCGGGATGGCGTTGGACGCGCGCTTGAGCGGACAGGTCTATGCCGCCCTCATGCGTTTGCCGTTGCGCACCAAGCTCGCAGGCGACGGCCTTCAATCGTTGCGCGATCTTGATCAGGTGCGTTCGTTTATGTCGAGCGCCGGTCCGACCGCGCTTTTCGACCTGCCCTGGATGCCGCTTTACCTCGCAATCTGCTTCCTGTTCCATTTCTGGATCGGCATGACGGCGCTGGCCGGCGTGGTCATTCTCTTCAGCCTGACATTGCTCGCCGAAATTCGCACGAGAGAGCCCGCCAGAAAGGCAAACAGTCAAGCGGCGGCGCGCAATACACTTGCCGAAGCGACACGTCGCAATGTCGAGGTTCTGCAGGCCATGGGCTTTGGATCACGCATCGCCGAGCGCTGGTCAGGGATCAATGCTGACTATCTCGATACCAATGCAACAGCGAGCGACCTTGCTGGGACACTCGGAACGATCTCGAAGATCCTGCGCATGATGCTGCAATCGGGTATCCTGGCGATCGGCGCATATCTCGTCATCCATCAGCAAGCGACCGGCGGCATCATGATCGCCAGTTCGATCATGATGAGCCGGGCACTCGCACCAATCGAACTGGCTATCGCGCACTGGAGGGGTTTCGTGAGCGCCCGCCAGGCCTGGGCCCGCTTGACCCAGCTTTTGGTCCTGCTTCCCGAAACTGCGACAAGTGTCTCGCTGCCTGCGCCGAAATCTGCTCTGTCGGTCGAAAGTATCAGTGTCACGCCGCCGGGGGAGCGTCGTATGGTCGTGCAAGACGCCACTTTTGCATTGGAAAAGGGCGTCGGCCTCGGCATTGTCGGGCCGAGCGCTTCCGGCAAGTCATCGCTCGTGCGCGCGATTGCCGGCATATGGCTCCCAGTTCGCGGAACCGTCAGGCTGGATGGCGCAACGCTCGACCAGTGGTCGCCGGAAGAGCTGGGCAAGCATGTCGGCTATCTGCCGCAGGATGTGCAACTGTTCGATGGCACCATTGCCGAGAATATCTCACGCTTCGAACCGCAAGCGCCCTCGGACAAGATACTGGCGGCTGCGCGCGCGGCCGGCGTTCATGATCTCGTCATCCACCTGCCGGAAGGCTACGAGACGCGGATCGGCGAGGCCGGATCGGCGCTTTCGGCGGGCCAGAAACAGCGGGTTGCGCTTGCCCGGGCTCTCTACGGTGACCCGTTTCTTGTTATTCTCGACGAGCCTAACTCCAACCTCGATGCGGAAGGCGAGGCCGCGTTGACGGAAGCAATTCAAGGTGTTCGCGCGCGAGGCGGTATTGCCATCGTGGTCGCCCACCGGCCGAGCGCGCTGGCGAGCCTGGATCAGGTTCTTGTGATGGCGAACGGCCGTATCCAGGCCTTTGGCCCGAAGAATGAGATCTTGAACAAGATAACTCGCCCAGCAGGCGTTCCCTTAAAGGTCGTTTCCGGACTCGAAGAGACGGCATCCTGATGGCGCAACGCACGATATTCGCGGCGGATCGCACCATTCGACGCTATCTGCTTGGCGGTGTCGCAACCTGCATCCTGCTGGTTGGCGGGGCGGGGAGTTTGGCCGCCGTCACCGAGCTTTCCGGAGCCGTTATCGCTTCGGGAAAATTGGTCGTCGATTCCAGTGTCAAGAAGGTACAGCATCCAACCGGTGGCGTGGTCGGCCAAATCTTTGTTCGGGAAGGCGATGCCGTGCAATCGGGCAAGGTTTTGATCCGCCTGGATGAGACGATCACTCGGGCCAATCTGGCGATCGTCACGAAGAGCTTGGACGAATTCGAGGCGCGCCTGGCTCGCCTTGAGGTCGAGCGCGACGGCAAAGGAAGCATCATCTTTCCAGCTTCGCTTGTGTCACGGCAGGATGCCCCCGAAGTTGGTCGGGCGATGGCCGGCGAGCAGTCTCTGTTCGAATTTCGCCGACAGGCACGCGCCGGTCAGAAGGCTCAGTTGGAAGAGCGTATTGCGCAGCTTGCCGAAGAAGTTTCCGGCTTGACCGAGCAAAGAGATGCCAAGAGCCAGGAAATCAAGTTGATCGGGTTTGAGCTCGAAGGCATGCGCATACTTTGGCAACGCAAGCTGGTTTCAATCGATCGCATTACTGCGCTTGAACGCGATGCAGTGCGGCTTAAAGGTGAGCACGGGCAACTGACTGCATCGATTGCGCAGGCGAAGGGTCGTATCGCGGAAACCCGGTTGCAGATCATTCAGATCGACCAGGATTTGCGCAGCGAGGTGGCGAGCGAGCTGCGAGACGTCCAGGCAAAGATCTCTGAATTCGTCGAGCGCAAGGTTTCGGCCGAAGATCAGCTCAAGCGGATCGATATACGCAGTCCGCAGAACGGTGTCGTTCATCAGCTCGGCGTGCACACGGTCGGTGGCGTTATTTCTCCGGGAGAGCTCATCATGCTGATTGTCCCGGTGACAGACGACCTGACCGTGGAGGCGCGCGTAGCTCCGCAAGACATCGATCAATTGACGCCAGGGCAAAGCGCGACCCTGCGGCTGTCGGCATTCAATCAGCAAACAACGCCGGAGCTGAACGGTGCCGTCAGCAAGATTTCCGCCGACCTCAATGTCGATGAGAAAACAGGCGCCAGCTTTTATACGGTGCACGTAGTTTTGCCGCGCACAGAGCTTACCAGGCTCAAGGGCCTGACCTTGGCGCCTGGAATGCCTGTCGAAGTGTTCTTTTCGACCGGCAATCGCACCATGCTGTCTTATCTCGTGAAACCTCTAGCCGACCAAATCCAGCGAGCTTTCAGGGAGGAGTAGCTGCGTCTCTGGACGACCCCACGAGCTGAATTCCGGAACAAGGACGCGATTTTGCGGTTTCGCCTGAAATTGGAAGCGATCCCAGATGTCCGAGTTGACGAATGAAGAGATCGAGGGGCGGCTGACTGCCCAGCGAGAGACTCTGGCGCTGGTCGTCGCGCTGCTTGCCGGCCTCGACGCGCCTTCCGAGCGAATATGGGCCGAACTGGAGGCCCGTTTTCAATTCCAGAACAATCAGGAAGACCCCGGCGCTGTGCCAAGCCGTGCATTCGCCATTGAGAGCGCGATGATGCGGGAGTTCAAGCTGATCGCCGACGAAGCGCGAGCACGCAGGGCGGAATGGAACGCCGAATAGGGGTGGAACAATCCGTCTCTCCGGATCGATAGCAACAATTTTTCTGACCTGACGCGGAAACATTTCCGCCATGCCGGTGTTGACGCACTGAGTAGGCGCGAGGCGCAGTTCCTGTCAGTGAGGCGATCCTCCCTTTGGAGTGTGATGATGCCGGCAACCGACATGACGGAGGTCGAGGAGGTCAGGATCGAGCCCGACGGGCTCATAGGGCTGCTGGGCGTGCCGCACGCTGCGCAAGGCATCGTCATCTTCGCTCATGGCAGCGGAAGTGGACGGCTCAGTCCGCGCAACAACCACGTGGCCGCCGCACTTCGGCAGGCCGGACTGGCGACCCTTCTCGTCGACCTTTTGACGTCGATCGAGGAAGGCGACAGGCGAAACGTCTTCGACATTGACCTGCTCGCATCGCGACTCGCGCTGGCGACGCATTGGGCGGCTGCGGAAGCGCGGACAAGAAAGCTTGTTCCGCTCTATTTCGGAGCAAGCACTGGCGCGGCGGCCGCGCTGGTGGCCGCCTCACGCCCGGATGCAGGTATCGCGGCTATCGTCTCGCGCGGCGGCCGGCCCGATCTGGCGATGGACGCGCTGCCGGCGGTGCTTGCCCCAACACTGCTTCTGGTCGGCAGCCTGGACGGGCCGGTGATCGGGATGAACGAGCGTGCCCTTGCCGCGCTGCAAGGCGAGAAACAGCTGATCATTATCGACGGTGCCGGCCACCTCTTCGAGGAGCCGGGCGCGATGGACGATGTGGTCAGGCACGCCACGCGATGGTTCCTCGAGCATCTCGCGCCTCCGCAAAGGCCGAGGCAATGATCCTCGAAAACCAATCCAGCACCAAGGTGCTGAGCGAGCCGGGGGAGGCCAAAGCGCTTCGCGCCATCGGGCCTCTCTTCCAACGCGGTCGGGCCTGATCATGGCAAATCACGGTACGGCCCTTCCGACGGTTCTTATCACCGGCAGCAGCGGCTTCCTGGGGCAGGCGATCGCGCGAGGCTTGATCGACCGCTATCGCGTCATCGGCCTCGACGTCGCAAAACCCAAGCATGCCCCCGCCGGGATGGAGACGATCGAGATCGATCTCACCTCCGATGAGGGCGTGAATAGGGCTGTGGAGGCGGCACGGGTGCGCAGCGGCGGTCGCATCGCTTCGGTCGTCCATCTTGCCGCCTATTACGACACGACCGGCGAGGACAACCCGAAATATGACGCTGTCACCGTGCAGGGCACGCGCCGGCTCCTGAAGGCGCTGACGGCGGTCGAGACCGAGCAGTTCGTGTTCTCCAGCACGCTTCTCGTCCATGCCCCAAGCCCGGGGAAGGGCACGAAAATCAATGAGGACTCGCCGCTCGACCCGGCCTGGGCCTACCCAAAATCGAAAGCCGAAACCGAGGCGCTGATTTCGAGGCAGCGCCGCGAAATCAAGACGGTGATCCTGCGGCTCGCCGGCGTCTATGACGAAGACTGCCGGGCGGCCTTTATTGCCCAGCAGATCGCTCGCATCTTCGAGCGCTTGCCGACCGCCTATTTGTTCGCCGGCGATATCACCGCCGGTCAGCCCTATCTGCACAAGGACGATCTCGTCGATGCGGTGGTGCGTACCGTCGACCGGCGCGCCGAACTTCCGGCCGAGACCGTGCTTCTGATCGGCGAAGAAGACACACCGTCATACGAGGAGATGCAGAAGCGCATCGGCCGGCTCATTCATGGCGAGGACTGGCGCACCTTAGTGTTGCCGAAGCAGCTGACGAAGCTGGGCGCGTGGGTGCAGACGGAGGTACTCGATCAGGACACCGACATCAAACCGTGGATGATCGAGAATTCGGACGATCATTACGAGATCGACATCTCGCGAGCCAAAACTCTGCTGGGCTGGGCGCCTAGACACAGCCTGTTGGACACATTGCCGGAGATGATCCGCCGGCTGAACCAGGACCCCACAGACTGGTACGCGGCCAACAAACTTGATCCGCCCGTTGTCGCGGCTTCGGATCCTGAGATCGAGCAGGCCGAAAGGCGACTTAAGGGACCGCTCGAACGAAGCAAGGAAGACGTCGAAGCGGCGATAAAGCGGCATCGGTCGAGGACGCTCTGGGCGCCGATGACCAACGCTGCGCTCGGACTGTGGCTGGCCACATCGCCGATGACAGTTGGCCTGTTCGACCCCGTAGCAGCCGCACTACCCCCCGCTCTGGGGCACGCTATTGCGGAGCCACAATTCCGCAACGCCGGTCTCGGTGTCAGCGAGATCGTTTCCGGCCTGCTCGTGACGGTCTTTGCGTTGATGGGGATGTTCCGGCGCTGGCGCTCGGTGCAGTGGGTCGCGGCGTCGCTCGGTCTTTGGGTGATGCTTGCGCCGTTGCTGTTCTGGACGACCAGCGCCGCGGCCTATGCCATCGACACGCTCGTCGGCATGCTGATCGTCGCCTTTGCTGTAATGATCCCGCCGACCCCCGGCGTCAGCCGCCGTGCGCTGGCGGCCGACGACGACCGCCCGCTGGGCTGGACCTATTCGCCATCCACCTTCACGCAGCGGATCCCCATCGTGGCGCTGGCCTTTGTCGGCTTATTCGTTTCACGCTATCTCGCCGCCTACCAGATGGGCCACATAGATGGGCTGTGGGATCCTTTCTTCGGCCCCGGCGGCGCGCCGGTGCGCAACGGCAGCGAGGCGGTGGTGACGTCATGGGTCTCGAAGGGTTTTCCAATCGCCGATGCCGGGCTCGGCGCTTTTGCCTATAGCCTCGACATCCTCGCCGGCGCGATCGGCGATCGCCGGCGCTGGCGCACCATGCCGTGGATGGTGCTCCTCTTCGGTTTGCTGATCGTTCCGCTCGGCGTGGTCAGTGTGTCCTTTATTATCATCCAGCCACCGCTGATTGGCGCGCTGTGCACACTCTGCATCCTCCAGGCCGCCGTCACGGTGGTGCTGATCCCTTACTCGGTCGATGAGGTGCTGGCGACCATCCAATATCTCTGGGGCGCCACGAGGGCGGGCGAGCCGTTTTGGCGTACCTTCTGGATGGGCGGACCCGCGCTGTCGGAGAACCAGACACCTGACACCGACCTCGACCGTCCTGTGTCCGAGTCGCTGAAGGAATTCGTCACCGGCGGCGTTAATTTCCCATGGACGCTGGTAGCCAGCACGCTACTTGGCGCCTTGTTGATGACGACGCCATTGATCTTTGGCACGCAACCACCGCTCTACTTCAGCGATCACGTAGTCGGCTGTCTCATTGTCATGGTCGCAGTCACAGCCATGGCCGAAGTTGTCCGGCCGGTGCGCTTCTTCAATGTAGTGCTTGGTGCATGGATCGCGGTGTCACCCTTCGTGCTTTCCGGCGGTGGGACCACCGCGATCGTGGCGAACGTTGCGTTCGGTCTGGCGCTGATCGTGCTCAGCCTGCCGCGCGGCACGCGCAGCAACCAACATTATGGCGGTTGGGATCGGGCGATTGTCTGAGTAACTCATAGCGAGCGCGCGCGTGACGATCTGCAAGAGCAGGTCAAGGAAGAGATCGAGTTCCCTGAACGAGGCTCGGCCTGACCGGCCGGCTAGACTTGTTCGCCGAGCAGGATCCTCGCATCCTTGGCCGCGACGATGAACGCTTGGCGCGCGACCCTTGGCGGCTTTTCGCCGCGGATAACAGCAAGGCAGGCTTCGATTGCAGCGAGCCGCGTCTTGGACGCTGGCGTCGGCCAGTCCCTCAGCGGCACTTCAGCCGCGTCGGAGACAGACAAAACAACCCTGTCGCGATCGATCCGGCCGGGTTGAACGACTATCGGCTTTCTGAAACGTCTCGTACGCACGACACTCTCCAAAGCGAGGATATGCTAGCCGTGTCTATCGTTTTCGCCACCTCAAACTGGTGCGCGGCTCGAAACACGTGGTCAGCACCGACAGCGCTCACGAGATCCACAAGGATCAATCGCGACTCGATCCGCGAGTGGTCGACGCCGTGCGCGCCGGCAAGACAAGCCTGGAGCCCTGACAAACTTCCGCCAAGTTCGTTATTTCGCCTTTTGAATCGGTGACACCGTGTAGATCTGATCCAGTATCTTCACCGTCAGGGTATTCGCGGTTGCCTTGCCATCGGGCGACAGCGTCAGGTTTGTCCATATGATCAGCGTGACATCGTTGACCGGGTCATGGCCCATGAAGGAGTTGTAGCCGGGCATCTCGCCGCCATGGAAATAGACCTTGTTCGGCCCGAAGGTGATCGCGGAGATGCCGTATCCGTACTTCTGGCCTTCAGGCTTGCTTGGGTCCTCTGGCTCGGGACTGTCCAGCCACTGGCGCTGATAGTCGGCATTGAGAACCTTGCCGCCGACGAGCGCGCGCATCCAGGTCGCGAGGTCGTCCGCGGTCGAGACGACGCCGCCTGCGGCAAAATACGGCGAGGGGTTTTGCCACGTGTCATCGTTCGGCTTGAGCGTTCCTGCCTTGGCCGCCGCCTGGAGATCGTCCGGATAGGGCGCATCAACCAGAGCGTATGAGGTGCCGCCGTAGAGGTAGCCGTGCGCATAAGGCTCGGGGATGGCGTTCGACGTGCTCACCGGCAGCGCCGTATTCTTCATGCCGAGCGGTCCGAACAAGCGATCCTGGAAGATGCTGGCCAAAGGCTGCCCTTCGATCTTTTCGGCGACGAGGCCGAGCAAGTAATAGTTCGTATTGTTGTATTCGAATTGGGCGCCCGGTTCGAACTGTGTCGGCCGATCGAAGGCCAGGGCGAGTACCTCCTTCGTCGTCCACACCTTGTCCGGATCATGGTCAAGGCTTTGGGCAAGTTCCGGCGCGTTGGTGAAGTTATTGAGGCCACTCCGCATCTTGATGAGGTGGCGAATGGTGATCTTGTCACCGTTCGGGACGCCCGGAACGTATTTCGAGATCAGATCGTCGAAGCCCAGCTTCCCTTCCTGGACCAGTTGCACGATCACGGCGGCCGTCATCGTCTTGGTGTTCGATGCGGGCCGGAAATGGGTATCGGCGCGCGGCGGGTTCGTGACCCCTAGCTCGGTTGTTCCGTAGCCGAAGCCAAAATTGCCCTGCGGAGTCTGCAGAAGAACCATGGCGCCGGGCAGCAGGAGTTCCTTAGCCGCACCTTCCACCATTGCCTGAAGCGCGACCGGGTCGATCGGCTTGAGAGCCGGTGTAGACGCGCCCATGGCGCTGCCCGTTGCGCACACCGCAATAACCACGGCGCCCACTGTTCTCGCTATCATTGTCTCACTCACTGGCCAGGTGACGGGATGAACCCCTTCGGAAACCCTAGCCTCTGTCTGTGACCGGAAATAACAGCAACGGATCGATGTCGCCGATGACTGGCTCTTATGAGCTGAGATCGGCGAGGGGATGACGAACCGATTGCCGGCCGGCGTGGTTGCGTGTCAGTTGCCTCTGGACTGCTGATCATCTCGTAGCGAGACCCTATCCCATCGACGGCGAGATAGCCATGGCGAGGGGCGTTACTCGGCGCACTCGTCACCGACGTTTGGGCGGCGCCTCTCCGGAGTTTCTGCTTCTGGCGCGTTCCGGAGATGGCTCAGACCCGGCTTCCGGAGTTCAACCAAAGCGGACTCCCGTTAGCCTCAGCTCCCACGTGTCGATGAGCTCACGGCCTAGGTTCTTGCGATCTCAAGGTAAGGCCACGAAGGTCCTTGATGGAAGCCCCCGGCCTCTGCCAACACAAGCAGAGGTGGCCAGAGCGCGGTGGCGCACTATCTCATCGCGCTCGACAGGCTCGACGAATGTATGGCGAGGTTCGGACATTGTCCGCAAAGGCTGTGAACGACCATGATCTATTTCACGGCCGACACACATTTTAGCGATCCGCGCATTCTGCGCATCGATCGTCGCCCGTTCGGCTCGCTGGCAGAACACGATCGAGCGCTGATTTCGCTCTGGAACGAAACCGTCAGCCCGGACGACGAGATCTGGCATCTCGGCGATTTTGCGAGGGGATCGGCCGAATTCGTTTCATCGCTACTGTCTTCTCTTCATGGCCAGAAGCATTTGATTATCGGCAACAACGATGGCGCAGCGACCATCGGCGCCGCAGGTTGGGCCAGCACTCAACATTATAAGGAGCTGACGATAGACGGCCGGTTGCTGATCCTTTGCCACTATCCTTTTCGCACCTGGAATCAGATCGGCAAGAAATCGATCGATCTGCATGGCCATTCCCACGGCAAACTGAGCCCGGTTACACGCCAGTACGACGCGGGCGTTGACAGCTGGGATTTTCGCCCGGTCACCCTTTCCGCCATCCTTGCAAGCCGACGGCGGCGAACCGTCGGCCGGTATATTCAACGCAAGTGATCAAAACGCGGATCATACCGGCTGTTGCCTAATGGCTGGTATTCTTCGTCGCGGTTGGAAAGCGCTTACGGCGACTAGATTTGCCATGAACTCTGCACGCAGTTCATCCTCGCGCCCGAGATAACGGGGCGAAAAGTGCATCGGCACGGCATGTTCAACACCTGCAAGCCTGGCGACAGCGCCGGCTTCGGCTGCCGTGAGATGCCGCTTCGCTGCGGCCAGCTCGCGATCTTCCTGCAGGAAGCCCGCCTCGATAAACAACTGGTTCGCGCCGTGCGCAAGCGCAACGACACGCGCAAGATTTGCCTCATTGAAGGCGAGATCGGTCGCATAGACAATCCTCTGCCCGGGACCGGTTCTCAGGGCTCCGGCCCCGAGCAGTTCGCCGACCGAGATATGCCGATCCGCGGTTGGCGCCAGCGTCGTTTTCGGATCAGCCCCGCGCCGGACGGCACGCTTGGCTTCGCTCAACCAAGGTCCGACGCGCAAACCCAATGCTTCCAGTTGCGGTTTTTGCACATTGACCCGGATCTTTTCCTGAAACGCGAATGCAAGGCATGGAACGCCGTGGTCAAGCATTGCTGCTTCGACACGGAAATCGGGATCATCGAGCAGGACATTTCCTTCGGCTGAGGTCGAGGCAGTATCCTCTCGAGCGAAGCCCGATCGCGCCCGAAACAGGCGGCAATGATGAAATCCGCCCGGCGTCCAGTCGCGGGCCGCTATCATGAAATCGTGGGACTGTTCGTCGAGGAGATTCCACGTGTATGCGTTGAGCTTGGCTTGCACGGCCGCGGTCAACCCAGGCGGGCCGAAGAAATGCACTGTTCTATTCCTGTATAGAAATAACCGCAGGAGCCGATCGAAGCCGGCGAAATGGTCCATATGCATATGTGATACGAATACATGGCTGACGCGCAGGATTTCGCGCGGCGAAAGTGGCGACAGATCACCAATGTCGAAGAGCATCGCCCGGTTGCCGAATCGGAAATCCAGAAGGAGCCCCGCATCCGAGAAGGGGTCGTTGACCAGGCGCGGCTGAGCCAGCAACGTCACCGAATTCACCCGATACTGTTTTCGAATTTCGCCACCAGGCGCTCACCTTCAGACACGATCTGGACCTCACGTCTACCCCTCTAATCACGCGCTCCGGGTAGCGGTTCCCGACGTATATCGTCCGAAAGGACGCAGAAGGCGGCGAGCCGGCCAAACCAGGCTGAACGTTTCTGCCATCTTGCGCGTTCTCTAGGGTCGAAGCGAATCGCGGGCCGAAACATCGGCAATCCGCGGCCACAATGAGGTAGCACCGGAACGAACGAGATGACCGAGCACAGAGGCACTCAGCCGAGCGAGGCAAAAGGCACCGTGATCGCATTCTCCGCGCCGGGCTGCGAGCCCCTCTACGCTCACGAACGGGAAGCTATGGCTGCCGTTGCCCGCACGATTGCGAGTCTCAAGGGATTTGCCTTCCAGCAGGGTCTAGGCAACAGCGGCGGCAACGGCTTGTATTTCGTGCCGGACGACAGCTTGCTTGCTCCCGATGCGGCACGGTTAGGTATCAACGGGCCGCAGGATCTCTTCGGCGGCGTGGTGCCTTGGCGCTTCGCAATGACCAAGGCGATAACCCATGAACTGGTCGACGACTTGGCCAAGCGACCGAAAGAATGGTCGACCGGCTTCGGCAGAACTGTCAGCGCAGCAGTATTGCCTGGCTACACTGTGTTTTCGCGGCACGATGCGCTGCGAGCAGCGCAACGCCTGCTGAGGCTCGGGCTGGCCCGACTTAAGCCACCGCTTTCCTCGCGAGGCCAGGACCAGCACATTGTTCGCACGGTCGCCGACGTCGAGAGACTGCTCGAGCGATACCGCTCCCACGACTTGGACGAGTGCGGCCTGGTGCTCGAAGCGGACCTTCGTGAAATCGTCACGTTGAGTGTTGGTAGAACGGAGATCGATGAAATCATGGTCGCCTACTACGGCACTCAAAGGACGACGACCGATAATGCGGGACAATCCGTTTACGGCGGATCGGATCTCATTGTAGTGCGCGGCGGATGGGAAGCTCTCCAAGATCTTCAGCTTCCTCGCGCACTAGCTTTGGCCATTGTGCAGGCGAAGGCCTATGACGCGGCGATGGCGGAGTATCCTGGATTTTTCGCCTCGCGGCACAATTACGATATCGGCCAGGGAATCGACTCGTCGGGTACCTGGCGATCCGGCGTGCTCGAAGCCAGCTGGCGCATTGGCGGCAGCAGTACCGCCGAACTTGCGGCAATAAAAATTATGAAGCAGGACCCGGACATTCAACTTGTGCATGCGTCCGCAGTTAAGGAGTTCGGCAATACCAGCCGGCTACCGGTGGACGCGGACGTTCACTTTCAAGGGAAAGACCCCGATGAGGGTCCGATTACGCGCTATACCGTGGTCACCCATGCGACCCGGGAGCCGCCAAGAAAAGCGGCCGATTAGCATCGTAGACTTGCCCTGCGCCGTCGATGGTCGCTGCACAACTCTGTGCCATTTGCGCGGGCCAATGAGCGTCAAATTTAGGATCGCAAAACGCTTAAGGACCAGGGAACATCCGTGGGCGGCTTGAGTTGTTCGGCATAACCTGAAACCCAATTCGAAGGAGGAAAAGTGATCGAGGTTATTTCTGCTCCTGAGAACGTCGCCGATTTTCGCGTTGCCGGAACCCTGACCGCGGAGGACTGCGATAAAGTCATCCCGGTCATCGAAGAGAAACTGAGCGAACATCAAGAGATCGGCATCCTGGCCGACCTTACGGGTTTGGAGGACATGACGGGCGACGCCTTGCGCCGCGATCTGCAGTACGGTTTGAGCAAACTTAGCGAATTCCACCCCTTCCAGCGTGCCGCGGTGGTGTCCGAAAAACAGTGGATCGAGGCGGCTACGGAGATGACGGGCGCGCTTTTCACGCAGATCGAGGCGCGGGTGTTCCCGGCGGACGAAAAGTCCCAGGCGTTCGAGTGGGTAGCGGCGTCCAATAGCGGTATCTAAGGAGGCGGCCATGCCAACCATCTACAACAAACGACAGGATTTGGAGGGCTTGTGGGAAGTCTATGACGACGAGAGCGAGGAAGCCGTCGTAGTTGACGGTTTGCCGCTCTCCGGCCTGGATGAAATCGAAGCCGACGAAGCCATTAGGAAACTCAAGCGGGGCGAGGTGACCTCCGACAACATTCCGCCGACGGCTCAGTCTGGGTGGCCTCCGACCAAAGGCGGGATATGATGGTCAAACTGTCTTGACTCGAACCGAGAGCGGACTGTTTCAGAGTTTCAAGATCCAGACCCTGTAAGCCTGGTGTTCAGAACGCACTGGCAGCAGCGGTAACTATCTGCGCTAAACCCTGCTGTTCATCGGAGGACATTCGGCCCCAGCCAAGACGCGCTCGTATTCTTGGAGGATCGCGACAATCCGTGAGTCGCCGTACATTTCGGACCAAGCCCGTCGGATCAGCGCGAGCTAGGTTGCAGGGGCCACATTTCCGGTGCATTCTCGCTGTCGTCAATGACCGAACAGTATCTTAACCACCAGTTGGAGTGCCCTTATTGCCTGACAATAAGGCTGAGGATTCCGGCCGGCGCCGGTCCCGAGGACAGGATCGTTTGCGACGACTGTGGCGAATTCCTGGGTACATGGGATGATCTGCTTACCGATTTTGAGAAGCAGGGCGGACAGGATGGAGTGTTCCGTCTCGACAAGGGCCGTATCAGACGGATCGATTGAGCCGATTGCCCGGCGCGGGCCGATCGGGGGCGGGCCCGAAAGGCCGGCGCTGCGCCTGCGCTCGCCAGCGTAACCCTTTGCAGCACCTGCCAATGCGAACCCGGGGCATCGGAAAATTTCCAGCGGCTCGAATCATCAGGGAACTTGTGCCGGCCGGCGGGGTTATCGGACGCCTTCCTAGTTAGGGAGGCTAGCTCCAACCCCAGCGGGAGAAGACCATGCCAACTGCGAAGAAAGCCGCGAAAGCGACAACCAAGGGTCTTGAGGACCTGTTCCTCGACGGGCTCAAAGATCTTTACTACGCCGAAAAGAAAATCCTGAGGGCCCTGCCGAAAATGGCGAAAGGTGCGGAGTCGGAAAAGGTGACTGCTGCCTTCGAAAAGCATCGTATGGAAACGGAAGCTCACGTCGATCGCCTCGAGGAGGTGTTCGAGAAATTTGGCAAGGCAGCACGCGGCAAGACCTGTCCGGCGATCGACGGCATCATTGAAGAAGGCTCGGAAATCCTCGAAGAATATGAAGGTGCTCCTGCGCTCGATGCCGGACTGGTCGCAGCTGCGCAAGCCGTCGAGCATTACGAGATCGCCCGTTACGGTACTCTTATCGCCTGGGCAGAACAGATGGGAAAGGCCGATGTCGTCGCTCTTCTCAAAGCGACGCTCAAGGAAGAGGTCGCGACAGACGAAGCGCTGACGGGTCTGGGCGAGGGTGGTGTCAACGAACGTGCCCTTCAAGCGGCTGCGTAATTTCTAGGGCACCGGCTTGCGGTGCCCCGGCAAGGGATCGCCAGCGGCTCCGCTCCGAAGATGCAGGTACCTACCGTGCTTACCATCCGAGGTTCTTGACCCGCCTGACTGACCGGCAGTTGCAGGCAATTCGCCTGCAACTGCCAGGTTAGTTGACAATTCAGGCGCAACGCTGGGACTTAAATGGCTGGAATTGAAATCCATACAGGGCGCCAATGGCTTCAAGCTCACTGCCCAGATATAAGGGCAAGAGCAGGACGATGGATCCCGTGTTTGTGGATAGATTTCCTAGGTACAGTTATCTTGGTGCAGGCTCCGCCCGTTGACCCACCTTGAGGATCGGTGACCCTGCAATTGCTGTTACTGGGTGGCACGCGGCGCATTGGTGCTAGTGCTACGCATACGCGCTCGCGCCCACTGCGGTTGACGGGTGGATCCTGAAGCAACCAAAGTTACGGCTCTGAATCAACCAAAGATACGGCTCTGACAGCAGAGCATCGCCCGCCGGCTGTTTTATCGTTGGTCTAATCATTCGCATGGCCGTGAGTGGCGGAGCGACCGGTTAAGATAGCCCACCTCAATTCGCTCCGGCCTCACAGTCGCTAATCATACCGCGGGCCGTTGCCCGCCTTCCATGGTTCAGTCACTCTCGCCGCCGAGCTTTTTGACATTGCTGCAGAATTCAGGGTGGGTGTTGGCGGCGTTGGCGTTTGCCGCCTCGTCATCGCAGACTTTTGTCATTGCCATACGATCCTCGTCCGTCAGCGCTTTCCAAGCTGCCGTGAACTCGTCGTCGGACCGCAGGGTCGACATGCTAGAGTCTGTGTAAAACGGCCCCATCTTTGCGGGGTCATCCAAGGCAGACGTGCCTGAGTCGGCGCCTTGCGCGAGAGCAACGCCGCTTACCATAGAAAGCGCCATCGCGCCTAGACAGATCATTTTGTAGCTCATGTCAAGATCCTTCCGTTGTTACTGGTCGCAAATGCAACGACCTGCTGGCAAACGGCCTGTTTAAGAAAAGGTTCCTTTCTCACTTGCTTGTACGGCACTTGACCGGTGCTTCTACAACCCGGATGGCCATCGCCAAGAGCGCGCTTACCTCTATCCTAAACTGGGACGAAATCTGCTAGCGTTCCTTAATCGCTAATCACCAGCTACCATTGGCGTCGATCGAGCCGACGCCATGCCGCGCTCTTCTGTCGGCGAAGAAAGTGTAAGATGAAGCAGAGCGGTGTTGTCTTGCAAGAAGATGGCGCGCGGGCGACGCCAGTTCTCGGCTTCGATGTCCATATATGGCGGATCGCCCTCGATGCTCCAATTTCACAAATGGACCTGACCGCGCTTAGCCCAGCTGAATTGACCAGGGGCAGGCGGTTTGTGTTTGAGCGCGATCAACGGCGTCACTTGGCAGCTCATGCCGCCTTGCGCACTGTGCTGTCAGTTTACATCGGCCAAGCGCCAGAAAAGCTTGATCTGCGCCAGACCCCCGAAGGAAAGCCGGTCCTTGCAGACGGGCGTCTCGCCTTCAACCTTTCGCATTCTGGGGAGCTTGCCCTTGTGGCCGTGGCCGCCGCCGGGCAAGTCGGCGTGGATATTGAACTCGTCGCCCCACTGAGCGACGAGATGTCCATCGCCCGCTCTCTGTTCGCGCCCGGTGAAGTCACCCAGCTTGAATCCCTGACATCAGACGCCCGTCGCCTGATGTTCTACCGGTTTTGGACTTGTCGCGAAGCCTTGCTAAAGGCCGCAGGCGTCGGCCTCTCCGGAGTGGGACTTGAAATAGGCATGGAGGCGAACGGCGAGGCCTCTATCCTATCACCGCCTCTTGGGCTGATTGAGCCGACCAGGCTTAGTGAGTTCCGTCCAAGCGAACACCATGTGGCCGCCGTTGCATGGAGTGCACGCGGTCCGCAGGCGGCCGCACGTGTCTTCGACTTCGACAATACGGCTTGCCTTGACGCTTCAGCAATTGGACGTCGGCTAGCGCCTGCTATTAAGCCTAGCCCGGAAGATTGAGCGCACGGTGCTCCTCTTAAAAATAGTAAATCGGCTTAAAAAAGCAGTCGGATCGGCTTAAAAAGCAGACATATTGGCTTAAAAGCAGTCAGATCGGCTTAAAAGACACATCTTGCGACAAAGATGCTTGCCTGGTGAATTTGCGCTTGGAGCTTCCGCGAGGACATGCATTTAAATACACCGTGGGTTGTGCAACCTACGGTGCATAACTAGGCGGGGGTCTGGGCATGAACATTCATCGTGGGGGCGATGCGCCCCAGCACGTCATTGACTCTACGCAGCCAGTCGCGGTTATCGGGCTCGGTTGCCGGTTCCCTGGAGGGATTCAGGACGCGGAATCGTACTGGAACTTTCTCCTGGAGAAGAACTGCGGCATCGTTGATATCCCGGCGGACCGCTGGAACGTTGACGCCTTCTACGATCCGGAGCCCGATGCGCGGGGAAAGATGCGGACGCGCTGGGGCGGATTTCTTGCCAGCGATGTTTTCGGCTTCGACCCGAGTTTCTTCGACATGTCGCCCCGCGAGGTGACAACGATGGACCCGCAGCAGCGCCTGGCGCTGCAAGTGGCGTTCGAGGCCGTCCAGGACGCCCACCGCACATTGGCCGATCTGCGTAGCGCACGCACCGGTGTATTCCTTGGCATCTCGACCAACGATTTCGCGCAGAACCTTCGCCGCGGACGTGTCGGTGGCGGGGATATCTTTGCCGGCACGGGTTCGGCGTTCTCGATCGCAGCTAATCGAATCTCCCACCGATTCGATCTGAAAGGGCCGAGCATTGCCGTCGACACGGCATGCTCGTCGGCGCTCGTCGCCATCGACCAGGCAGTGCGTCACCTGAGCACGGGCACCTGCGACATGGCGCTGGCAGGCGGCGTCAACTGCATGCTCGATCCGGGTCCGTTCATCGCATTCTCCAGCGCCAATATGCTTTCGCCGACCGGCGGCATCTACACGTTCGACGAAAGGGCGGACGGCTTCGTTCGCGGCGAAGGCTGCGGCTTCGTATTGCTGAAGCCTCTCGACCGCGCAATTGCGGACGGCGACCGGATCTATGGGGTGATCCGTCATTCGATGGTCAATCAGGACGGATATACGCCAACCCTGACGTCTCCGAGTGGGGAAGCGCAGCAAGCGATGCTGGAGGCGCTCGTAGAAGGCGCTTCCATCGATCCGGCGGATGTCGACTATATCGAGGCTCATGGAACCGGCACGCCGGTCGGCGACCCGATCGAGGCCGCTGCCATCGGCCGCGTGTTCGGTGTGAATTCACGACCAAAGCCGGCCTATGTCGGATCGTTCAAGCCCAATCTCGGCCACCTCGAATCCGCTTCCGGTATCGCTGGTTTCATCAAGACCGTGCTGACGGCGAACCATGCCATCGTGCTGCCGAACCGGAATTTCGAGCGCCCGAACCCGAGCATTCCCTTCGACGCGCTAAACATCGCTGTAGCAACGAAGCCGACGCCAATCGACCATCACGGCCGACCGGCCCTGGCGGTGGTCAACTCCTTCGGCTTTGGCGGAACCAATGCCTCGATCGCCGTGGAAGGATGGCGGGGACTGTCGCCGAGCGTCAATCGCGCGCCAAGGCCGGTAATAGCCGGCCATCCGATAGCCGTCCCGATCTCGGCCGGCAGCACGGCGGGACTGGAGCTGTGGGCAGGCCGTCTGGCGGATGCTCTGGAGGAGGGGGGCTCCCTGGCGGAGACGCCGGTCGAAGACATCAACGCCCATTTGAGCAGCGCGCGCGATAACTTCGCCCAACGGGCCGCGCTTATCGTCGAGCCCGAGCGCACCGCGCTCCAGACCCAGCTGCGCGCATTGGCGAAAGGAGCCGTTGAGCAGAACGCGGAAGGGCCGACCATCATCACCGGCAGGGCCTCCTCCAACCGTCGGCTCGCCATCGCCTTCTCCGGCCAGGGCGGCCAGTGGTGGGCCATGGCGCGCCGCCTGTTGAAGGAAGACCGCGCGTTTCGCCGAACGGCCGAGATGTTCGACGAGGTGCTGCGTCCGATGGTCGGCTGGTCGACCGTCGAGGAGATGCTACGGGACGAGACAAAGACCCGTATCAACGATGCCGATGTCACGCAGGCTTCCATCTTCGCCACACAGATATCGCTCTACGAGCGCTGGATGAAGATCGGCGTGCGGCCTGAGCTTCTGATCGGTCACAGTTTCGGCGAGGTCGCGGCCACGTATGTTTCAGGCGTCATCGATCTCGGGACGGCGGCCCGCATCATCGCCAAACGCGGCGTCATACCGCTGAAAAGCGAGCGGCGCGGTGCAATGGCCACGATAGGGCTGACGGTCCAGCAGCTCGAGCCTTTCCTGCCCGACGACGAAAGCGTCGTCATTGCTGCCTATAACGGCCCGATCGCCCAGACGATCTCCGGCATGGAGGACGCGGTGCTTGGCCTGCTGGCCAAGGTCGCGGAAGCCTATCCCGACGCGACGGCCCGCCGCATGACCATGGATTTCGGGTGGCACAGCGCGCATCTGGAAGATTGCAAGGAATGGTTCCTCGGCGAACTTGGTCCGGTTGCCTGGAAGGAAGGCCGCCTGCCGATCATCTCGACTGTCACCGGCATATTCGAAACGAAGTTTGACGCTGACTACTGGTGGGCCAATTTGCGTCAACCTGTCAGCTTTACCAAGGCATTGGACTTCACCCTCGATTTCGGCATCAATACTTTCCTGGAAGTCGGTCCGCACCGCACGCTGACGCCGCTCATCCGAGGCATTTCGCAGGAACGTGGGGCAGACGTCGCCGCGGTGAACTCGCTCGATCGCAAAACTGATGATTTCTGGACGCTGGCGCGGGCCGAGGGCAGCCTGCACGTTGCCGGTGTCGAATTCCACCGGCCGAAACCATCGAGCGGTCGGTTGGCCATTCCCAACCTGCCCTGGAACAACCAGCGCCTGCTGAACACATCCGAGGAGACCAAGAGCTTCCTGTTCGAGGCGCCCCGGCACGCTCTGCTTGGATGGCGCGACTTCACGGCGGGACCGTCCTGGACGAACGAAATTACGCTCAGAGGCTTCAAATTCCTGGCTGACCACCGCGTCAGCGGCGACTGCCTGTTCCCGGCCGTCGGTTACATCGAAATCATGGGTGCCGCGCTGCGCGACCATTTCGGATCCGAGTCCGTAGAGCTGCGCGATTTCAAACTGTACGAAGCGCTTTCCATCGCCGAGGACGACGTCATACTGGTCACGACGACGTTCGATCCGATCGGTAGCAGGCTGCGCATCTCGACGCTCCATCGGGATTCGGAAGACGGCTGGAGGACGCGTGCCGAGGCCTATGGCTTCAGCCACAAATACGAACTTGCACCAGCTCCCGCTGACCTCCTGCAAGATCGCCCAAGCCTTGTCGAAAAGGCGGAATTCTACCGTCTGGCCGAACGGCACGGCCTTGAATACGGCCCATATTTCCAGTCGGTGAGCGCGCTCGATATTATCGGCGACCGCCTGGTTGCCAGGCTGTCGAGCAAGGATCCCAACCTGTCGAAGCAGTATTTCGCCTTTCCCGGACTGCTGGACGCCGTGCTCCAGGCCGGCATCGGCCTGGCTTCGCATAAAGACGGCGTGTGGGTTCCTGGTGAACCGCTGCCGCCGGCGAATGAAGACAAGGCCCAGTACCAGCTGCGCCTGCCGACCGGGGCGCGCAAGATCCTGCTGAGCTCCCCGATGACGCCCGACGTGATCGTCGACATCCAGCCGGGCCTCGATCCGTACTCGATGCGGTTCAGCGTATTCTCGCCGGAAGGGCAGCCGTTGATCGTTCTCGACAACCTGCAGACAAAGGCGCTGGGCAAGGTCAGGGGCGGCAGGACCCAACAGGGCGCCGGCTCCGTCTCCAGCGTTTTCGAGGAGCATTTCGAGAAGCAGGAAGCCAAACCCGCAGCACCCTCATTGCGTTGTGCTCACTGGCTGGTGGTGGGTGACGGAACGCAGCGCCTGGAAGCCACATTGGCCGAGTTGGTCAGCCGCGGAGTGACGGTCGAAGTCGCAAATCCCGCGCCGTTTTTGAATCTCGATGCGGATGAAGCGCTCGCCACGATCCGGGCATTCATGACCAAATCGGAGGGGAAGGGTGGCATCCTGTTCAGCGCCGCCGTCGCCGAGACGCTCGACGAAAAAGCAGGCGGGGACGCGCTTCTCGCCACGATTACGCCTGTCGTCCACCAGTTGATCACACTTGGAAAGGTCGTCGACCGGCTGCACAGCTCGTCCGAACCGCGGCCCGAACTGGTTGTCTTCACGTCCGGCAGCCGGCTCATGCAAGGTGACCAGCCGATGAGCCTTTCCGGCCTGAGCGAGAGCGCCTTGATCGGTATTTCTCGCACAATGGCAAACGAATTCAAGGGTTTGAGCATCCGTCTTATCGATGCGGATGCCAGGTCGCTGCAGTCAGGGGTAACGACTTCGGACGCCGTGCTGGAGGAAACCGCAGAAACGGAATTCGTCCTGCGCGGCGCCGAACGCTATGTCCCGCGTTTGGAACAATTGGCTTTGCACGAAGTCGCGCCGTCGCGGCGGACGCTGGAGACCGCGCGGGATTCTTCCAACTTCGCCGTCACCATGACGGGACCCGGCACCATAGACAATATCGTACTGCGCGAAATCGCCGATCCCGAATTGGCGCCGAACGAGGTCATGGTCGAAGTCGCCGCGGTCGGCCTGAATTTCCGCGACATTATGGCGGCTACCAGCATCCTGCCGGACGAGCTGGAGAATGACGAGGCGTATTGGCGCAATCTCGGGCTGGAGTTCGCCGGGACCGTTCGCAAAGTCGGTGATCGGGTGACCAATCTCAAGCCCGGCGATCGCATCATGGGCATGGGCAAGGGCTATCTCAGACGCTTCGCCAAGATCCGGGCGGATCTCGCCATGCGCGTGCCCGACGGCATCGATCTGATCGAGGCCGCGACCCTCCCGACAGCCTTCCTTACCGCTCACTACGCTCTCACGCATATCGGCAGATTGGCGGAGGACGAAACCGCGCTCATCCATCTGGCTTCGGGTGGCGTCGGCCTCGCCGCCATCCAGGTCGCGCATGACGTGGGCGCTCGAGTCTTTGGCACTGCCGGCAGCGACACGAAACGCGCCTTCCTGAAGAAACGGGGCGTGGATGAGGTCATGAACTCGCGCGCCCTCGATTTCGCCGACGAGGTGCGTTCCCTGACGCGCGGCCGCGGCGTCGACGTGGTGTTGAACGCGCTGTCTGGCAATGGCATCGACAAGAGCCTGGAATGCCTGGCGCCGTTCGGCCGCATGGTCGAGATCGGCAAGCGCGATCTCGCCGACGACAAGCCGATCGGACTTCGCTCGCTCTATCGCAATAACGCCTATTCGGTCATTGATCTCTCGACGCTTCCCGTGGAGAGGGAGAAACTCTTCAGGCAATTGCTGGCGGAGGTGGAGGCAAAGGTTGCCGCCGGGGCTTACAAGCCGCTGGAGGCGAGCCGTTTCCCGGCATCACGTGCTGCGGAAGCCATGCGCATGCTTTCGCGAGCGCTGCACATCGGCAAAGTGATCGTCACTTTCGACGAACCTTCCGTGGACATCGAACTTGACCTCGCCGCACAGTTCGCCGTCTCCGCTCAGGCCTCCTATCTCGTCACCGGTGGACTCAAGGGCTTCGGCGTCGCGATCGCCGATTGGCTGAGTCAAAAGGGCGCGGGAACCATCATCCTTGCCAATCGAAGCGGTGTTCCCGATGCCGAAGCGGCTGCAGCCATCGATATCATGGAGCAACGCGGCACGCGGATCGTTCGCGCGGCTTTGGACGTGACCGATGCAGCAGCCGTCGACAGGCTGATCGGGGAACATGCTGCGGGAGAGGCCCCACTGCGCGGCATCGTGCATGGCGCTGCGGTGATCGAGGATGCCTTCGTCTCGCAGCTCGATGCAGGCAAGATCGACCGCGTGCTGCGGCCGAAGATAGCCGGCGGATGGAACCTGCACGTCGCCGTCGTCGAACATGATATTCCCCTCGACTTCTTCGTGAATTTCTCCTCGATCGCGCAGGTTATCGGTTCGTCGGGGCAGGCCAACTATACGGCCGCCAACTCTGTTCTGAACGCAATCGCCACGTATCGCAGAGGTCGCAACTTGACTGGCTCCTCCACGGCCTGGGGCATGATCGCCGGCAGTGGATTCGTCGCCAGGTCGGAAGCAATGACCAATTATCTCGACAGCGTCGGCATCAAGCCGGTGCAGGATTCCGAGGCGGCGGCAGCCTTGTCCTATCTGTTGCGCGCCAGATCGGAGAACCTCGGCTTCGCCCATATCGACTGGGCCGCGATCGCACGTACGAACCCGGGCGCAGCGACGAACCCGAGGATTTCGCCGCTGCTTGGAGACAGAACCGGAGGGCGGTCTCGCATTCAGGCCGAGCTGGCCGCCGCGCCACGCGAGGCGTGGGACGACTTGCTTGCGGACATGATCCGGCGCGAGGTGGCGAAAGTCCTGAAGGTCGAGGCAAGCGCCCTGGCTGATGACCGCAAGCTCAGCGAACTCGGTCTCGACTCTCTGTCGTCGTTCGAGCTGAAGAACCGCGTCGAGGCCCAGGTCGAAGTCGACATCCCTGTCGCCAAGTTCCTGCAGGCGCCGACGATCGCGGGGCTCGCCCGTCTCGTCGCGTCCGCCTTTGAGGCGAAGCTCAAGGCGTCCGCGTTGCTGATCTCGGCCGCACAAGTGAGTTCCGACGGCGCTGTAGTGCAGGAAGCCTTCCGGCCTCTTGGCCGCCAGGTCCATGCGATGATGCTGGATGGACGGCCGATGTCGTCGGCCGTCGCAAAGGCCGACAATCAGATCCTGGTCGAGACGAGCATCGCGCCTGGCGTGTCGCTGGCCACGCTTGCGTCAAGACTGGCTCGACTGGTCGAGATCCACGATGCGCTCCGGATGACGGGTGCGACATCGGCGTCCGGCGCGGTGGAGATCGGCTTCGAGGCCCAACTTGTTGTTGAAGTGCTTTCGCCGGGCGGTCGTTTGGGCGATGTCGCGCTCCCTGGTCCGCTGTGGCGCATCGGTGCGTGGCAGCGACAGGATGGCGGGCACGAGCTGCAAGTCCGGGCTCATCGCGCGGCTGCCGACGCTTTGTCGGTTCATCTTCTGATCGCGCTGCTCGCGCAAGACGAGGAGGAAGCGGTCGATGCCAGGCCCAGTTTTGCCGACCATGCACGCGGGGTCCATCCGATGCCTGGATCGAGCGAGTATCGTCGCGATCTCGCCTACTGGAAGGAGATCCTTCACTACGCGCCTGCGATCGTACCGATACCCGCCCGCAGTCGCGCCGCGTCTCCCGCCGGTATGGGATCGAACCGGGGCCGTGTCGGGCTGCTGGAGATCACGCTTCCCGCCGCAGCGTTCGCGCCGAAATCGGAGCTGCCGGCCGCGCGCTTCCTGACCGCCTATGCCAAGACCTTGGCAAACCGCTTCTCCCGCCGGTCATTGGTTGTCGACCGCTGGTATATCGAGCGCGGGGAGGGGACACCAAACGGATTGATAGGCCCCCTGGATGGGTCTTATCCGGTTGTCCTGCGAGCCATGGATGAACCCGGTTACGATCTGCTCAGGAAGGTCGAGCGTGCCGACGCAAACGGTCACGCGCACCGGTCAATGGATACGTCGTCCCTGGAACTGGCGCTCGAAGAGGACCTGCGCGTTCGCCATATTTCGCTGCGCCAATTCGGCTTCGCTTTCCTCGATGGGAGCCAAGTTACCGCGCTCGCCCCTCTCGACCATCCTCTCGACGCGGTCGCCGCATCCGCGCACGAGATCCAATTGTCCGCAGCGGTCTGCGAAGCCGCTGTTGTCTGCCGGCTGACGGTGGATCTCGACGTCGTCGAGGAAGCAACGGCGCGGTTGCTGTTCGATGAGTTTCTCGGCGAGCTTTCCTCCCAGCTTGAAACGTCAGCCCCCCTGGTACCCGACGCAATGCTCTGGAGGGTGCGCGAGTGGTCTGGCCAGCCGAGTGCGAGCGCGGATGTCGAGCGCTCGCCGCTCGAGGGCGTGCCCAACGTAGAAAGAGAGATTGCGGTGACCAGCACGCAACTGGGGTTGCTGCGTTTCCAGGACCATCCGGACGCGACTTCGCATGCCCGTGCCGCGTTCCTGGTGAGCAAAGAGTTCAAAATCCGGCCGCAGATGGACGCCGACCGTCTCAGGCGAGCGATCGAAACGATCATGGCGCGCCACGAGGTGATGCGTACCCGGTTCTTCCGCAAGGGGGCTGGATACGGCGCTTATCTGGAAAGGACGCCGACGGAGTTCTTCAGGGTCGAGCAAGTTGCCGATGAGGCCGAAGCAATGGAGCGCGCAACGGAACTTGCGCAGGAGCGCATAGACATTGAGGCACCGATGTTCCGCGTCACCGTCATCCGGTTCGGCTCCGAGAGCGACCTAATCGTCGCCAAGGCACATCATCTCGTCGTTGACGGCTATTCTCTCGGCCTCATCATCGAGGAGACAGTCAAGGCTTATCTCGGCCTGCCGCTTGATCCCGTGGAAATGAGCATCGACCGGTTCATCCGGGATTTTGACCATGTCGGAAAACCCGGCTCGTTCGAACGGCGCGACGCATTCCTGCGCAAGGTATTCGCCGAGCCCTTGCCGGATATTCCCAATCTCGGGCGCAAGGCGAAGGGCCGGCGGACGAATGTCAATCTGGTCGATTGCAGCCTCGGCGAGGGCGTGACGCTCTCGATACCCGGCGACCAGCAGGATGTGCTGCGCAAGCGTGCCAGGGCAGCCGGCACGACGGAAACGGCCATGATCATCGCGGCCTTTGCACACACCATTGGTGCGCGAGGTGGCGTGGATGATATGGTCCTGCAGATCCCAGCTGCTTTGCGCCACGACCGGAGGCTGGAGAACTACGTCAACTTCGTCGCCTCGGACGTGCCCGTACGCGTGCGTCTGTCCCGGTACGAGACGCTCGAAGCACTCGCCGTTTCCATCGGAGAAGGGATCGACGAGGCCATCCAATTCGCGCCCTTCATGGATTCGAATTATTTCGGGGACGTTCATGACTATGTCGTGGCCAAGGGGTCCTACACCTCCCTCTTCGTCGTCGGCGCCCAGACGGTCGAACGATGGACGCAGGCCACGCAGTCGGCCCCGCTTCAAAGGGCCAATGCAACCGGCGAGCTCGACCTCGGCATGTTCAAAGTAACGCCCCTGCCTGACATGCGGCGAGAAAAGCCACGCACCAGCGAGCTAGACCTTCGTACCTATCCGAGCGGGACCGGTCTTGGCCTGTTCATGGCATACGATCTGCTTGGCTATGACGATGCTGAGGCGCATGACATTCTGCGGGAGGTCATCGCACGGCTGGTGGCCGGCCAATCGACAGTCGATGCCGTTGAGCAGGCGGCGGTGTAGTATTGCGCAATTCTTGGGTTGACGGGGCCGGCCGAAGCCGGTGCGGGTAAAGTCACGTGGTTCGCTTCATCTTAATCTTGTTTGCCGTTCTGGCGGCAGTCGGGCTATTTTCCGGATGGTACATCTGGCCCGCTCAGGTTGAGTCCTATGTCGCCCAGCAAAGGCTGATCGCGCGCGAGATCGCCGGTCCTGGCCTGCTTGGCGCGACCAATCAGGTTGTCGTGACGGCACGGATCCAGGCGTTCCTGGCCGAGGTCCGCGTCGACCGGAATGACGAAGTGAAGACAGGCGACGTACTCGCCACCCTCAACGCGACCGAACTCGAATACCAGCTCGCCGCCGCGGTCGCCAACGACCGGGCCGCTGCGGAGAGTGTGCGCGAGGCCGAGCTCGAGCGCGACCGGCTGGCCATCGCCGCCGGCACCGCTCAGGCCGATCTGGGGCGCAGGAAGCTGCTGCTGGCCAGCAAGTCGATTTCCAAATCTGAGTTTGACCTCGTCGAGGGCACCCAGAAGCAGGCTGAGGCCGCGTTGGCGCGAGCGACTGTTACCATCGAGCGTGCAAAGGCCCAGGCCGCGGCCGCGACCGCCGAGGTCGAGCAACTGCGGAGCCGCGTCGGCGAAACCTCCATACGCTCCCCGGTTGACGGTGTCGTGGTTTCCCGCAGTCGTACAGTCGGCGACCTGCTTTCACCGGGCGTCGAACTGATGCAGATCGTCGATCCAAAATCATTGCTGGTCTTTGCACGCTTCGATGAATCCGCAATGGGGTCGCTTCGGCCTGGGCAGGTCGCGAAGGTCACGTTCTCATCGAATCCGCAGCGGCCCTATGCCGCTTCGATCCTGCGGATCGGCCGGCAGGTCGACCAGGAGACGCGTGAGTTCACAGTCGATCTGAAACTGGACGAGGTGCCTGCGAACTGGGCGGTTGGGCAGCGTGCGAGCATCATCATCGAAGCGGAATCGCCATCGCCGGGCATCGCCGTGCCACAGCGTTTCCTAGCCAGGAACCAGGGGCGGGTGGGTCTATGGGTTGCCCGCGAAAGCCGGGCCTTTTGGGCGCCCGTTTCACTGGGCTATTCCAGCGGTACCGATATCGAGATCACGCGCGGCCTGAAAGTCGGGGATGTGGTGCTCAGTCCGACAGGCCGCTTCCAGTACCAGGCGGTCAACATACAGGTATCAGGCGGGTGAACCTCGCGATCAAAGATATCAGGCACAACCTGTTGAGGTTCATCCTGACTGTCTTCGGCGTTGGCCTGCTGATGGCGGCGACGATCGGCATGCTGGGCATGTATCGCGGCATCGTCTACGAAGCACTCATCGTGATCGATGGCATTGGTGCCGACCTCTGGGTCGTCGAAGGGGGAAAGTCCGGGCCGTTCGCCGAATCCTCCGCCGTTCCGGCCAATCTCGATCGCCGCGTGGCCGGCGTGGCCGGCGTTGCGGCAACGCGGCGGTTCATCCAATACAATCAGCAGTTCGATGTCGACGGGGCCCCCCTGCGCATGTCAGTCACCGGAGTGGATTATCCAAGCGACAGTGGTAGCTGGATACCGTTGATCGCAGGCCGCCACGTCCAATCGAATCGTTACGAGGCCATAGCGGACAAAACTCTCGGCTTGGCTGTTGGCGACGAGATCCGGCTTGGACGGGATAGCTATACGATTGTCGGCGTGTCTACCGGGCAGGTCGACATGGGTGGCGACGGTCTACTGTTCGTCACCATCCCGGACGCGCAGGTCATCAATCAGCTCCTTCCAAGCGAAGCGATCCTCCTCAACCGCGCCGCCAAGGGCAAGACCCGCATGGGTCTGGGCGACGATACCGGTAGTGTCGCCGCAGTGATCGTCGAAACTCTCCCGGGCGCTGATAAGGAGGTCGTGCGCGATGCGATCAGGCGCTGGGGTGATGTCGAGGTCCTGACTCAACAGGACCAGGAAACGCTTCTACTGGACGGCCGCCTCGGCAAGCTCCGCGTCCAGATCCTGGCTTTCACGACGATGACGCTGCTCATCTGCTGCGCCGTCATAGCGCTGACCATCTATACGATGACGATCGAGAAGGTCGCGCAGATAGCGCTTTTGAAGCTGATTGGCGCTCGCGACCGGGTGATCATCGGCATGATCGCGCAGCAGGCGGGGTTGATCGGCTTTTGCGGCCTCGTTCTGGCCATCGCCATCTCGTTCACGATCTATCCGAGGTTCCCGAGAACCGTGCTGATCACCGAATCCGACCTTGGCGTGTTGTCGCTGGTGCTCATGGCGCTAAGCCTTGCGGCCAGCTGGTTTGCGATCCGTCGCGCGCTCGCCGTCCGTGCCCAGGAAGTGCTGGCCTGATGTCGCAGCGCCGCCTCGCCACATTGGAGGTCCGCAGCGCAAGCAAAGTCTATGAGAGCGGCGGCTCTCCTGTCACCGCGCTGGCTGAAGGTTCGCTGACCTTGAGCCCCGGCGCCGTCAGCGGCATCGTCGGCCCCAGCGGCTCGGGCAAGACGACACTGCTGATGATCGCCGGCCTGCTGGAGGCTCCGACTACGGGAGAGGTTCTGTTCGACGGCAAGGTGATTTCGCGTCCCGGTGCTAAGCTCAACGAGCTGCGGACCTTCAGGCGGACCCATCTTGGCTTTGTATTCCAGAAGGCGAATTTGATCCCTTTTCTCACGGCGGCCGAGAACGTCGCTATCGCCATGCAGGTCAACGATGTCGGCCGGCAGCAGGCGCAGGTGCGAGCCGCCAGGCTGCTCGATGCGTTGGGCATGGGACATCGCGGCTCCAACTATCCGTCCCAGCTTTCCGGCGGCGAGCAGCAGCGCGTTTCGATCGCAAGGGCCCTGGCTAATGATCCAACCGTCATTCTGGCCGACGAACCCACCGCTGCGCTGGATGGTACGCGGGCGGAGATGGTGATGAAGGTCTTCAGGCATCTGGCGGACAGTCGCAATGTCGCGATCTGCGTTGTGACTCACGATACGCGCTGGATGACTTACTTCGATTCGACGCTCGAACTCGAAGACGGCCGAGCACGGAGGTAGACACCCGCCGCTGCAAATGACCGAAGTCCAGACACGCCGGCATTTGGTAGTGGGTTAGTTTGAAATCTGCGAAACGCGAAATAGGCGTTCCCACAATTTCGGCGCTGTTGATCAGAGACAACCACGACGGTGGAAATGCATGGCCATTTGAAGCTTTCCTGCTTGCGAGATATCGGGTTTTCCGAGTGGGACCCAATAGGCTTGCTCGCGAAAGGCGAGGTTTGGGACCATAAGCCCTTCGCAGATGAGTATGACCCGTATCTACTTGAGGCGGCAAGGCGGCTTCGCCGAGACTGGATCGTAGACGACGCTGTCGAATTTCTCATGAAGATCGAATGCGATCATATGGGACTAGGTCTGAGAGCAACTTCTCGCCCGCGCGCAGAGGCCACTGCTAAAGCGATCCGTGCTTATTTAGATAGTGTTGACGGGACGATTTCAAACTGACCCACTACCCGGCATTTCGGCTTGCTGCATTGTCGGCCAAGCCCTCAAACCATCCTATTCTCACGTCATTACCGCCTTTGCCGCATTTACAGGCCGAAAATCGCGTAGAACTGTCTAGACGCGATCGGCCCCATCTAAATGACCGCGCCGCCGTTTGAGGTGTAAAGCATGAGCTGAATTGCGGATGTGACGCCATTTTGCCGTTACGCCTGAAATGGGAAGCGCGGCGGTCCGCTGAACAAGAGCTATGCATCAGGCCGGGTGAATGGAACATCTGCCGACGATTGCCGTTGATATGCTCGTCAGGCGAAAGGGCTGCATATGTCAAAACTTCAGGCGGCAACTCCAGAGCATTTGCAGCGGCTCAAGCTCGAAGCGTCTGCTTATTTTGGTCCGAAAGTGCTCCACGAAGCATTATTGCGTCTTTGCCAGGCTTGCGGAAGCGATAGCCTTGACCGGTTCGAGAAGACTATGGTCGATCAGATCGAGGCAATGAATGATGAAAGGGCAGATTTCGAGACAATGAAGGAATTTGCCATCGAACAGCTTTACGCCTGCGTTCGAGAGGTCAGTTGTTCACCGAAAATGAAACAGCCGCTGGAGGAAGCAGAAACCCGAAGGACACTTGGTCGGTCGGAAGAGCCAAAAACCTTGGAAGACCAGTTGCAGGCCGGACTTGAGGATTCCTTTCCCGCGAGTGACCCGCCGGCCGTGGTGTCCACAGCGATCTCCGGCGGGGCGAAAAAGCTGGTCGGGACTGACGAAGTCCTGAAAAAGCAGCGAGAGGAAGCGACTAAGAACAACGCCCGGTCATAGACGGCCCAGTAAGAGCGGCGCGGATGCTTCCGCCCGCATGGTCGCCGGGGTTCCCGTCTACCATGCAAACAGATGGCCAGCATGCACCCGCGTCAGAGCTTGACGGCCGCCTCCCGCGCCCAAAGCCGCAACTTCCGGCAGGCCTGGACAAATTCCTCAGCCGCCTCTTCTGATTCCAGCCTTATCAGTCCTTCATCCGCATCCGCCTCGACACCTGCCCTGGCCAGGAGTGGCTCGGCTTGCGGCGTGAACCCGATGAATTTGCAATGCGCGAAGGCATCGGAAACGAAATCCTTCGCCGCGGCTTCCTTGGCCAGCAGTTCGGCGCCCGGTTCTGACAACATAAGCACGACCGCGTCGAACAGGACCGATGGTCCGCCGTCGATCATGTGCCTCGCTTCGATTTGCGTGCCGTCGGCCGCACTTACGCCGCCGACCTTTGCGGCGACAACCTCCATCACCGCGCCTTCCGTTTCGATCGCGGATCGGAGTTGCTCGAACATCGCGGCATCCATGCCGTCGCTGACCAACACGCCAACCTTGCGGCCTCTGAAGCTCTCCGGTCCGTTTTTGATGATGCTGAGCGCCGGAGATGGCTCCAGGTCGTCTCGCGGCGGCACGGCAGCGTTTGCCGGATTGGGCATCTTTGGAATGCCAAGCTTGTCGGCGACAGTGGTCGCCAGAGCCTCGTCGACGTTCAGCAGATGGGAGACCATTCGTTCGCGGATTGCCGGTGTTTGGACCTTGCTCAACTCGAATGTCAAAGCCATCGCGATGTGGCGTTGTTCCGGAGGCGTCTGGCTGTTGAAGAACTGCCTCGCCTGGCTGTAGTGGTCGGCGAAGCTTTCCGCCCGCAGCCGCACTTTCTGGCCCTCCTCGGCATCGGCAAAGGAACGGAAACCGCGCTGGGGTTCTTCGCGCGGACCCATGCCCCACGAATTTGGCTCATAATTGGCACGGCCTACCGGATTGCGCATGGCCATGTGTCCATCCTGTTGAAAATGAGCGAACGGGCATTTCGGTGCATTGATCGGAAGGTGGGTGAAATTCGGGCTGCCCAGCCGTTTCAGCTGGGTATCGAGATAGGAAAAGTTGCGTCCCTGCAGCAGCGGGTCATTGGAAAAATCAATGCCGGGGGGCACGTTCTGCGTCATGAACGCAACCTGTTCGGTCTCGGCGAAGAAATTATCCGGCATGCGATCCAGGACCAGTCGCCCCACGGGGATCGGCTGGAGGATCTCTTCGGGAATAATCTTGGTGGCGTCGAGGACGTCGAAATCGAAGCTGTCCGCAAAGTCCTGATCGAAGAGCTGTACGGTAAGTTCCCATTCAGGGAAGTTGCCGGACTGGATCGCCTCCCATAGGTCGCGGCGATGGAAATCCGGATCGGCGCCATTGATTTTGACCGCTTCGTTCCAGACTACCGACTGCATGCCAAGCTTTGGTTTCCAGATGAATTTGACAAAGGTGGATTCGTCGTCCGCGTTGACGAAGCGGAAGGTGTGGACGCCGAAGCCCTGCATGAAGCGGAAGGAGCGCGGGATCGCACGATCTGACATGATCCACATGATCATGTGCATCGATTCCGGCATCAGGCTGATGAAGTCCCAGAAATTGTCATGCGCAGTTTGGGCCTGCGGGAAATCGCGGTCCGGTTCCTGCTTGGCGGCATGGATCAGATCGGGAAACTTGATCGCGTCCTGGATGAAGAAAACCGGGATGTTGTTGCCGACCAGATCCCAATTGCCTTCCTTGGTGTAAAGCTTGACCGCGAAACCGCGCACGTCGCGGGCCAGGTCGAACGAGCCCTTGTTGCCGGCGACTGTCGAGAAGCGCACGAAAACCGGCGTCTTTTCGCCAGCACGCTGAAAAATGTCGGCGCGCGTGTATTTAGCGAGCGATTCATAGGTTTCGAAATAGCCGTGTGCCCCGTAGCCGCGAGCATGCACGACCCGCTCGGGTATCCGCTCGTGATCGAAATGGAAGATCTTGTCACGGAAGTGGAAATCCTCGATCAGCGATGGCCCACGCTCGCCGATCTTCAGAGTGTTCTGATCGTCCGAGACAGGCGTTCCGAGCGCAGTGGTGAGGACAGGGGTCTCGCCTTCCGCCGTTTGGTGAAACTCACCGCCGTTTCCACGCTCGACATTTTGGTCGCGACTGCTTGCAGGCTGAGTTTCTGAACGCTGCCGGGACTGGGCCATGGTTTATCGCTCCTCGATGGATGAAGGCCGGAACCACCGGCTCAGGGCGTCGAACTGCCGATGCGCAGCTTTGTTCCAGCAAAAGACTGGCGCCTTTGCTTGCGGAACAATGGCGAATCGCCGTCGCTGGCTGCCCACTGCGGGCGGACCCTGGCAGTGTTCTAATCGGGGGGCCTCACTGCAACAGAACTCGGCCGCACAGAGACGGGTGTGCGTTCGCCCAATCCAAGATTTTCTAGCGACTTATTTCGACGTCCGGAACGAACCCAACCTTCATGCATTTAGCTAGGTCTGCGTGCATCAACTTATTCTTGCTGGGAGCTGGACCATTGTCCTCGAGGGGCTACGCCTTGGCCAACCAGGAAACGGATGACGTTTCCATCGTTGACCTGATACCTGCCTTGCGAGCCTTCGCCCGCACCTTCTGCCGTGTTCCTGACGATGCTGATGACCTGGTCCAGGAGACGTTGACCAAAGGGCTCGCCAACATCGATAAGTTCGAGCCCGGAACGCGTATGAAGTCATGGCTCTTCACCATCATGCGCAACACCTATTATACGCGCATTAAGGCCGCCGACAGGGAAAAACCCGGCCTGCTTGACTGCGCCTCTTCGATCCCGATTTCGGAAGCGACGCAGGAATGGACCGTTCAGAGCAAGGAAGTCTCTAGCGCGGTCCAGAAGCTGCCGGAACATCAGCGCGAGGTCCTGATGCTGATCGGCGTGCTTGGCGTCAGCTATGAAGAAACTGCCGAAATATGCGGTTGCGCGGTGGGAACGGTAAAAAGCCGCCTTAACCGAGCGCGCGCCAGCGTGCTGGAACACCTCGGCGAAAGTTCGTTGCAGACATTGGTAGAAAGACGCAATCACCTGTCCGAAGCACAGGGAAACTTGGCAGTCGACAGGCGTCGATAGCTATTCCACTTTCTTTGCTTTGCATCGACGCTTCTCGACAAGCGCGTTCTGCAGTTGGACCGCAAGGTTGGTCAGACGGTCGGGGACCTTTTCCTGCTCGATGGCAGTCAGCAGAGATGCAATCTTCCGGTCTATTGCCAGCCGGAGTTGCGGGCTGATGGTATCGTCGCTTGAGCGAGACATAGTGTTCTCTTAACGAATTGGTCCCTTCACCAGTGTGGTGACAGCAATCAGCGTTTGCAAGGATTCACGCGCCGTCCTCGCCGTCAGCGCCGTCCCTTGCACAGCATTGTTTCGAAGCCGCTAATCTCGTCGGGGAAGCCTATGCTTTCCCCTCCCTCTCCCCCGGCAATGTTGCCGGGTGCGCTCGATAATTCGACTCTCGCGACCTCTGCTGCCACTGGTCATGATTCGCGTTAGCGGTTGCAACAGTCAGTCTTGAGAGAGCCGATCCGCGGCGTGATACTGATCGGAATTGATCCGATTGCCGTCGAGCCGGCGTCGCTCGGTGTGCTGCTTCCTAGGCTCTGTCCTGACAAAGCCGCGTTTCCTCGACCTTGTCCTTGGCCAAATCGGTCATCGCGCCGGCGCCGGAGCCTTTTCCTGACGGCAGAGGGTGATGTCTACCGCCGGATGCCATCTAGTCCTCCTTCGGATTGTGGGCACTCACAGGTGCCTTTTCTATTTGACGCCCGAACAATCATTGGGCCGTAATGTTCCGTCGGATGCAGAAAGAAGAAATGCATTGCCATCCCACAGCCGGAACGGCTTCTCGCCGGCAACCACGACCTGCATGCCGTGGGCTTCGGCGAGGCGGTGAACATCGGCACGATCCAGCGCCGGCGATCCGCGATAGGAGTAATTCAGAAGTGCTGCCATGCCTGACGTTTTCAGAACACGCGCAATTTCCTTGAAATGCCGCTCCGCCAGGCCAGCCAGTACCAGATAGGGGAAACTGTCGACAGCCAGCACGCAATCGAAGCTTGCGTTGCCGAAATCGGCAAGATCGAGACCAGAGGTCGGCCGCAGTTCCACATTGCGCAGCTTGGCACATCGCTCTCGAGCGATCGAAATCATTTTCGAAGATATGTCGATGCCGACGACCCGGTGCGCCGCGCTGGAGAGCGCGCTTTCGAAACGCCCGATGCCACAACCAATGTCCAGTATGTCCCGATCGGCGCCGGTGAAGCCATGCCTTTCCAGCCATTCGACGATCTCATCGGTAGCGGCTGAAAGCCTCTCCTCGTCGCCCAGGGAGGACAGTTGCACGCTTGCAGGCAGGGAAATCATCGCCGCCGCATCGAACCCGGCGGCAAGCCGCTCGACGACAGCGGCATCCGTTTCCTCCTCATTACGCTCGTGGCGAACGGCCGCACCTGTTTCACGCAGCATGGCAAAGACGTCAGGCCGGTGACGAAGCAGGTCGGCGACCCGCTCCAGTCTGTCTCGTTTTCGAAGGTCGGCCGAATGCACATCCAGCGCCAAATCAGCCAATTCTGCGGCATCGATCCCCGTCGCGAAGCGAAGCGCCAGTCTGGCGATGATGGCTTCGACGCAGGCGCCGTCGGCAATGCACTCATCGAGCACCATTCTTGCTGTCGAGGCCTGTGACGATGATTTTCGTCCGGTCGTGCTCATTGAGCGATGCTCCGCGTCCAGACCTTTCGCATTGTCCATTGGTCGACGGCGCCCCAGCCATATTTATAGGTTTCCTGGCCGCGCAGAAAGTCGAACTCCCGCGCCCCTTCACGAGCCGCCTCGGCAATCGCGTGACCAATGAGGATTGCGCCGGGACTTTCCTCGGCGTAGGCCGGATCGAAACCGCCAAGATAGGCGTAGGCGCGGTGGCGATGGTGAAATCCGTAATAGGCCCCGACCATCGCATCATCGATAGCAACAAGCCAGCATCGCACAAGGCCCTGCGCGGCAAGCAGTGGAAGCGCCTGTCGATGGAATTCTTCCGCAGCCGGGTCGGCCAGAACGCCGTCGCCATGTCCGGCCCAACGCGCGCCGTGAAGGCGGACCAGGTGATCGAAGAATGCTTTGGGATCGGCTTGCGCCGGCATGATGGAAACGCAGCCGCGCCTGCATGCGGCTTTATGTGCGCGGCGCAACTGGCGTCTTCGCCGCGCGGGAACGCAGACCGCCAGCGCCTCGTCCCCGGCAATAGAGAGCACGGGACAAGCAGCGTGATCGACGAGTTGACCCGCCTCCAGTGCAGGGTGCGTTATGGCGAGACCCGCGGCACCCGCCGGTAGGTCCGGGAAAATCCATTGCGACCAATTGATCGCAAGAGCCCGGTCGGCGATGACGGCGGCGACAGCCGCTTCGATGCCGGGGAAACACAGGACATCCAGATAGTCGCTCAACGAAATCCCGACCGGAAGCAGTTTCGAACCGGAAGTTGTGTGTTCTAGATAAAGCGGCGCCAATCCCACCAGATCGTCGCCACGCCAGACGGCGATCGTCGCCAGTTCTCCGGGCGCGAATGTGCGCCACCACGGCACCAGCCAGGCGGGGCATTGAAACGGCGTCGCCGTCCGGCTGTGCGCCCAGAGCTCCCGCCAGCGCGGCGCCAGGGCCTCAAGGGCGGCCGGATCGTCGATGATCTCGGAGCGGAGCATGAAAACCGCTCACTGCACCGCCGCGAGGCGCCTGCGGCCGGCACCAAGCTCTGCCAGCGCATGGTACGCGTCCATGTAAGACGAAATCATTTGGTCGAGCGAAAAGCGCCGCCGCGCCTCGGCCCGGCATATCTCGGCATCCAGGCGGGATGCTGCGACTATGGCTCCCGCCATCTCATGGACGTCATTGACCAGAAAGCCCGTCCTGCCGTGTTCGACCACGCCCGGCAGCGCGCCGTTTGGAAAGGCGACAACCGGCGTGCCGCAGGCCATCGCCTCCATCGCGACAAGCGAACTGGTTTCTGCGGCAAGGCTGGGAATGACCAGGCATCGGGCGGCATTGAGAAAGCGCCGTTTGGCGGTGAAGCCGAGCGGACCGAGGAAGCGGCGCTGCTGGTCGAGGCGCGGCTGGACTTCGTCACGAAAGTACAGAGTGTGCGTTTCATAGGGGTAGACCTTGCCGCCGATGACCAGCGGCACACCAGCCTGTTTGGCCGCATCCAGTGCAAGATGGATGCCCTTTTCCGGGCAGATGCGGCTGAGCACCAGCGCGAAGTTGCGCTTGGACTGCCGACCGCTCAGCGCGTCGATATCGACGCCGTTTGGAATGGGCGCAACCAGTTTCGCACCCGGCGGCGCGGTCCTCTGTTGGGCCGCCGAGACGGCGTGCAGCCATAGATCGTCACGGATTGGGCGCAAAGCATCGGACGGATACCAATCGAGCGGCAGGTGCAGGCTTACAAGCGTCGGGCCATGGCCAGGCAGATAGGCATCGAAATCGATGCCGTGCAGATGAACCACGTCGATCGGCCAACGGGCGCGTGCGACATCTATCGCTGCGCGGTGGGAGCGCTGGGCCCGTTTTTTCGCCGCATCGTCGAGCACGCCTGGTTCTGCAGGTGTCTCGATGAGGACGCCCGCTGCTTTGGAGCCCTGGCAACCGATCACGATGGAGCCGTGTCCCGCGCGCACGAGTGCCTGGTCGAGCATCGACAGCACCTGCTCGGCACCGCCAACCGCATCGGGGCCGACTGGCGCGAGAGGGTAGGCGACGTTCAGGACGGTGAGGGTCATGGCCGGCCGAGCCCAAGCTCCTCATGTGCAGCGGCCGCGGCGTGGAGCCAAACCGCCGGTTCGAAGCCGAGCGGCAGCGCCTCGTAATAAAGCTTGCCGTTGTTCGGCAGCGCCAGGAAATCATAGGTGGGCGCCACCCGGAAACGTTCGACGCGCGCCGTAAACGGCGCCAGCGTCCGTTGCTGTGTCCGGTGGCAGGCCAGCATGCACTGCTTCCGTTCGAAGGCCGCTTCCGTAAGGTGGAGTTCGATGCACTCACCGCCGGGATCGCCGTTGAAGTCCTGGAGGACTGCGCCCTCAGGTCCGGCGCAATAGAACGCCATTTCGACGATGGCCGGCGCCGGGCGTCCATCGCGGCGCAGCAAATGGCAGGCCGCATGTACGGCAAAGGCGGTCGCGTCATGATCGGGGTGACCGCCTTCATAAGGATGCGTACAGACGAAACTGACATCGCGATCGGCCAAAAGGCCGGTCAGCTCCCGTGCGAGCGAGCCAAGATTCCCGGCGGCTTGTTTGTCGGGATAACCGAGGCTGATCATGGCCGTCGACGGCAATTCCGCTGCCGCCAGCGCCGTCTCCAACTCCCTATGGCGGGCCTCGGCGTAGTCCTGCCAAGTCTCGAAGCCGTACGCTCGCGCGTCATCAAGGTCTCGCGGCGCGCCGTCAGTGACATGCACAATGCGAGATCCGCGCAATCCGGCAAGATGTCCGCCGATGCCGATAGTCTCGTCATCCGGATGCGCGACAACGATCATAATTTCAGCACCGTCAGAGCCGTGCGGGGCAGCGCCTGTCAACAGGGCCGCGAATTCGGCAAGCGTTCCGGATCTGTCAGGTGCGTGTTGCATTGCTCACTCATGCTGCCGAAGCCCGCACCGCTCTGACTGGCGAGGCAGCCATGGCGGGAGCGTAGCGGCGAGTCATCGTCGCGCAAAACTCGGCAAATTCCTCCGGCACTAGCGGCGGACTGGTGTGATGCGGCATCACTCCGCGGTGCTCGGGAGTGAAGCAGAAGGTGATGGTCACGTCGAAGTCGGCAAGCGCTTCCATCTGCCGGTCGTACCAGTCCAGCGCATTCGGCCTGAAACTATCGGCCCAGGAAAGTCCGGTGCGCACATTGGTGACGCCCAGCCGCTTCATCCAGGCGACGGCGTCATCCAGCCGGGGATCTTCAAAGTGGAACCATTGCACCAGTCCCATTTTGGGCGTGTAACGCAGGAATTCCTCGAGCGCGGGTTTGGGCGTACCGTCTTCGCGTAGCAGGCCCATGTAGAAGTGGCGATAGTAGGAGGAGCCTTCCGCCTCGCGATGGCGTGTCGTTGCCCCCCATTCGCGCGGAAGATCGTAGAGGCTGTACCATTGTATGCGCGAGGCGTTGCCGAGCAGCAGTTCGGCGGTCCGGCGCAAGCCCCACAGCTGCACTTCCTCGGCACCGAAGCTCGACACACCAACTTCGCTGACCCATACCGGCAGATCGGTCACGGTCGAAATCTCGCCGATCTTCTGCGGCCATTCCTGAATCTGCCAGAGGTTCCAGTCGAGCGGGAAGCCATGCACACCGACGGCGTCGACATGATCCAGCACGCCGTACTGCTTCATGAGCGCCATGAAGTCGGCATCGATCGGCGAAATGCCGCCCAGGATCTTGGTCACGGCTGGGTTTTCCGATGCGATGGCATCGGCGGCCAGTATTGCCATATTGGCGAAGCGGCTCCAGTCGGGGTCGAGTTCGGGATCCCAATGGGACTTGTTGTTCGGCTCGTTCCAAATCATCGCTGCTTCAATCATGAAGTTGTCCTTTTCGACGGATAGACGGCGCCGCCACCTGCCGGTTCGCTGGCCGCGCGGCAGAAATAGACCTCTTGCTCCGGGTGCAGCACGATCTCGAAGCCGGCGCTGCGCAGCATCGCTTCGGTGCAGGCACGATTGGGAATCCACCAGTTGGTGGGGTCGTCGGCATAGCGATGCTCGACGAAATGCAGCTTGGGAAACTCGGGTCGGTCGAACAGATCGTGTGTTGAGAAAGGATAATTCTCATCGAGTGCAGGCAGTTCGGTGCTGCCGCGCTGCATGGACTGGAAGATCATCAGGTCGCCGGCGACGTGCTCCCGGATCAGATCGAGAGCGAGTAGGGGGTGGCGCAGGTGATACAGCACACCCATGAACAGGACGATGTCGAATTTCTCCCGCAGCGCGCCGACGTCGTAGACCGACAGTTGCTGGAATTCGATGTCGCAGTCCGCGATCTCGGCGGCGAAGCGCGCCTGCGCCAGATAGGCTTCATCGAAATCGATGCCGAGGACGCGGCCGGCGCCGCGTCGTTTCATCTCGATCGAGTAGAAGCCGGCGTTGCAGCCTATGTCGAGCACGGCCTTGCCGGACAGATCGGCAGGAATGGCGTCGGCGAACTTGCGCCATTTGATCAGCGGGTAGTTGCCGAGGAAATGGTCGGGGGCGGTTTCGACGCCTGCCAGCTCCATGTTGTGAAACCACGGGCCAAGGGCATCGATGCGGCGACGGATTTCCGCGTTCGAATGCAACATGGCTAGCCTCCTTCGCCTGGATGGCTTGGTATCTGCGACTGCCCTCGCAGCGCGAACATGAGGTTTTTCGGGTCCTCCAACGTAGTGTCGTTGTTCTCAAGCAGCCGAAGTGCCGTGCGGTAGCCGTTGAAAGTGCCGACGTCGACATAGGCGGTGCCTGCCTTGACGCCGTAAGCCTCACCGCCGGCCGCCAGATAGGCATTGATGAGTGTACCGACGTATTCGTCGCTTTGATTCCGCTCGCGCCAAAGCGCGGCAAGCTGGTGAAGTATGCGGCCCGGCATCTTGAACGCGCCCCAAATCCAGTTCGATGCGGCGTCTTGTTGCTTGACCTGGATCTCCCTCACTCGGTCGCCCTGGTCGAGAACGACGGCATCGAAGAGTTCGGGGTGATCCACCGGGAAGAGTAGAAACGACAGCCGGTCGTCCGGCAGGCGGCAGAAGCCATCTTCCGGAAACCAGATCGTATCGGGCAGGCCGATCAGAACCGTCTCGTCCGGTGCGACGAGCGGGGCGGCGCGGAAGATCGCATCGCAAAGACCGACGGGAGTGGGCTGTACGACGAACAGTGCGGCGGCGTCGCCGTAGCCGGCGGCATAGTATTCGAGGATGTCCGATTTGCCCGATCCGATGACGAAGCAGATTTTGTCGACACCGTTGCGCACCATGCGACGCACCAGATATTCGCTCACCGCGCACGGGCGCTCGGTCTGGCCGTCGATGCGGCTGCCGACCGGCAGGAGCTCCTTCGAGAAGCCGAGCGGTTGAATGCGGCTGCCGCGGCCGGCAGCGGGCACGATGCCCAACATCAGATTGCTTCCTTCAATGGCTCGCCCGCCGTCAAGCCCTGCAATGCATCGGACAGGAGGCGGTCCAGTTCCCTGGCGCGCTGCGCAGAGGTGTGCTCGTCCAACACCCGCTCGCGCGCACGGCGCCGGATTGCGTCGACGTTGCTGTCGGACAAGCAGACTGCCGCGACCACGTCGTCGGTGGTGTCCGCCAGGATGATCTCGCTGCCGGGTTGGAAAAAACTGCTCAGGCCTGGCCAGGTGTCGCTCACGATCGCCGCGCCGCAGGCTGCCGCCTCGAACAGCCTGCCCGAAGGACACCAGCCCCTCTTGGCCATCGCCTCGCGGGTCACGTTCAGCGTCAGACGCGATGAGCAAAAGAAGGCCGGATGATCCGCAGGCGGAAGATGCCTGACAAAGAAGATGTTTTCGCCCCACGGAAATTCGTGCGGATATTGGGCGCCGCCGATGACGAAACGATGGTCCGGCAGGCGCGCTGCCGTGCGGACCAGCAACTTTTCGACGCCGGCCTGGCGATCAGCCGCATAAGTTCCGAGATAGGATAGATCTCCAGCAAATTCAGCCCGGGGCTCTGCTGGCCGGTGTCGCTCGGGATCGACATGACCATAGAGTGGCAAGACACGGCGCGCACCCAGCAGAGTTTTCAGCGCATCGATTGCGGTTCCCCCCGTATAACTTAGGACGAGGTCGAAATCGCGAAGGCCTTCGGGCCCGTAATACGCCGGTCGTAGACCTTGTTCGATGCGGGCGAGTGTGACCGGGGTGTCCAGATCGTAGAAAACTTTCAGCCCGCGACAGGTCTGCTGCGCCAGGCGCGATGCCTCCACGGCGTCGGGGCAATAGGACGTGACGATGACGACGTCCGATTGCCCGATAGCCTGTTCCGCGACATGGCGAATGTCTTCCCAGTCCGGATAGAGAACGACGTTGCCGCCATCGAGATGATCAAGGTCGCGCGCCCCGGCATAATAGGGAGTGTTGCGTTCGAAGAAGGTGACGGACCAGCCCAGCCCGCCCAGCGCCCGGATCAGGCCGCGCCACAGCGTCGCGTGTCCGTTTCCCCACGAGGAGGTGACGGTGAGACCGAAAATGACCATTCGCATCCGGCTGTCCTCGTCAGGCGGCTTCGTTCAATCGGATCAGCTTGGAGCCCCAGTCACCGGATACGACAGTGGTGATCGAAGCAGGATCGATATCGAAGCGAAAACAGTCTCCCAGCGGCAAGCCGAGCACCTTGCAGACGGCGGCCTTGATCACGTCGGCATGGCTGACCAGTGCCACGGACTGGTTCTGATAGCGTTTGCGAAGCTGCTGCATCAGCGAGGTGACACGTTGCTGCACGTCCAGCATGGTCTCGCCGCCCGGCGTCCTCGCCTGCTGACGCCGACTGTTCCACACCCGCCAGTCGGCGTCCTGGTTCAACTCTTCGAAAGTCTTTCCCGACCACGCGCCGAAGTCGATCTCATCGAGCTCTTGGCAGATTGTAATCTTATCGGGACTGCAGGCGATTGCGATCGGTTTTGCGGTTTCCAAAGTTCGTTCGCGCGGGCTGCAACAGATGGCTGCTAGCGGCTTCGGTGCCATGTGGCTGGCCAGGCGCAACGCCTGTGCCCTGCCGGTGTCGCCAAGGCAGACTCCGGCCATGCGTCCGGCAAGATAGGCGCCGACATTGTCGTGCGCCGCATGGCGGATCAAAAAGAATGTCGTCGTCATTCCGCGGCATCGAGCATCGGCTCGTCCCTACCGGCGATGAAAGACAGCGTGCGCAGGCGTGCCTCGGCATCGGTGAACTGCTCGGGCGGCGACTTCATGAAATAGCTGCAAGGGCCGGTCAGCGCTCCCGCGATGCCGCGGTCGAGCGCCAGCTTGGCGCAGCGGACAGCATCGATAACGACCCCGGCGGAGTTGGGCGAATCCCACACTTCCAGTTTGAGCTCTGCATTCAGCGGCACGCCGCCGAACGTCGTGCCTTCGACTCGGATGTAGGCCCATTTTCGATCGGTAAGCCAAGGCACATGGTCGCTGGGGCCGACATGGATGTTACCGGCCTCCAGGGGAACGTCGAGCTGGCTGGTTACGGATTGTGTCTTGGAAATCTTCTTCGATTCCAGCCGCTCGCGTTCCAGCATGTTGAGGAAATCGGTGTTGCCGCCGAAATTCAGCTGATAGGTGCGGTCGATGCGGACGCCGCGCTCGCGGAACAGATTAGCGAGCAGCCGGTGCACGATCGTCGCGCCGACCTGGCTTTTGATATCGTCGCCGATCAACGGCAGGCCACGCTGTTCGAAGAGCTGGCGCCATTCCGGTCGCGACGCGATAAAAACCGGTATGCAGTTGACGAAGGCGCAGCCGGCCTCGAGCGCGCATTCGGCATAAAAACGCGTAGCCTCTTCCGAGCCGACCGGCAGATATGAGACCAATACGTCAGCGCCGCTTTCCCGCAGCAGCGCGCTGACATTCGCGACCGGCTCTTCTGCCTCCTCGATTTCATCGCGTAGATATTTGCCGATTCCATCGAGCGTTGGTCCACGCTCGACGCGAACGCCGGTTGCTTCGACATCGGCAAAGCGGAAGGTGTTGTTAGGCGCATTGTATATGGCTTCCGCCACATCCCGCCCAACTTTGCCCTTGGCGACGTCGAAAGCACAGACGACCTCGATATCATCGACATGATAACCGCCAAGATCGGCATGCATCAGGCCCGGTATCGGCTCATTACCTCTGGCGTCCCGATAATATGAGAGGCCCTGGACAAGGGAAGACGCGCAATTGCCGACGCCGGCTATTCCAATCCGTACCTTTTTCGATCCCACGAAACTGCCGCCATCGCTGTTGAAGATAAGTTCCTCGCGCCGAACTGCCAGTTGCCGGGAATGTTCCTTGCGACCTGGAAAAATCACGAACTCCGTGGCCGATTAAAGCTGCGCGCTGTTTGAGGCTGCCTGGGCCCTAAGCGCCGCAAGCCTCAGTCGAGCCGTCGCAGCATATCCGCTTCCTTTTCGAGGATGGTGGCCACTTCCTCGCGCTCGAGGTGCGTCATCATCAGGCTCACACAGCATTCAAGGTAGGTGATCGAGGCACGTCTCAGAAAGGCAGCCGTTTCCCTTTCGGCCATTTGCTCGATGTCCTTGGCGGATCGTTTTCGATGCACGGGTCGGTTCTCCATGCGGGTATCTTCGCCCAACGGCGAGCTCGGCTGGATGTTCCCTTAATGACAAAAAGTGAGAGCGCGCGTTCGGACGCCACGGTCTCACATGGCCCATGTCCGAGCGCACAGCTCTCCCTGACTTTAGGCCGGCAAGTTTTGCAGTCGGCCTGAAGCGGACCTCACGCTTGGCGCAATTGGGGGAATTCGATCCTCGTTACGGCTCGCTTCGAGCTCCATAAAATAGCTGATCGTCTGCATCAGGCCTTGCCTGAGCGGCACCTTTGGCGACCAATCCAGAAGGGTTTTTGCTCGGGAAATGTCCGGTTGCCGCCGGCGAGGGTCGTCTTGCGGCAGTGCCAGGAATTTGAAGACCGAGTTGCTATGGGTCATATCTCTCACCAATCCAGCCAGTTGAAGAACGGTGAATTCCCCGGGATTGCCTAAATTGACCGGTTGGCGCGGATTGGGATCGACATCCATAAGACGGACCAGACCGTCAACCAGATCGGAGACATAGCAGAACGACCTGGTCTGCAGCCCGTCGCCGAATATCGTCAGTGGTCTCTTCTCGAGAGCCTGCATCACCAGGTTCGAGACAATCCGGCCGTCGGCAGGATCCATCCTCGGACCATAGGTGTTGAAGATGCGCGCGACTCGGATGTCGGCCATCTCGGTTCTCAAATAATCGAAGCACAAGGTTTCGGCGGTTCGCTTGCCCTCGTCATAGCAGGCACGAGGACCGGTGCAGTTCACATGACCGACATAGTCTTCCCTTTGCGGGTGCTGTTCGGGATCGCCATACACTTCGCTTGTCGATGCCTGAAGGAAGCGCGCATTATTTCGGGCGGCAAGCTCAAGCAGATTGAGCGTTCCGATCACGCAGGTTCGCGTGGTATGAACCGGATCGGCTTGGTAACGCGGCGGCGATGCGGCGCACGCCAGGTTGAAAATGCGGTCGACCGGCTCAGCAAGGTCCAATGGTCGGCAAATATCCTGCTCGATCAACCGGAAACGAGGACGGTCCATCATCGAGACGATGTTTTCCATCCGGCCGGTAAGAAAATTGTCGACACAGATCACCCGGTACCCGGTCTGAAGCAGAGTTTCGCAAAGATGCGAACCGAGGAAACCCGCGCCGCCGGCGACAAGCGCCGTTTTGGTCCGTTGCGTCCTTCTTGATTGCCGCATCTCTATTTTCTCCTGTCTGCCAGTCATGCTGCACTTTCGATGTCCAGATCGAGAGCTGGACGTGCCGATCTTGGCCGCGCCAGCAGCGAAACGAATTCGCGAGCTCTCGCGGCGCCAGTATGTGATGCCAGGATCGTCGCGCGCGCTCGCTTGGCCATAGCCAGCCTGACGCGGTCGGATTGCCTGGACAGGATATCGATCACCTCCTCCGCTTGGCCGGCCGTATTGATCGTGGCTGTCGGAAAGAAGCTATCCAGACCGGTCCAGCGATCGCTGATGATCGCCGTGCCACAGGCAGCCGCCTCGAAGAGGCGTACGCTGGGAGACCACCCAGCCGCTATCATGGAGCTGCGTGTGACGTTCAACGTGTAGCGCTGGCGGCTGTAGAAAGCGGCGTGGTCTGCCGGCGGCAAGTGCTCGATGCGATCGACGTTGCTTGGCCAGACGGCCTCGGACGGGAATTGCGAGCCGGCCACGACGAAGCGACGGTCCGGCATGCGTCTTGCCGGTTCAAGCAGGAGAGCATCCAGTGTCGCCTGCCGGTCCGAGCTGTAGGTGCCGAGGTAGCCAAGATCCCAGCAGATCGGATCGGACGTTCGGCGATGCCGCTCCGGGTCGACGGAGCAGTAGAGCGGCTCGGCGCGCCGTGCACCAAAATCCGCCGCCAAACGGGCGAGCGTTGGCCCGCCGGTGAACGAGAAATAGACGTCGAAATACGGAATCTGCCGTCGGCATATGTAGTCGCAATCATTCGCGGCGAGCTTTGCCAGCGTGACCGGCGTGTCGATGTCGTAGAAGCAGAACTGGCCCGTGCACACGGACGCGACAATGTCGATGACGGCTCGCCCCTCCGGAACGAAGGACCCAACCACCACGACATCGGACTGCTGCAGGCAGCGAGCATACGTCCGACGAAGATCGTTCGTCGTTTCGTAGTAGCGCAACGTGCAGAAATCCGGGTCGCGCAAATCGCGATGGCTTGCATACCATGGCACGTCGCGTTCGAGGAAGGTGATGCGATGGCCGAGCTCGTGCAGGCCCTTCAGCAACCCTCGAAAGGTCGTGGCATGGCCGTTTCCCCATGAAGAGGACAAAGACAGGCCAAGAAAGACGATATCGAGCCGCTTGGTCATTCCGCTGCCTCCACGGTGTGGCGCTCGAAATGACGCCTGAAAACGGCGTCGGCCACGGCTGCCCTTAACGCATAGGTATGCTCGGCGAGAACACGCCGAAGCGCAGATGCACCGATCGCCTTTGCCTGCTGGGGTGTGAGGGTGCGCATGATTTCGGCGACATCGTTGCCGTCGCGCGCCACCAGGATCTCTTCCCCAGGGACCAGGAACAATTCGACGCCGAGCCAGGCGTCGGTGATGAGGCATGCGCCGGCACCCGCAGCCTCGAAGACGCGCGTGGCAGGTGAAAAGCCGTTGGCGGCCATGCTGTCGCGGCTGATGTTCAGCACAGCCTTGGCTGTGACATTGAACGCATTGTGGTCGCGCGTCCCGACGTGGCCGAGCCATGCGACATTTGCCGGAAGCTGCTTGTCACCCCAACCGGATCCGCCGAGCAGGAAATGCTGATCGCCCGAACGGCTGGCCGGATCGAGGAAGAAGGCTTCGACGCGTGCTTCACGATCCGGCAGGCGGTTGCCGAGAAAGGCGAGGTCGCAAGCGAAACGCTTATCCTTCGCGACCGGATGATGCGTTTCGGGATCGAGCGCATTGTAGATCGGCACGCACTCAGCCGCCCCCAGCGCACGATAGGCCCAGACGACCGGATCGCCGCCGCCGTAGGTGAGGACAAGGTCGATCTCCCGCAACGCGCGGTGAAGGGGGTGGTCCGGCTCGTCGCGCAATTGGCCCAGAGTGGCCGGTGCGTCGACATCCCAGAACACTGTCAGCGCATCCGCACGGGCATGGTCGAGTACGGCGCGCAGCAGCGCCTCGTCCTCGAAGCCTACTCCGCTCGCCTTGACGACGATGTCGGCTTCGCGTGCGCTTGCTGCCACCTGCATCAGCGCATGCGGGGTCGCCTCGTAGACGACGACGTTGCACCAGTCTGGTGGCTCGATATCGCGGTTCTTCTGCCTATCGTAGACGTCCGGTTCATAGAAAGTGATCTCGTAGCCGAGCTGAGAAAGAGCCTTGAGCAATCCGCGGTAGTAGGTCGCCGCGCCGTTCCAATAGGACGACAGCAGGCTCGACCCATAAAATGCAATCTTCATGCGACTGTCTCCTCTATGGCGATGGGACCGATGGCTTGGCGGTTGCCGCATTCGGCGAGCACGCCGAACAACTCGTCCGCTCGGTGCCGGCAAGTGTGTCGCCTCCCGATGGTTTCGAGGCCGGATTTCACCAGTGAGGCGGCCAGGTCAGCATCGTCCAGCACGTCGCGAAGAAGACGGCACATCTCGGATCCGTCGCGCGCGAAAAGGAAGTCGATGCCTGGCCTGAAGAGTTGCTCGACATCGGTCCAAGGCGCCGAAACGAGCGGGATGCCACAGGCGAGCGCCTCGAACATGCGGATCGTCGGAATTCCGGGCAGGCTCTCCCGATAGGGGCGCCGCGGGATGTGGACGGTTACGCGGTGGGCCGCGAATGCCTTGGGCACGTCGGCATTGGCAATCCAGCCTTCGTAACCCAGGCCGGCGGCGGCAAGATCGGCGAGCGCTTCGCGTGGATAGCGCACGCCATGAACAGTGCCACCCAGGCCAAGTTCTTCCACTGGATTGATCAGGAATTCCTTGATTTCGGCACTGCGCTCGTCGTCGCCCCAGTTGCCGATCCAGATCACGTCGGATGTAGGGTCGATCTCCGGGTGCGGCTTGAACAGGCGCTCATCCGCCGCCTCGTGCCAAGTGAAAGCACGTTTGCCCCAGCCGGCGCGAAGATAGCTTTCCCGCAACGCTTCGCCGAAGGCGAGCACGCCGTCATAATGCTCCAGCCGCAGAGCCGAGATCGCTTGCGTCGCCGAGACGGCGCGATGATGGGTGTCATGGAACAGAAGTGTGAAACCGCCTCCATTCGCCTTTGCCCTGCCGATGCGCGCGACAAGGTCGGGGTCGGTCCATTCGTGGACGATCACCACATCGGCGCCGGCAATCCAGCCTTCATGGTCGAAGGAGGCGTCGTAGGTCACCGGCATCAGCTCCGGAAAATCCTTTCTGAAGCGCTCGACCGCGAAGGGCCCTTTCTCTGCCAGCAGGTTCGAACGGCTCCAGCCGTCTGCGGGCTCCAGCGCGATCGCCTGATGTCCGCGTGCAAGGAGCTCCCGCATGATGCCGCGCAGGAAATGTGCGTTGCCGTGGTTCCAGTCGGAAACGACCGAATGGGTATAGAACAGGAACCGCATCGTCAGCGTTCCGCAACGGCAAGGGCGGCCCGATCATAAATCTCGTGCATGGCCGCCGCTTGCCTTGCCGGTGAAAACTTGCGCGCTCGGCGTGCGGCGGCTTCGCCGAGCCGGCGCCTATATTGGGCGTCGTTAGAGAGACGATCGACGCATCTGGCGAGATCGCGTGGATCATGGACGTCGTAGAACATAGCCGCGCCGTTCCACAATTCGCGATAGGTCGGGATATCGGCAAGCACCAAAGGTGTTGCGGATGTGGCTGCCTCCAGCACGGCAAGGCCAAAGGGTTCGTAGACGGATGGCGATACGAAGATGCCGGCCTGCGCCATCAACCGACGTACTTCATCGTGGCAGACAGAACCCAGAGGAGCGACGTTGCTGAAACTGGTGCGTTGCCCATCGGCGCCCTCGAGCGGCCCGGCAGCGAAGACCGGCCATGTCGTCAGCGATGCTGCCTGGTCCAGTGTAGCTGCGTTCTTTCCTTCGTCCCACCAGCGCGCGGCGGCGAGAACCATTGGTTCGCGCGTCTCTGCCTTTGGACCTGGCCGTGTGCCGTTGCTGACAACGCTCAGGCGGGCGATCGGCCCGTAGCAGGCCTCGAGCATGTCGGCATGGCTGCGGCTTGGCGCGATTACGGCATTTGCCCAATCGAAACCGCGTCTGTTACGGTCCTTCTGCCAGGCCCATTCGCCGTCCACAGCCTGTCCCCTGACGGCGTGGAGCCACGTCACAACGCATGAATGCGAGACCGCCACGACCGGGCAAGGCACATCAAGTCCCACGGCCTGCGTCGGCGCATTGAGATGGACGAGGTCGATCGCGCAATCGCAAACAAGCGCGCGCAATTCCTGCGGCAATCTTTCCAGATCGCTCTCATTCCGCGTCATCCAGTCCGGCGGTGTCTTGAGCCACGCCAAGGCCGCGAAAGCCTGCACCTCCTTCGCCTGCTCCTCGGACGGTTCCGGGCCTAACCCGGCGAGCACGATGCTGTCGCCGCCGTGAGCCAACTCCCGCGCCAGATCAAGCGCGTAGCGCCAGACGCCGCCGACGGCATCGACGGTCATCAGGATTCGCCGCGGGCGCCGGATCAGTGACTGCAACATGTCGCCTCCAACTCGGCCAACGCGCGCGGACGCTTCTCCTGGATGTCGCTGAACGTCCGGAACGAGGCCAGGTAATGCTCGTGGGCGCGCTCCCAGGCGAGATCGTCGGGCTCGCCCCAAAGCTCGCGATAGCTGGGCGAACTGGGGTAGGGATAGAGCGGCACCGGTTCATTGGCCCACACACCGCGGTCGATGAGGTGCTTGCGCCAATGATCGACCAGAGCGGGATCATCCTCGATCACGCCGATCAGATTGGCCTGGACGAACGGAACGTGACGTCGTGCATTGACCAGCAGCGCGGCCAGTTCCTCGGTGCCCAGCCGGCAACGCTTTGCCAGCATGGCCCGGCCTTCCACGGTCAGGCTTTCGAGGCCGGCCTCGATGGAAACGCAACCGGCGGCACCCAGTAATTCGAGGAGCTCCGGCTTCCAAAGGTCGATGCGGGTCTGCACGCCGAACTTGACGTCGCGGTCGACCAGCGCCTCCAGCAGCGCCTTCTGCGGCAGGAAGATTTCGTCGATAAAATAGATGTAGCCGACGCCTTGCCCGATCAGCCGCTCAATTTCCGTCACGATCGCATCGTGGTTCCTGCGGCGATAGGCGTCGCGGAAATCGATTTTGGCACAGAAGCTGCAATTGTAGGGGCAGCCGCGAGACGCTTCGACCTCCGCTCCGAAACCCACTTGATTGTCGTCGAACCTGTGGTGATGGTGCGAATGGGCAGCAATCCAATCGGACGGCCATTTGAGGGGCGGATGACCGACAAAGGAACTGGCGTGGACGCCGCCATTGCCGACAGTTTTTCCCTCGTGGAGATGAGCGGTGTGGGGCACTGCGTTCCAATTGTCACGGCGGGCGAGTTCGGCGACGACCTCTTCGCATTCGCCGCGCACGACGACATCGACGCCAAGCTTGCGCAGCGTTGGCGCCGGCGTCGCCGAGCCGTGAGGTCCGACAGCCACGGTGCGGCCGCCGCGCCCGGCAAGGCGGTTGAGGAAGTCGGCAGGCACGCGCAGCTCGGGCGGCGCGCAGCGCCAGAACAAATAGGTCGGCGCCGTGCTGACAACGGTCATGGCCGGAGCGAAAGCGGCGACGCGATCGGCAAGTGCTGAGTTGTCCAGCTTCTGGATTTGCCCGTCCAGCATCAGCACCTGACGGCCGTCGGCCTCTAGCAAGGCTTTCGAGTAGCCCAGTTCCAGCGGCAGATGTGGCTGGCGGCAGCCGAAATAGATGCTGTCCTCGTAGGTCCAGAACGGATTGACCAGGGCGACTTTCATGCCACGTACCTCGCTGGTTCAGGCTCGATGCGATGACGCTGGAGCCAATCGGCCAGATCACGAACGCCGTCGCGCCAGGACACATGCGCTTTCCAGCCGAGCGTCACTTCTATCTTGCGGGTGTCGGCGACAAAGAATGGCTGGTCGCCGGTGCGTTCCCGGTCGTAGCGGATCGAGAGGTTCCGCCCGGTCAGCTCGCCGATCTGCTTGAGCAGCATGCGCAGGCTGACGGCGTTGCCCGGCCCGCCACCGAGGTTGAATGCTTGCCCCTTGATATCCTCGATCCGGGCAAGTACCCCGCGATAGGCCGCAACAGCATCGGAGACATTGAGGATATCGCGCACCTGCTTGCCGTTGCCGTAGATCGTGATCGGCCGGCCGGAAAGCGCGCTAAGCAGAAAATGGGCGACCCAGCCCTGGTCCTCCGTGCCGAACTGGCGGGGGCCGTAGATGCAGCTCATGCGCAGGACCGCGGTCGGCAGATCGTACGACTTGGCATAGTCGAGCACGTATTGATCCGCCGCGCCTTTGGAGCAGCCATAGGGCGTGCAGAAATCCAGACCGCAGGTCTCGTCTATGCCGTTGGCGCGGATGCCGGCGTCGCAGGGTACGCACCGATCGTCCTCTTCGCGGACTGTGACATCGGGCAGGCCGCCATAGACCTTGTTCGTGCTGGCGAAGATCACGGGAATGCGTCTGCCGCTCCGGCGAGCCGCTTCCAGGACGTTGAAGGTTCCGCGAAGATTGATGTCGAAATCTTCGCTTGGCTGGACGAGGCTAGTGGTGACGGCGGTCTGCGCGGCGAGGTGGAATATCGCTTTGGAATGCGCCAAAAGCGGCGCCAGCACGTCTCCGTCCCGGACATCCACAGTCTCCACGGCAAGTTTATTGCCGTGCTTCTGCGCCAGCCAAGCCAGGTTCTGATCGACGCCCGGGCGGCTGAGATTGTCGATGACCAGCACCGGCACCCCATCCGACAACAGGCTGTCGGCGAGGTTCGAGCCGATGAAGCCACTGCCGCCGACGATGGCAACCGGCGCTTCACGAAACCCGTCCGGCCTCATGATACCAGTCCCCGCTCTTCGAGTTCCCGTTTCATGTCGGCGCCGCGGTCGATGGCGACCGAGTTGCGAACCCATGCGACGAACTCGTCGAGTGAATCCTCCAGCCGGTGCTGCGGCTCGAAACCGAGCAGTTCGCGCGCCTTCGAAATATCGGCGAAGCAATTGCGGATATCGCCGGCGCGCGCCTTGCCGAGGATTTCAGGCCGATGTTCCGGCACACCCATAGCGTCGGCGAGCAACCGGGCGACCTCGCTGATCGCATAGGCCCGTCCGCTGCCGATATTGATGACGTGGCCGCGCGCCTGGCGTTGTTCCAGCGCCAGGCGGAAGGCGCGGGCGACGTCGCGTACATGGACGAAGTCGCGCTTCTGCTCGCCATCTTCGAAAAGCATCGGCCGCTGGTCGTTGGCGAGGCGTGAAGCGAAATTCGCCAAAACGCCGGTGTACGGGTTTGACAGCGCCTGTCCGGCGCCGAAGACGTTGAACAGGCGCAGCGCCACCGCGTCGACGCCATAGGCATCCCCGAAGATCAGCACGGCGCGCTCCTGGGCATATTTCGTCAGCGCGTAGATAGAGGCGAGATCGACCGGCTTTTCCTCGTCTGTCGGCAGGGGCGACAGACTTTCATCCGCCGCCGACAGAGGATTCCATTGGCCGCTCTTGATGTCGTTAGCCTGCCGCCGTGCATTGTCGACGCGCCGACCGCCGGGCGTGGCATAGAGACCCTCGCCGTAGACGCTCATCGACGAAGCGACGACGATCCGCTCGACTGGACGTTTGATCAATGCTTCAAGCAAAGTGGCGGTGCCGAGGTCGTTTGCGCCGACATAGCGGGCGATCTCATACATGGATTGGCCGACGCCGACCTCGGCCGCCAGATGGATAATGGCGTCGACGCCCTGGAGCGCCTCGGCGATGGCGTCGCGGTTGCGAACGTCGCCTTTGATTAGTTCGGCTCCTGCCGGCAGGCTGGTCGCCCCACTGCCGTGCACCTGTTCCAGCAGCGCGTCGAGAATGCAGACAGCATAACCATGTTCAACGAGGTCCTGGACGACGTGGCGGCCGATGAAACCGCACCCTCCTGTAACCAGTATGCGTTTCACGATAACTCCTCAAGCAGTTGGCCTTGGCGCCCCGAACTGTTTGGCAAAAGGTTTGTTCCCTCTGCTTCAACAAAGATCGATTGGAGAGGCTCGCAAACCGACGTGGCGTCACGACCAGTGCTGGCCATGGGCTGGAACATTGCTGCTTCTTTGGCGTTAGGGCGCACATCCGGCGCGTGGTCGGGAAAGCGGGTATGCGTCTAGCCGTCCGGTTCCGCCGCACAGCAAGCAGACCGGATCGTGAGGATCACGCGCCTGCCAAATCTGGGATCGAAAGGAGATTCCGATGTCTGAGTCGAAGACGACTACCGATCATGACGAGATCCGCCAGTGGGCCGAAGATCGAGGCGGGCGGCCGGCCGCTATAAGGACCAAGGGCGAAGGCGGCATCCTGCGGATCGATTTTGGCGAGCCCGAGGAGGAGTTCGAAGCCATCGAATGGGATGAGTTCTTTCGGATCTTCGACGAAAACAACCTGGCCTTCCTCTACCAGGACGAAACCGGCGGCGGGAAAACCAGCCGATTCAACAAGTTCGTCGACCGCAACCAGAAAGGCTGAGGAGGCTGCTATGTCAGCGGTGTCGGGTAGCTCTTAAGGTGCGCCTCGCATTCTGACAGAGAACTTCCCTCTAGCTCGCTGTTTTTGCGCGTTTTTCGGACTATTGGAAACAGCCGGTCTTTCCAAACATTCCAGACTTGGAAAGAATCGCAGCCTCAGTGCAACAGGCTCGCCCCGGTCGATCTAGCGACATTTCGCATGATGGCGTTCAGCCAGTCTTCGGTCGACACGCCGGCCCGCCGCCTGTCGATCTCGCCGATGGCGCGCTCCAGGGTTCGCTCGACCAGACGGTCGGAAGCCTCCACGTCCCCCAGAAGCAGACGCGCCACGAGCCTGAGCTTCGGCAGAAGTGAAAAGACGTTGTCGGACAAGTTGACGGGAGGGCTCCCCGCCAAGGCCGATCTTTCCGGAGGAAACAAGGCATCGAAGACGGCGTAGCTGTCAGACGATTTTCGAAGGTTGCTGGCGTGGCGCAGACGTTCGGGAATGACGATGTCCTCGTCACCGCTGAAAAAGACGAAGGGCACGCCGCGGCGCATCAGCTCGTCTGCGATCGGAAACACCCGCCGCCCATTGAGATTGACGTCCAGGATCGCGGCCTCGGCCGCCTCGGTATGCATGGACGCGTGTTCGACTGTCACCGCAGGGCCGAGGATGACCGCGCCCATATTGCCGAAAAATCTTGCAAGATCGCCGGCCAATAACCAATCGTCTTCGACGATCAGGATGTGCACCCCTCGCAGATCGCGCACCTCATCGTCCTTTCTTCGAGCGAGATGGCCAATCATCCACACGGGCTTGTTCAGAATGTTGCTGCAAGGCTGCCTGCAATCGTTTGGCCAAAATCAGCATGCGCGGCGGAATGGATTCGTTTCCTGGCAAACCCAGCAAATCCGAAGACTGCAGTAACGCTTGTTTTGTCAGCCTTAGGTCAGGTGTGCGTTTCGACATTGGAGTTTCCACAAACGTCCTAAGTTAACGCCGTCTGCATTGACTTGTTCCAGCCCTCTTGCGCGTTGTATGATGGCGTCGCGTTCAGCCCGGTCGTGGGTTTTGGGTCGATTGCGGCCTTGTCGTCTAGGCTGTTCAACCGAGGCTTGCGATGACATCCCAGATGAAGAGATTTCCCATTGTGGGCGTCGGCGCCTCAGCCGGCGGCATTCCCGCAATGGAGGGTCTGTTCAAAGGCATGGGCAGCCAGACCGGCATGGCGTTCGTGGTCGTCACCCATCTCAGCCCCGGGCGCGAAAGCCTGCTTCACGAGGTCGTCGGACGTTACACGCAGATGCCGGTTATCGTCCCCGAGGACGGCACCACTGTCCTGTCCGACCACGTCTATGTGATGCCGCAAAACGTCGTTATCACGATTGAGAAAGGAGTGCTGCGCCTGCGGCAATCCAACGTGCTGAGCCGTGAGCGCAAGCCGATCGATATCTTTTTTAGCGCGCTGGCCGAGGATCAGGGCGAATATGCGGTAGGGGTCATTTTGTCGGGCGGAGATTCCGACGGCACCTTGGGCGCGAAGGCGATCAAGGAGCGTGGCGGACTGACGGTCGCCCAGGCTCCCGACGGCTACGGTCCGCGCAATCCGGACATGCCGCAAAGTGCGATCTCCAGCGGGCTGATCGACATTGCGGCCCCAGCTGAGGATATCGGCGCAAAACTCGAGGGATTCGCCCGCAGCTTCGATATGCTGAACGGAGTGGCCGAAGACAGCGGCGAGCACGAGACGGCAGAAGTGAGTCGGCTCCGCGACGAAATCTACGGCATTCTGCACGCCCATTCCGGCCACGACTTCTCCGGCTACAAGACCAAGACATTCCTGCGTCGAATAAAACGGCGCATGCAGATCGGCCAGCTTCAATCGATCACGGCCTATGTCGAACGGCTGAAGAAAGATCCTCGCGAGGTGATGGACCTCTTCCGTGATCTGCTGATCAACGTCACCGATTTCTTTCGTGACCCCGACGCGTTCAAGCTGCTGGAGGAGAAGGTCATACCGCGCCTTTTCGAGGGCAAGACTGCCAGCGATGCGATGAAGGTCTGGGTGCCCGGCTGCGCTACTGGCGAGGAGGTGTTCTCTATCGGCATGCTGCTGCGCGAACATATGGAGCAGCTTCCAGTCAAACCCCGCGTCCAGATATTTGCAACGGATATCGATGAGCCGGCGCTCGCGGTGGCGCGAGCGGCGCGCTATCCCGAAGCGCTTCTGCAAGGGCTTTCGCCTGAACGCAAGCAGCGGTTCTTCAGCCGCGACGGTGAGAGCTATGTGCTGAGCAACGAGGTACGGGAACTGTGCATCTTTTCTCCCCACAGCGTCGTCCGCGACCCGCCCTTTTCGCGCATGGACCTGGTTTCGTGCCGCAACCTGCTGATCTATTTCGGCTCGAACATTCAGAACCGGGTCATTCCGATCTTCCACTACGCACTGAAGCCGGGCGGTTATCTTTTCCTCGGCACGTCCGAAAGCGTCGGCCAGCATGACAATCTTTTCGCCGCGGTCGACAAGAAGTTGCGCATTTTTCAGGCTCGGGAACATGCTTCGCCGCATATCAGGCTGCCGGTCCTGGTCGGCGAAGGGCGGTCGGGTGGCTTCCCTCCGGAAAGTGAGAGGGCGAAGCGAGGAACCGCCGGCTATCCGCTGCGGCAGGCGGTCGAGGCGCAGGTGCTGGAGCGCTTCGCGCCGCCGCATGTGCTGGTCAATGGCGAGGGTGACGTCGTCTACTATTCGGCGCGGACCGGCAGATATCTTGAAGCGGCGCAAGGCATTCCGAGCCGGCAAGTGCTGTCCATGGCGCGCCGCGGGCTGAGGCTCGACCTTCGTGCCGCATTGCGGGAAGCCGCCTCGACGCGCCGCACCGTCGTGCGGGAAAATGTCGTCGTCGACGAGAACGACGAACGGGTCCAGTTCATCAAACTCACCGTCGAACCCTTGGCGGAACGCGGCAATGGCGAACCGCTTTACCTGGTGCTGTTCGAGCCGTCAGGACCAGTGCAGGCCCGGTCCGACACGGTGCGCGAAAATGGTGACAGCGAAGGCGCTGCCGATCTCGAACGGGAGTTGCGTGACACGCGGGAGCGGCTGCAGTCGACCATCGAGGAATACGAGACCGCGTTGGAGGAGGTGAAATCGTCGAACGAGGAGCTCGTCTCCGTCAACGAGGAGGCGCAATCGACCAATGAGGAACTCGAGGCCTCGAAGGAGGAGATGCAGTCGCTCAACGAGGAGCTCAACACCATCAATTCGGAACTGACCAGCAAGATAGAAGAGCTCGATCGCGCCAACAGCGATTTGCAGAATCTGTTCGAGAGCACGCAGATCGCAACCATTTTTCTCGACCGCAATCTGGTGGTGCGGACCTTTACTCCGGCCGCCTCGTCTTTCTTCAACCTGCGTCCCTCGGACGTTGGCCGGCCGCTGACGGAGCTGTCGAGCCAGCTCGAGTATCCCGAGCTGAAGCAGCATATCGACCGGGTATTCGAAACCGGAGAGACCCTGAACCATCACCTGGCGCGCGATGACCAGCGCCGGTTTCACATGGTTCGCATGAATCCCTATCGCGACAAGGACAACAGGATCCAGGGCGTCGTGGTCACACTGGTCGACGTTACCACCTTGGCCGAGGCGGAAGAGCAAAACCAGGTGCTCATTTCGGAGCTGAACCACCGGGTCAAGAACATGCTGGCGGTGGTCGCCAGCATTGCCAACCGCACCCGGGAAAGGTCGAAATCGAAGGAAGAGTTCGCCGAAGCGCTGGTTGGTCGCCTGCACGCTATGTCGCGGGCCTACGGTCTGCTGTCGAAGGAACGCTGGAAAGACGCCTCGATCAACGAATTGCTGCATCAGGAGCTCGAACCTTTCAGCATTGACCGGTTCGAACTTGACGGCGCCGAAGTGAAGCTTAGCCCGCAACAGGGTCTTTCGCTCAGCATGGCCATTCATGAACTGGCGACCAACGCCGCCAAATACGGCGCACTGTCGAAGCGCCGCGGCAGGGTCTTGCTGAAATGGTCAGGCGAGGGCGACGTTTTCACGCTCGCCTGGCACGAGAAAGACGGGCCGCCGGTCCAAAAACCCGAGGCCAACGGCTTCGGGCTTTCCCTGCTACAGGGTGAGATCGGCTACCGGCTTGGCGGCAACGTCGAGACCACGTTCAATCATAATGGCCTTGAGGTCCAGCTCACGTTCCCATTGATCCGCAGTGAGGCGCCGTGACCGATAGCTTGCGCGTTCTGGTGGTCGAGGATGAATGGCTCATCGCCGAGGACACTGCTGCTTGCCTGCGCGCCTTGGGGTATCAGGTGATCGGCCCGGCTCCGTCGGTGGCGGTGGCCCTTTGGCTGATCGACGAACACAATATCGATGTCGCGCTGCTGGATATTCAACTTTATGGCGAAACAAGTCTGGCGGTCGCAAGAGCGCTGCAAGCCCGCGATATCCCGTTCGCGTTCCTGAGCGGATTTGGACCGGGCGATGTTCCAGCCGCGTTCGCCGGCTGTAAATTTCTCCGGAAGCCGGCAGATCAGGTTGCCATTCTGAACGCCATGAATGAATTGGTCCGGGCGCCTTAACTCGGTCCCGAAGCCTCGTCATGTATCGGAAGGTGGTAAGCGATCCCCGGCATGTTGTTCCGCCCAAGGCAATGCCATGAGCCATTTCTCACGGCGCGGCACCCATAGCTCATACTCCGGAATGAGGTCGCTGGGAGCCATGTCGAGCGAACCGAGCATGATCTCGGCCTCATTGTCCTGCAGCCAGGCGATACGCGACCCGCATTGCGGACAGAAGCTGCGTTTGGCGAACGTCTTCATTTCTCCGCTGCCTTCATAGGCCGAGATCGGCCAGACGCCGAACGGCATGAAGAAGCTGCCGCTGGCGCGGCGGCAATCCTGACAATGGCAGATTCCGACCCGTAGCGGTGCGCCGCTCACCTTGAAGCGAACAGCGCCGCACAAGCAGCCGCCGTCCCGTACGATCCCGGCCATCGCCTTTCAGTCCAGCGGCTTTTCCGTCGGCCGTGGCGTGGTGCCTGACTGGCGCGGCCGGCCGGCGTTGCGGTTCGCCACCGGATTGTCCAACGGAACAGTCGATGGCTTCGAGGTCCCAGCGGTCTTTGGCGTCGGCGGTCTCGCTCCCGCATCCGTATCGTTGGCGTCCCGCCTTGGATGTCGCAAGCCGTCGGCATTCGCCTGCCGAATTGCCGGCTTCGATGTGGTATTCTTGTTGGCCATGGTGTCTCCTTCCTGCTGCGACGGAACGGATGGCGTTCACCGCTCGCAGCGCCTACGTTTCAACCACCGGCACGGCGCGAAGTTCCCATCACCTGCAGCTTCAGGGGGCTCCTGCGCATCCATGGTAGATGGGAACCATTTTCGCTACTGGCTGTTCGGCTCGCAGGAAGGAGCCGGACATGGAGAGACGTAACGCTATACTTTCGCTGGTGATAGCCGCGATCATTATCGTCGGCTTTCTCATTGGCTTTTTGTATGCCGATATGGGCTGGCGCACCTCGCCATTTGAAAGGGCCGCTGAACAAAACCAAGGTGGAAACGCCCCGGCCGACACCTCGCCTGCCGCGGGGATCAAGAAGAACCCCAAAGAGAATACCGAGATGCCGGATCAGCAATAGCCGCGGTCCTTCGGGCAGGAATACAAACCGGGGAGAACCGATCGCTGGATCGGTTTTGCTGGTGATGTCGGACTTACGTAGGCTGCTGGTTCCTGGCTGCCAACGCAGCGGCCTCTTCGTCCGTCACTGAAAATCTCCCCTGCGAGTATAAGCCATTTCTGACATTTGCGTATGGAACCACGCCGTGCTCAGGCTCCAGGGATGATAACCGGCCGATCCAATTACTTCTCACCGATGCATCTTGATTGGCTCTCGCTGCGAGCCACTCCGCCCGCTCCCGCGTCAAGCCGATAAGGCAAGCGCCAGCGAAGTCCGCAGGCACATCCACGGTTGTATCGAACACGGCCCATGTGTTGGTCGGTTCCTGAACGGGCAAAAACCTCATAACAGCACCTGCTAATATACAGGACGAACTTACTGACGGAGCATTGTTCCGGCATCAACCAAACGAAGGAGAGCTTTTTGTTTTGAGACGCCGCGGCGCGTTTAGCCTTGAGCGGGCAAATTGATCGATACCTCTTGCAACGCGGCTGCGACGTCGCTGAAAATAGGCCGGCAGATCTCGACGAGCGAACGCATCGGCTGATGTAGTTCACCGGCTTTCTAAAGGCGCAATTCCGAAACCTGCCGGGAGCCCGCCAAGCGGCGGCGCTTTTGTGCGTCAGCTATCCGCCTTCAGTTCTTCATCTTGCGGATAGTCGACCTCAGCGTATCCCCCAAGGAACTGTCAGCTGGCTTGGGAGCGCTGCTCGGAACCAGGAATCCGCCCTTTAGCAACTCCAGGGCGTCGAGTGCCTCGTCATCCCGCAGATTTGTCAGAGCCACCCCGTCTGCGAAGACAACTCTACCGTCGTCTATATCGTAGACCTCCCAAAGCCCATCGTTGATTCTTCGAATGGCGTGCCGATGTTCCATAAGAAGACGCTAATTGAGTCTCGGAAACGGTGGCTAGAGAAAATCAGGGGTAGTCCGATATTAGTAGTGGAAAACTCGGGCGCTCTCCGACGCGTGGTGCGTGGAGGGAAGGCAAGAGTGCAGGGCGGCCGTCTCAGGCCTGGCAGGCGGCAGTTGACGTTCGTCGCTGGGCGAAACTGAGGTGCGCCCGCGCGAGCTGTGTTTTATCGGGGGCATCGCCGACCACAACCAGCTGCAACTTGCCACGATCAGAATGCCCGCCGCGCGTGGGTCCGAGAGGGGACCAAATCGACCACGGGTCCAAATAGCGAGGTTGAGAAACCGTTTGACAACATTGCGGACACTCGGCCTCTGATGTAATTTAGGGTTCGATCAAGTGAGGAATATACCGCTGTCGCGACGGCTTTTCTCTCTTTTCTGTCTCGGCAGATAGCATGCTCTCTAACGGACTTGGCACTGCAAGCTGTGTCCTTGTGGTCGCCAGGTAACAGCGGTTAAGGGATTTGCCATGCTCCGACGTTGCGGATTCGTTGCGGCATTCATGCTCGCAAGCGTCACGACTTTCGAGGCTTCTGCAGTCGAACGAAGGGTCGCCTTCGTAATCGGCAACTCCGATTACCAAGAAATCTCGGCCCTCAAGAATCCGGCCAAAGATGTGGTGGACGTGTCCAACACGTTTCGATCGGCTGGTTTTGATGTTTTTGTCGCGAGCAATCTTACAAAGCTGCAGTTTGAAGGCCAGTTCCGCAACTATCTTGCCGCCGTGGACGGGGCGGATGTAGCTGTCGTCTACTATTCCGGTCACGGCTTTCAGATCGGCGGCGAAAATTTCCTGATCCCTGTCGATGCCTCGTTGAAAGATGCGGCGGACGTCGAGGTCCAGGCAATCAAGCTGAACGACGTGCTGCAGCAGATGCGTTCGAAATCGAAGATCCAGGTGATCATCCTTGATGCCTGCCGCAACAATCCATTCCCTCGCAAGGACTATTGGCTCAGGGACCAGCTTATTACCGCCAGCGGCACCGGCCTTGCGCAAGTAAGAAGCTCGCTGAACACACTGATCGCTTTCGCCACCGAACCCGGCGCGGTTGCCTATGACGGCGCCGGCGACCTCAGCCCATTTTCATTCGCATTTTCTCGTCGGGCCTTGGCTCCGAACCAGGAGATTCGCACGGTCATGGCGGCCGTGCGCCGGGATGTAGTTGAGGCTACCAAGGGCCTGCAGGTTCCCTGGGAGAACTCTTCGCTGATCGACGAAGTCGTTCTGATGCGTCGCAGCAGCCGCCCCTCTCTACCGCCCGTGTTGGAGAAAGTCGTGTTGTCGGGAGTCGGGCCTGTCGATCTGAACCTCCCGGAACCGGTGGAGGTCGACGGCGGATCAATCACCGTCAGCATCGAAAGACCGCCCGCCTTGGGACGCCTGATGCTGAATGGCAAGGTTGTCGAAGCGGGGGATCTGATCCAGGGCAAGGATCTGCCGCATTTACAGATGGATGTCCCCAAGGGAGTTGGCGAGCCAGAAGAGATGGATATGCTGGCCTACGCCGCACGCGACAATTGGGGTGGCGAAGCCAAGGGCATGCTGGTGTTCCGGGTCAAGAGCGGCGAAGGAGCCCAGGGCGAACAGGTGATGGCCTCGCTCGAAGCCGAGCAGAAGCAGCAGGTGCTGCAGCGCGGCATTCATGTCACTGGTGCGGCCGAGGCGATCGAGAACCGGGAGATCGACGTTCCGGTCGGCATCGGCGCGGTTGCTCTGAACCTGGACCTCCCGACAGACGATTCGGCGGTCAGCCTGAAGGTTGCCAACTATCCGGCAACCGGAACGCTCTCCCTGCCGGATCGAGCCCTGTCGCCCGAATCGAGCTTGACGGTCGGTGAAGTCGAGGGGCTGCGCTATGAACCCCAGATCGGAGCCAGCGCACCGGTCGAGATCGCCTTCGAGATTCGGGCGGACAGCGCAGTATCCAAACCCGCCAAAATGAAAGTGTCGCCAACCGTTGATTCGTGCGACTCGGCTGCCGGCGAACCTCTCGACCTTCAAGGCGTCGTCCCTGGCCTGCTGCCAAATGAAATCGGCGCCGACGCGGTGAAGCTCTGCGAGGCTGCGGTGAAGGCGTATCCCGATGTCGCCCGCTTCCGCTATGAACTGGGTCGCGCGCTGCTTGCAGCCGGCAAGGTGGACCAGGCCCGGAAAGCCATACAACAGGCCGCCGATAGGGGACACGTGCGGGCAGTGTTCGAACTCGGCTACCTCTACGCGACCGGAACAGGCGTGGCTGTCGACCGCAAGCAGGCCAACACATTCTACGCGGCTGCGGCCGACAAGGGTGATCCCTACGGGATGACGTCGTGGGGCCGTGCCTTGTTCCATGGCTACGGCGTCGAGCGCGACACCGGCAAAGGACTGGACCTGCTGCTCAAGGCGGCGGCGATGGGTCACACCTATGCAATGAACGATCTCGGCGCGATCTTCACCGAAGGCCGCAACGGCGTGCCCGCCGATCAGGCCCGTGCCGTTGCCTTCCTGGAGGCTGGCGTCGAGCGGCAGGATATGTATTCGATGAACCTGCTTGGCCGGAACTATCTCTCCGGCGCGGGCGTCCAAAAAGATCCGAAAACGGCGCTGGCCCTGTTTCAGAAAGCCACCGATCTCGGCCAGCCCTACGCTCCAAGCAACCTGGCGCGCATGTACCGCGACGGCGTGGGCGTGGAGCGCAATCCGGCGGAAGCGCAAAGACTGTTCGAGATGGCGACCATGCGGGGCGATGAGTATGGTGCATTCGATCGCGCGGTTCTCGAAATGGAAAAGGGCGAAAAGGCCGACCAGGCCACCGCGGTCCGCTTTCTTGCATTTGCGTCCGCGCTGGATTTTCGCAACCAACTGCCAGAGGCCCGGACGAACCTCGCAAATTTCGGCACGAAGGTGAAAACGACGACGTTGAAGCAGCTGCGCCGGGAACTCAAATCGAAGATTCCTGCGTCCGGTTCGCTGGACGACCAACTGGTCGGCGCGGCCAGGCGGGTCTGGGAAGAAGCCAACCCGCGTCGGGACGTGTTTTAATCAATCAGGAGGCAAACGGTGCGCAGGACATTGAAGCACGCAATCGTCGGAACAGCCCTGTCCGGCATCCTGGTGGGGCTCACAGGCTGCACGTCCTTGATGCCACCCGAACCTACGCCGCTGGTGGAGACGTCACCGCCGAAGGTCGTTCGCAGGACACCTGTACAGCAGAAGGTCGTCAAGGCCGCTCCCAAACGGGTGGTGACGAAAAAAGTGATCAAGCCGGTTGAGGTAGAGCCTGTTGCCGCACCTCCTGTGATCGCTCCTCCTCCTTGGCGAGGCGGAGGCGGAGGCGGCGGCGGCTGGGGATAAGCCAACTTCCGTTTCGCTTTCACGAAAGCTGGCGCAACATCACGGGGCGGATCGGAGAATGCCGCACCATGTCGTTCTCGACCGCACCGCGAAGATCTAGGGATGACGGATACCGTTGATCCACTGCCTGGCTTCGGACGACCCTATTTTTTTCCGACCTATCTATAGACTTCGGCGATCCCGCAATCGACGGAAAGACCTCAAAGGCAAGCCACGCTTCAGTCCGGTGGAAGGGCTCGACGAGGCAATATGGGACAGTCACTACGATGGCTGCCATGGAACTGGGCTCGGTTGTGCGGACAGGAAGTTTCGCCACCGACGATGTCTCGGTGCTGCGGCTGCAACATCCGCTGGGGGACACGTTTCAGGGTGGCGCTGGCCAAATGGGTCCAAGACGGCTGCAAGTATGGCAAGCAATCAGGATCCAGACTGCGCTCTAATTTGCATCCGCTGATTGGCGCAGCGCCTCGATCTCCGCCATCTGGATGCCCATTTCGACAAACGCGGAAAGAACTGAAAAGCGGTCCTCCAGTGCAACGCGTGCCAGTCCGGCCAGAACCCCCGCACTCACAGCGCGGGCGGCTGGCTGCAAGGCCGATACCGCTGACGTCTCCATAGCTGCACCATTGCCATGCCATCCTGCAGCTAGGGCAATCCAGGCGGCAGGCGTTGTTGGCGGCATTCCTGCCGCAGCCTTGCTCACTTCTGGGCGATGGTGAGGGCTATCCGGTTCGCTGACCCAGTCACGAACAAGCGCGAGCAATTCCTGATCCCTGCGATCGAGCAGAACGGTGAGGTGGCTCAGGCACTCATGGGCCCACCACACCGCAGCCCGCTCGGGAAGCAGATAGGCACAGAACGTAATCGCCTCCTCGGGCACCCGCCCGGCAAGGAGGGCGCGGCAAAATTCGATTGAAGGCTGTTCGGTCGGGAGTGCCACCATGTCCCTGGAAACAGCGGGGCAGGCCATGAAAAGATCCCGTGCCGTTTTGAATCGAAGCTCATTGGCCATGGCCGCCACGCTTTTACTGGGAACAATCGACACTGAAGCCTGGACAGGGTGCGGTCAAGTCTCCAGTCCTCAGCAAGATGCAACTGCCGTTCACTCCTCGTATGCCTGACGTTTATTGACAGACATTCGCTTCGGAATTTGGTATTGTCCGCAGTCGATGAAATCGGATGCTCAAGATAGGAGTAACCGTCATGCAGTTGGGCAGTTTAGCCTTCGTGTTTACGGTCACGCTTTTTTCGACCCACGCTTTTGCTGATCCGCTTCAGAAATCAGAAGACATCGTGAAGTTTTTTGGCGCAGCGAGCGAGTTCGGCCCGTCGCGTGGAATTTGCGTCGGCACCGAAGACGAATGCAGAAGCAAGAACAAAGCAGCGCCGGCCGAAAAAACCAGCCTCGACATGCTGATCAACTTCGGCCTGGATTCTGCGGAACTAGATGCGACTGCGCGCGCTGAACTGGACGAGTTCGCCAAGGCACTAAAGGACAGCCGACTGAGCACTCTGAACTTCGTTGTTGAGGGTCATACAGATGCGACCGGCTCGGCTGATTACAACGAGGGACTGTCGGAACGAAGAGCCAGATCGGTAACAACCTTCCTGACCTCTAACGGCATCGATCCTGCCCGCATCAAAGCGACGGGCCTGGGCGAGGCGAAGCCGCGCGACCCCAACCCATTCGATCCGGTAAACCGCCGGGTGGAAATGCGGATAAGGACTGAGTAGCTGGAGCGGTGCGCTAGGCTGAGACCAGAGCCGCGCGCCCTTTTCCACGCGCGAACCGGAGGTTAGCGCAGCAAAACCGATTCCGATTTCCGGGTTATGCGCTGGTTCAAAGGGTATTCTGCATCGGGCTTATGAGGGCCGTGATCGCCTGCTTGTATTTTTCGAACTCCGGCGATGTCTGCCGGACTTGCGTCGTAGTCGTTGTCTGTTGAGCCACCTCAGTCGTCGTCGGGCTCAGCTTCCTGCCCATTTTCCTTTCGGCCCAGCTCACGACATAGCTGGCGGACTTGCCGGTGAGAAACGGATTGGCTTGAATGACGGCCGACCCGAGCACGGCGCTCAATTGCGCCGAACCCGGCGATGACAACACTTGATGGGCGCCTTCCATTCCCAGGAAATGACAGAGATAAAGCCGGCCGGCTGTGATCTGGTGGCCGCGCGCCCGAAGATAGGCTTCGCCTTCGCGCGCCAGATTGCTGACCATCTCGCGCGAGATGGTGGCGTCGTAACGTAAAGCGAGCAGGTCGGCGGTTGACAGTGTCCGCGCAAGTTCGGGGCGGTAGGTGTTCATCATCCTGATCCAGGTCTTCGTTATGAACTGACCGGCGCCGGTCGCCGAAGAAAGTGGGTTCTTGGCCCGGGCGCTGCCGCCACTTTCGACTTGAACGATACGGTCGGTCAGCGTTTCGACAGCGGAATCATCCGTTGCGATGGCGGTAACCGTACCCAGGGGATCGATCGCCTCGCCATTGCGATAGAGTTCGAAATGCAGGTGCGGCCCAGTCGAAAGGCCGGTAGTGCCAATGTAACCAATGATATCGCCTGCCTTCACCTTCGCCCCGACACCGCCCTTGACCGCGAATTTCTGCATATGCGCATAGCGCGTCTCGCGCCCGTTTCCGTGCGAAATCCTCACCAGGTTGCCGTAACCCCCTCCATCGCCTTGAAAAACGACTTCGCCGTCGAAGGCGGCTGCAATCGGCGTACCCAGAGGCGCCGCCCAATCCACGCCCTTGTGGATGCGAACAGTCCCGAGGATCGGGTGCTTGCGTGGGCCGAAGGTGGACGTCATGACCCCGTTGACCGGGGTGACCATGCCGTTTGTGACCGTCAGCGAGCGAACCTGATCGTCGCCGCTGACGCATGCAAACTGGCCGTCGGTCTGCTGGAACACGAAACAGTCGAGGCTTTTTTCGGCACCCTGGACACCCACATATAACACGCGCCCGGCCGTTTCTTCCTTGCCACGCGGCCTTTGCGAATAGATCAGGACCAGACGTTGGTCTTCGCTGGCAAACGCATCCAGATCCTGTCCTCGCGAAAGATACATGATTGCTTCTCCGATCACACCGGTCGGGACTTTGTTGCGTGCTGCTGTCGAGTAGATTGCATCGAGCAGCCGGTATTGCCTTTTGTGCGTGCCTTGTGCCTGTGCGCCCGAGTAGTTGAACAGATCTTCGCGGACCCAGGGATCCACACCAGACACAAACACACCAGCGGCATTGCGCGTCAGCGTACCGACAAATACATTCTTGGCGTAGATCGAAACCTGCATGAGGGACATGGTTGTCGTCTCGCGCGTCGGCCTGAAACCGCGCATGGCGACGACATAACCTGGCTCAAGGCTTTCCCGATTGAAAAGCGCCTTCAGGGCTTCGCCTGCCAGTTTGGCATCCTCAGCGGAGAAATGCGCATCCAGGGCAACGCTGTCCAAGCTGCGGTCGTTGAGAATCTTTACGAATGTGTCCTCGGTAGCCTTGTATCGTTGATACTCGCTGGTGACATTTGCGACGCTTGTGTTGTTTTCGATCTGGGTTTTCCGGAACGTGGGAAGGGCTGCCTCGCCTGAATCGATTGTTTCGCCCCAACCTGCTTCGGCATCATCGGCGTCCACCTGCGGGTCCGAAGCAACCGGAGCCTCGTTTAGAACGGGCGGTGGCTGAACATCGTCTTGCAGATCGTTGGATGACGCCGGCGCGGTCTGTCGCTGTGCCTGGAAGAATGCGAAGTCTTCTTGCGTGGACGATATCGTTGTCATGAACTTTTCGCTGGCGCTAAGCATCACGTCAGCCAGAATCTCGATCTGGGGAGAAACTCCAGCCTGATCGAGTTCTGCCGGGCGCGGGATCACTTGGCTTTTTGTTGCGGCGCCGGTGTCGGGCGCAAGGGTGATCCACATCGGGTCTCCTGCGAGATCGATGATGGCAGGCACATAGACCGATGCATCGGCTGGCACATCGTCGGTTCCCTCGACGGCGTGCAACTCCTCATCTTCATCGCCAAACGACCAATAGTCCGCGGTGAGATAAAAGCCGGCAGCGATCGACAACAGGACAACCACAGCAAGACCGGCAAGGGTTCGGCGCCAGAGCCTGCGTCTGCGCAGGGCGGCGCGCGCCTGCTTTTTCAACCTGAAGCTTGTGTCGATACTGTGCGTCACGGATTGCTTCCGGTCAGAAAAAAGGTCCACCGCACCTGTTCAAGCGTATCGACTTCGAGAAATCGTGCGGCGATATGGCCGCGCTGCCAGCATTCATCGATGCCGCGTATCGAAAAACGCCGCCGGTCGATGCACATTTCGGTCGACCCGGTCAGGGTTGCGTGGCCAAAGACGTCCGTCGCATAGATGTAAATGTAGCGGTTCGTGAGTTCCTCGCGGATGACATTCACGCACTGATTTGCGCCGATGGTCCACCAGCCATCGGTCTGGTCCGTATTGTCGACCTTTTGGCCGACAGCGAGATTGACGACGTCGAGCGTCTGATTGCAGACCGTGAATTCGGCGCGCGCTTCGTGGGACGACAGGAGAGCCAGCAATGCCGCGCCCGACATGACCACAAGTTTGATACGGCCTCTCAACGCAAGCAGGCCGCGAAGCCAGTCACGCTGATTTTTGGGCGGGACAGTGGTCGGGAAGGAAAAACGCGAGCGGCGGCGGTCCATCGGCGTCCATGCTACCCGCCGAGCCGGAAGTACTTTGCGGTGGCTGAGAACTCAGATCTGGTGGTCGCGATCTCTTCGAGAATCTTGGGCAACAGCAGCGCGGCTGGTGTCGGCGTGGAGAACGCCGCAGCCTGAATATCCTGTGGACCCGTGATCACCATTATGATCTGCGGCACGACCTTGCCGGCCGCCTTGTCGGCTGCGCCGAGATCGATCGGAAACTTGAACGTGGCCTTGTCGGCTTGCGCCAAGATACGACCGTCGAGGTTGAATGCCATACCCCTGTGGTCGATCAGCAGCACGCTGGAAATGAGGCCGCCACGCGTCACCAGCGTGCCGCCGATCGGCGAGCCGCTCGGCACCGTCGTTCGATCGAGAACAAGCTGCGGCTTGTCAGTCGCCATCTGGTCTAGAAAACGCAGAAAATTGGTAACTTCGCATTGAGCCGGTTCAATGAGGCGGACGCTGATGTCCGGTTCGACATGGAATCTTGCCTGGAAATCGGACAACATTCGTTCGAATGGCTGGACCTCTGTGCCTAATCCTTCGATCTCGACAGCGGTCTCGGTTGCCGACGTCAACGTCGCATAGAAACAGTCGCCGCCGTTGAAGTCGCGCACCCAAGAGGCCCGTTGAGCAGGGTAGGCGAGGGCATTTTTCGGCGGTTGTTCTAGTTCTGGTTTCGGCACGTTCAAGGCAACGGCGGCTTCGCCCGGCTGTTTGCCTGCCGCAGGCTCGTCCTGCTGCCCCTTTGCGTTCATATCATCCGTCCGGTCTGCAGCGGGGTCGGGCACCCGCGCGGCCTGCTGGCTGGCCGACTGATCGGGCTTCGGGCTCTCCATCACGTCGGGCTGGACCGGTGGGGGCGGCGGGGCCTTGTCGGCCGGCGGCATTGGCGCGACCTGGACGCGCGGCGGAACCGGCTCCGGGGTTTCCTCGGTTGGCGCGAGGACTTCGGCGGGCCGTGTCGGCTCCAACTTTTGATCCGCCGCGGCATCTGCCCGATCTTCAGCTGGCGATGGCACCTCGGCTATCGACGGCCCAGGGGTTTCCTCGGTTGGCGAAAGGACTTCTGCAGGCCGTGCCGGCTCCAACTTTTGATCCGCCGCGGCACCTGCCTGATTTTCAGCTCGCGACAGCGTCTCGGCTGGCGCCGGCTCCGGGGTTTCCTCGGTTGGTGAGAGGACTTCGGCGGGCCGTGTCGGCTCCAACCTTTGATCCGCCGCGACATCTGCCCGATTTTCGGCTGGCGGCTGCGCCTCGGCTGCCGCCGGCTCCGAGGTTTCCTCGGATGCCGACGGCTCCAGGGCTTCCTCGGTTGGTGAGAGGACGTCGGCGGGCTGGGGTGGAACTGCCTTTGCCGGCTCATCGCCCGGCGAATTTGCAGCACTGTCCGTCGGGGCCGGTTTTGATGCTTTTGGAGACAAAAACGATGTATCGCCGGCGGTCGGCGTGGAAGACGTCATCAAGCCGCTCAGATAGATGCCTGCACCCGACGCGACAGCTAATGTCGCCACGGCAGCGATCGCGATCGATCGGGTCTTGGCGGACTTTGTAGGGACATTAGGCAAGACCGCCCGAGCAGGCCCGGCAACTGCCGGAGGCCTTGGTTCGGACAGATGCGCCGGCCGGACATGCGGAACGAAGCGCTGTTCACCGGAAGCCGCCGGAGGCTGACTTGGAAGCTTGGGGCCGGGCGCGAGGGTTCCCCCGGTTCGCGGCAAACCCGTCCGGTCGCGCGGGGTGATCGACGTTGGCGGCGCTGTCCCCTCGTCATCCGTGTCGTCACGTGTCGCCCTGGCGATATCCGCCATGCTGATCGGCCGGTCTTGTGGATCCGGCTGCAGCATGGCTTCAACAATTCCACGAAAATCGGCATCGATGTCGGATAGGTCCGGAACGGTTCGGCGTTTTTCCACGATCTCGAACTGGGAGCCGCCCATGTCGATCGGTTTCCCGCGCAGAGCAGCAGCCAGAACCAAGCCCAGGCTGTAGATGTCGGATTGCTCGCTGACATCGCCGCCGTATAGGCCGAGTTGTTCGGGAGAAACGTAGTTGTACTTTCCCGCGAACTTTCCGCCGATCAGGGTCTCGCCGCCGACGGTCGCCGATCGCGCGATGCCAAAATCGACGATCTTTGCGCGTTCGACCCGGCCTCCTGGCAGGATGATGTTATCCGGGGAGAGGTCGCGGTGTATTGCTCCCGCCTGGTGCACGGCGCTCAAGCCGGAAGCCAGGCGATGGCAGAGCTTGCGCACGTCTTCCGTCGGCATCGGCCCATGTCGCATGATATCGAACAGCGACTTGCCGTCGACGAATTCCATGGCAAGATAGGGGCGACCGATGCCGGGATCGATCGTGAAGACGTGATACCGCACGACCGCGTCGTGCGACAGGTGATTGAGGATCGACGCTTCCTTGCGAAACAGCGACAGGATCGTCTGATCACGGGCGAACTCGGGCAAGACGATCTTGATCGCGACGTGGTCGCCGGTTTGGATGTTGTGGCCACGGTAGACTTCGCCCATGCCACCGAATGCGATCCGCTCGTCCAGTTCATAGATGCCGCTGAGTTGCGTGCCTACGGCTGTGTTGGCCACGTTAGGCGATATCCGCGTCTTGTCGTCGGCGCTCATCAGCCTCAACCTTCCGCTCTGGGAGGGTCGGGATAGGCCTCATTGCGCCCGTTACCGATCTTCACGAGCACGATCGTGACATTGTCTGTTCCCCCGCGGGCCAGCACCGTTTGTAGCAGGTTTTCGCATGCCGCCTGAGGTGTCGCCGACACCGCCGCCGCCTCGATCTCGGCGTCTGTGACATGCGCTGTCAGCCCGTCGGTGCTCAACACAAATATGTCGCCCGGCATGATTTCGCCTTGCTGGAAATCAATGACGATCTCGTCGCTGACGCCGACCGCATGCGTAATAACGTTGCGGCGCGGCCAAGCGAGCGCTTCGGCTGCGCTGATCATGCCCTTGTCGAGAAGTTCCTGAACTTCGGTATGGTCCTTCGAAATCTGGGAGATCGAGGCGTTGCGGATCAGATAGACGCGACTGTCGCCCGCCCACAGGCACGCAAACCGCCCATCCATCGCCAGCAGGGCGGCGACTGTGGAGCCAATGGTTACTCCGCGGGATTCCGATATCCTGCGGATTTCGGCGTTGGCCCGGCTCAGCCGGTCTTCGAAGCGCGCGCGAAGATCCGGTGCAGAGCTTGCAATGCCGATCGTTGCCAGGTGATCGACGATGCTGGCCGAAGCGACTTCCCCAGCATCATGTCCACCCATTCCATCCGCCACCACCCACAGGCCAGCTTCCGGTTCGACCAGATAGCTGTCTTCATTGAGCTCACGCACACAGCCTCTGTGGCTAACGCCGAAGCTTTCAAAGGGAAGGGCGACATTGTTCAATTTGCCACCAAGCGCCTCTCAAGCGTCCTCTGCGCCGCACAGTCAGGCGCTCGCTCGCGCCAGTTTGCCACAGGCTCGAACATTAGAGTATCGAAATTAACGTCCGCGCGTCTGTTGCCGATGGACCGCATGACCGTATTGGAAAATTCAAAGATCATCTCAAAACGCCTTTGGACAGCTGAACCCAGAAAACGCAGGGAGGAAGAGAGGGTTGGGGTCCGAACTGGTCTGGACCGTATATGCGACATCGCGTCCGCCGATCACGAAACGGGCTTCCGTGTTGCCGCCGGTGCTGGTGATATCAGCCTTGTCCAGCAGGCGCTTCAGTGCCCACGGACCTTCGAACCTGATCGCGGACTCCCGGCCCGGCATTTCCGGAATGAGGCTCAGGCTCGCGGACGCGGAAGCCATGCCGCTCGGCCAGCTCACCGTGCTTGGCGCGTTGCCCGCCTGGTTGCTTTGAACAATCTGGCCATCGATTTCGAGTAGCGCCGTATCGGCATCGCCATGCAGTGAAAACGGCGTAAAGGTGACACTGACTGACGGCACCGAACCACCTGAAGGAAAGAAGGCGTTGCGGATTTCCGCGGCCAGCTGGAAGTTTTTCAAGGTCGACTTCGACAGGTCGCGCCCGAAACGCGCGTCCTGTTTCCAGCTCCAGTCCTGGCCGGTCATGTCGATTAGCGATGCCAGATTCTGTGCGAAGAACCGGTCCATCAGTCCGCCTGGAGCGAACAGTTTCGCGAAATCCGCCATTGCAATATCCTCCGAGCCATCGCTGGCGAAAGGATAACGGCCCTCGACCATCTCCTCGCAGGCGCGCGTGACCGTCTGGTCGAGCGTCTGGTTCAAATTCGTTAGCGAGGTTTCTGCGACGTTGCCGTCAAGCTCGTCGGCGGTTGCGGTGACCATTCGGGCGAGTTGCTTAGGCAGACGCGAGACATTGGCGCGAAGGGTGGATATCTGCAGCTGCAGATTCATGTTGACGCGTTCTACTTGCGAAGGGACGTCGGCCGCCAGTTGCAGGCTTTGATAGATGTCGCGGAAATTCTGGGTCAACGCATCGATTGGGCGGCGTCCGGCGGGACCGTTCACCAAAGCCTGGAATGATCTGAATTGCGCTTCGATGTTCGCCCCGGGATTCTGCTCGCTAGCGGACGCAATACCGGCCCGGCTTTGCGATTTGCCGCTGGCGATTTGAATCCCGATGCGGGCCAATCCCGTGGCGGTATCTGCAGCGTTCTCCGGCTGGTTTTGAAGCATGTCGGCTTCGGCCTCGGAGCCGAAGTCTTTGCCGGAACCAGCTTCTCGCGTCAGAGCTGTTTCGTCGGCGATCGCCGTAAAAAGCTGGTCGATTGGCGAGGTTGGTGACGCGGCTGCGGACAGCGCGATATAGTGCGGCTTGTCCTTCAGCATCGCCTTGAACTTCAACTTGTCGAGAACCCCGTTCCACGCCGCGGCGAACTCCCTCCCATAGCGCTCGACAAGTTCGGGACCGAGCTTAAGCAACTCCTGGTCGATGCCACCTTGCTCGCCGCCGCCGCCGAGAACCCACTGGTCATCGACAAGCATCTGCGCAATGCGCGAGAGTTGTCCGAGATAAAAATTGTTGAAGCCGCTATAGGTGTAGATACCGGGAACGCGAAGGCCTGACAGATCGCCACCATCGACACGCTCGAACAACAGCTGCGCTTCCGGGCCGCCTTTCACGGAGACGGAAAAATCGCCCAGCGCTGCCGCGTATACCGCCGAATTTACCAAGGCGGAGGCACGATCGGCAAGGCTCATGCGTCCGAGCGAGCGTTGAGCAGCTTCGACAAGTGGCTGGTTGAGTTCGAAAACCGGGTCATAGGCGTCGTCCAACTCAAGCATGGCTCGCAGATGCTTTTCGAGTTGCGCCCGTCCCTCGCGGTTGTTTTCGCCCGGATACCGGTTCTGCTCCCAATCCTGCCTCATCCAGGAAACGATCAACTCGTCGTCGACCTTCGGCGCCTTGCCGCCCAGCATCAGGTAAATCTTCAGCGGTTCGTAGAGCGCGGCGGGATCAGCCATCTTGGCCCGGATCGTCCGTTCGGCCTGAAGCAGCAGGCGCGAGCGGAACATGCGCTCCAGCGCTTGCCGGTAAGCTGTTTTTGATGCCGACAGTAGTCTTTCCCGCTGACCGAGGCCGAACGTCTCCTCGATCGGTGTCGGCAAGTCACTGGTGCCGAACCCGGCCGGCAGATCGCGCAACTGGTCGAGCGGGCCAATGACGTTTTCGAGGTCGACATCGGCGACCGTCGAGATTTTGAGTAGCGGGTCTGCCGTCTCGCGATACTGGCCTATAGCTTGCGTGGTAGAGGCGATCAGCGACCTGTTGGCCGTAAAGCTCAGGGCCAAGGTGCCCAGAGCCGCCGCAGCGATCAATGTTATTGCGCCAAGGCCGCCATATCTGGCGATCGCTGCACGCCTTTCAGCCGATTTGTCGTATGAAACCCACCCGGATTCAGCGAAAATGACGTCGGTCAGAAGATCATGCAAAAAGAAGCTTTTGCCAGTGCCGGAAAGATGGGCGCGAGAAGCGCTGCCGAAACTGCGACCGATTGCGCCCAGGACCTGGTCGATCGGCGTACCCTCCTGCGTGCCTGACGAAAAATAGAGTCCACGCAAGCTGACGTTCACCTGGCTGCGGGCCGGATCGAATATGCTGGCGATGAAACTGGCGATACGGCCCTTCAGCGCGCCAAACTGGGCTGGAAAGCCAAAGATGGATATGCGTGCGACCGGATCGGCCTCTTCCTGCAGGCGGTCGGCGATCTCCTCCGCCAGGCGTTTTGCCAATGCGTCGAATTCGGCCGGTGCCTCACCGACCATGTTTTTGCTGCGATCGGCGGTCTGGAATGTCACGCCCCATACTTTGCGGCGGCGCTGCTCGTCGAAACCGCCAAAATAATCCATGAAACCGGCGACAAGGTCGGCCTTGGTGAAGAGCAGGTACACCGGGAACTGGATTTTCAGTGTTTCGTGGATTTCGCGCAGACGGCTGCGTATTTCAACGACATGGAGGTCAAGCTGCCGATCATCGAGGCTCATGAGATCGGCAAGGCTGATGGCCAGGATAACCCCGTTTATCGGTTGCCTGGTGCGGTATCTCTTAAGCAGCGACAAGAAGGCGAGCCAGCTCTTCTTGTCGCTCTGCGCGTTGGAATCCCGCATCGTGTAGCGTCCGGCGGTGTCGATCAGCACCGCCTGGTCGGTGAACCACCAGTCGCAGGATCGTGTGCCGCCAACGCCGGCCACCGGCTGGGCGTCGCCCGAACCGGCAAGCGGAAAGTTCAGACCCGAATTGACCAACGCCGTTGTCTTGCCGGCACCAGGTGGGCCGATGACGACGTACCAGGGAATCTCGTAGAGGAAATTGCGCTTGCCGCTGGACCGCTTGAGCGCAGCGATGGCCTCACTCATGCCAGCCTCGAGCACCTGCGAGTCGTCATCCCTGTCGTCGTTGCGGGCGACTATCGTCTCGAGCGCTTTTTGTGCCTTTCGCTTTTGCCAGAAACGCAATCCATAGAAGAGCGTCACGATGGCAACGATCACGCCGATGATCGTCACGCGGAGCCAGACGGGTGCCAGCGGGCGGGTATCGGCAAAGCGGATCAATGGTCCGGCAAACCAGACCGCTGCCGCGAAACCGGCCAACGCGATCGCGCTGAATATCCGCAGCAGCCAACGCGTCATAGGCGCTTCCAAATGGCCGTGCTCACAGCGTTTCCTCCTTGGGGATCATCAGGTCGACACGGCGATTCTGGGCGCGGCCTTCCGGCGTCGCATTGTCGGCGATCGGTTCGTCTTCGCCCTTGCCGTCGACCGTGATCCGGGAAGGCTCGCTGAACCGCGGCGCCATCATCGCTTCGACAGCCTTCGCCCGGGCGATGGAAAGGTCGAAGTTGGATTTGAACGCGCTCGATTTTCGCGGCTTCACATTGTCCGTATGGCCGACGATCATGATCGGTCCGGGCTCCGGTTCCAGCGCGGCGGCGATGTCTGCGGCGATCGGTCCAAACTCCGGCTTTATCTCGGCCCCGCCGGACTGGAACAACAGGATATTGTTGATCTCCACGACGATGAACTTGCCCTGCGTGCCGACGGTCAGTCCGCCGCGCGCGATATTCTCGGCCAGTGCGGCATGGATGCGATCGATCTGAGATGGGGTAGTGGCGACAGGCGGAGCGACTTTCACCGGCGCAGCCGACGGGACCACGCTGGCGCGTTCGATGACGATCGGCGTCGATGGATCGAGCGCCAGCAACCTGCCGGCAAGGGCCTCGCCCTCGTTGGTGATGAAGATCCGCAATGCGAAGAATACCGCCGTCAACAGCGCCGACGCTGCGGCCGCAACCACCCAGAGCGGCAACCGGGGCGATGACTGTGCGCTTGACGCCGCCATGCTTTGCCAGTGGGGCGAGATGTCGTCGCCGGCACGCGCCCTGAAGTAGCGAAGCGTCTCGTAGACGTCGCGTCGAACGCGTTCGAGATTGTTGTCCTTGCGCGTAAGGCCGCGATACTGGCCTTCGAACCCCAGCGACAGGCAGGCATGCATCAATTCAAGCAAGTCGTAGTGTGCCTCCGGCGCGGCCAGTACCTTGTTCAGCGCTTCGTAGAAGCCCGAGCCGGTGGGCACGACGTGAAAGAACTGTGACAGCATGCTGTGCTGCGCCCAGGCGTCTTTCTTGGGCCAAGGCAGGTTGCCGATGAGGTCGTCAGCGGTTTCGCAGAGAGCAAATTTTGCGATCCGTGCATCTTCTTCGGGAACACCGGCTTTCTCCATTGTCCGGTCGAATTTTTCGATCGCCTCGGCAACATGTTCCGCCAGTTGTTCCGCCTGTCTTTCGACAGGCATAAGCCTGAGCTGGCTAAACAGCAGCAGCAAAGGAGCGGCCGCAGCGAGGATCTGATTTGCTGCGGAATATTTGACGCTGTCCGTGGCATTCAGCAGGATTTCCTGCTCAATGGTTGGCTTCGGCGTCGCCGCAAAGGAGCCGGTTGCCGCCGCTGCGCCGGGGTCTGCACCCTGATAAATCACGGTTCCCGATGCCCAACCCGGCGGTGCATGCCGGCCGACACCCGAATCGAAAACCGTTGAATCCTTAACCTGCGATGGACGGGAATGCCCGCTGTCGGGAACGAGCCGCTGAGGAGCGGGCGCTGATTTTTCAGCGCGGCGCGGTGCGCGAATGACGGTCTTGCCTGCCGGGCCGAAAGGGTCGTCCTTCGAGCTCATCGCCAAACGTCCGTCCACTCTTGATTGCTGTGTGTGCGCCACAGGCGAGCAAAACAGTCCCTGGTCAGGCGCAGGAAATGCAGGCGCTGCTGGCGAGGGCAGTGTCTGGAGGAAGGTCGGCTATAAAATTCTATCCCGCCGTAACATGACATGTGCCGCAGACCCCCAGGTCAATCAGCTTTACCCGCTGGCGAACTGTCGTAAGTGATCGTAAGCTTAGAAACGGTCGATTGGAACCAGATGCAGCGCTGCGAAAGGGTTTTTCTTCGCCAACTACAGCGCCGCATCTTTGGGCTCGCAAAGGACGCTCTAATACTTTCCAACTGGCGCGTGATCCGTACCGCGGCCGAAGGTCAGCGCAGCAAACCGATCCGATTTCCGGGGCATGGGCCAGGTTCAATCTCCCGGCTTATTTTTGCTTGTCGGCTTTGGCATAGGCTTCGCTGAAATAGGCCAGGAATATGTCCAGCATTCCGTTTTCGTGTGCTTCCTCCATGGTCCGCCATTTGGCGACAAAGGCGTCCCAAGCCAGGCTCTTCTTTGATGTGAATGACGTGGGTGGGAGTTTTTTGCCGATCGCCTCGGGCGACAGATCGTCAAGCAGCCGGGAGAGCGCAGCTTGCATGGCTGCATAGGTGGCAAATTCGTGCGTCTTGAGATCGCGGAATGCGTCTTCGACACTGTGCCTGGCATCAAGATAGCCGGCTCTACGCCGTGCGAACATGATCTCGAGAATGTCATCGGTCCCCGGGACGAACTTCAAGGGATTGTTATCGGCAGCGCTGATCATCGTCCGGTGTGCGCTCTTGGCCAGTATTTTCGCAGCCGCACGTGCCTTCAGCAGCAGGGCCAGTTCCTCGACAACCGTTCGAAGCACCGCGCCGATTTCGGCAGCCACTTCATGCGGGTCACGCGATTGAAGCAATTCCGGCGCGATGCCGGCTCCGATCGCGATTTCCCGCAGCACCTCGTCTCTCGTCGAAGGGAGAGGCGCGGGCAGCGAAGACGTCGACACCGGTGCTCTCTGTCCGGACCGTTGCTCCACCGGGTTGAAGAAAGGCTTGCCTCCGAAGTCCAGCGGCCGGCCTGACGTGACCGGCATTTCTCGTTGCGTCGAACCGTGCCTGCTCTCGGGATGACCCTTCGTGGCGCGCTCGTCATCGATCGATACTGAGATGACGTAGCGGCCGATCAGCAGCCGGTCTCCATGGTCAAGCCGATGCGGGCCGGCCATGCGATGGGTCGATCCGTTGATGAAGGTCCCATTGCGCGAGATGTCGTGCAGCCAGAACGCGCCTGCCTCGTATCGAACATCGCAGTGTCGGCCGGAGATGAACTTGTCGGGGTCGGGCAAGGTCCAGTCGCAAGCCTCGCGGCCGATTTCGAAGCTGCGATCACGAGCGGAGTAGCCGGTCGACATACCGGCGGGCAGGGAGACGACATTGTTGATCTGCAGCCTGATGTACATTCAAAATCGCCGTCGATCCTGTCGGGAAACTCACCCAGGACACCCCATTATACCAGCAATTTCTGAGCGCGGCGGCACAGAAGCGTTCAAGTCGATGATTCAACAGGCGACCAGGCTGCAGCCGCCAAGCGTCCCCTTTGGTCGCTGGAAGACATGTGCTAGGCTGAAGCAGAAACGAGCGGCGGGAGGGGGCACGACCCATGCCGAACGAACGTGCCACGGTTGTGCAGACGCCGGTTGGCGCTGACCTGTTGACCTTCACGCATCTTGTCGGGCGCGATGAGATTAGTCGTTGTTTGGCCTATACGGTCGGGTTTGTGAGCAGCAGCCCCGACATCGATCCGCTGAAGATGCTGGGCGGTCCTGTTTCGATCGAGGGTGAATCCGATCCGAAACGCTGGTTCAGCGGCCTTGTCTCCGAGTTTCGGCTGACCCGGATCGAGGACCGTCTGGCTTACTACGAGGCCGTCATCAGGCCATGGCTCTGGTTCCTCGGCAATACCACCGACTGCCGCATTTTCCAGAACATGAGCGTCATCGAAATCGTTGAGGAGGTTTTCTCGAAATACAGCACGGCGAAATTCGAGAAGCGCCTGCAAGGGTCTTATCCGCCGCGCGAATACTGCGTCCAGTATGACGAGACCGATCTCGATTTCGTGCAGCGGCTGCTCGAGCACGAAGGCATCCTGTACTTTTTCGAGCATGACGAGGGCAAGCACACGCTTGTCCTCGCCGATGCCATGAGCAAGCTGAAGCCGGCGCCGGGCTATGAGAAGGTGCCTTATCATTTTGAAGGGCAGGGCTCCCGGCGCGATGTCGAATACATCACCGAATGGATTCCGGGCAGCTCCGTGCGGCCAGGTGCCTACGTCCATACCGACTATGATTTCACGAAGCCGGGCGCTGACCTCATGGCCAAATCCGCCCAGCCGTTCAGTCACAAACTGGCCGCGGGCGAGAATTACCGCCAGCCCGGCGCGCATCTCGACGTCGGCCGCGGCGACAGCCTGGCCGCGATCCGGCGCGAGGAAATCCAGGCGGTGCATCAGCGCATCGCTGCAGTCGGCACGGTGCGCGGGCTGTATTCGGGCTGCACGTTCAAGCTGGACGGCTTCCCGCGCGAAGACCAGAACCAGGAGTATCTGGTGGTCAGCGCCGAATACAGGCTGTTCGATCCGGGCTACAGAGCCCTTGCCGACGTCGAAAGCGAGAACTTCAAGGCGATCCTCGGCGTGGCGCCGACTGCCTTGCCCTATCGTCCGCCGCGGGTCACGACACGGCCGATCATGCGCGGCCCGCAGACGGCGACGGTGGTCGGCCCATCCGGTGAAGAAATATTCACCGACAAATATGCACGGGTGAAGGTGCAGTTCCACTGGGACCGTCTCGGCAAGAAGGACCAGAACAGCTCCTGCTTCGTGCGCGTGTCGCAGACCTGGGCCGGCAGCGGCTGGGGTTTCATCCAGATACCGCGTATCGGTCAGGAGGTGATCGTCGACTTCATCGAAGGCGACCCGGATCTGCCGATCATCACCGGCCGCGTCTACAACGCCTCCCAGATGCCGCCCTACGGACTGCCGGGCAGCGCCACGCAATCCGGCTGGAAATCCGACTCATCGAAAGGCGGCGGCGGTTACAACGAGCTGATGTTCGAGGACAAGGCCGGCTCCGAACTGGTCAATTTTCAGGCACAGAAGGACCACAACCTTCTGATCAAGAATGACCGCACCAAGCTGGTGCAGCATGACCAATCCGACCGCATCGACCACGACGCCAAGCACTCAGTCGGCCACAACCTCGACGAGGACGTCGGTAACAACAAGACGGTCAAGGTTGGCGTCGACCAGACCACCGATATCGGCAACAACGATACCGAGACGGTAGGTGTGGATCGTTCGCTGACAGTCGGGTCGAACGAGACGATCGGTATTGGGGCGAATTCGACGGAGACGATCGGCGCCAATCACACGCAGACCGTCACGCTCGTCCAGACGGTGACCGTTGGCGCGGCTCGAGTCGACAGTGTTGGCGCTGCGGAAACCCGAAGCGTTGGAGCCGTCCAGACGAATCAGATCGGCGCATCGAGGTCGATGACGGTGGGGACCGAACAGACTCACACTATCGGAGCGGCGGACAACTGGACGATCGCCGCCGCCCAGAGCGTGAAGATCGGCGCGGACCAGAGTTTCGCCATCGGCGGCGCGCAGTCGTCGCAGATCGGCAAAGGCAGGTCAGCAAAAATCGGCGCTGACGACGCAACCGATATCGGAGGCGGGCACGCGCTCAAGGTCGGCAAGGGCAGCGGAATCCAAATCGCGGACGATAGCTCGATCAAGGTTGGCAAGAACCTGATCATCGATGCGGGCGATTCGATCACGCTCAAATGCGGCTCGGCGTCGATCACCATGAAAAAGGACGGCACCATTGTTGCCGACGGCAAGGACATTACGCTCAAGGGCAGCGGCAAAATCACCGTCAAGGCCGACGGCGACGTGATCGTCAAGGGAAGCACTATCAACAACAATTGAGGGCGTCATCATGGAAGTGCTGGATCGTATCGACGGCGTCGTGATCGGCCTGCTCATCGGTTTCGAAGGCGGAGCGCCGCTGGTGGTCTTTGTCGGCAACCCGCGCGAGACGGCGATTACGGCGCGCAGCCTGACCGAGTTGGATGTTACGGCGATCGGTTCGGAACTGGCCCTCCTGTTCGAGGAGGGCGACCCGACGCGACCGCTTGTCGTCGGACGCATCGTCGATCCGGCTCAGAAGGAGAGGAAACTGCCAGTTGTCCGCGAAGGCGACCGTATCGTCATTACCGGGGAGGAACGCATAGAGCTGCGCTGCGGTCTGGCGTCGATCATTCTGGAGAAAGATGGTCGGGTGACCATTCGCGGTACCCAGTTGACCAGCCAGGCGAGCGGGACCAACCGCATTCGCGGCGGGGCCGTGCATCTCAACTGAGGCGTTGCCGATGCACAGCATCGCGACCATCGCTGCCATCGTGGACCAGCACGCTGAAGACGCGGCTTTCCTCTGGTTTCGCCGCCGCCGGGAGATTGACGGTCCGCTGCTCGACGAGACCGATATCGGTCGCATCGATCAGCGTCTTGAAGCCAACCTCGAAGGGCTGATGGCTGCCGGCAAAGCCGGATGGGAAGCTGCCCAGGCCAGGTTCGCGGATTATGCCGAACCGGGCGAGCTTTTCGTGCTTGGCGCACTGGCATTGCGTTGGGGTGATGCCAAGTTGGTAGCCTCCACAATCGACGCCAGCGCAAACGCGGCTGAGGCTGGTTTATCGAGCCTGTCCGCCGCAGTCGCGCGCACGCCGCGCGAAAAACTGCGGCCGTTCGTGGCGAAATGGCTGGACACCGGCGATGCAGTCCAGCGTTGCCTCGGGCTCTCGGCGCTCTGGCACCATCGCGTGGATCCGGGGCCGCGCCTTCATGATTTTGCTAGCCATTCCGACACCAGGGTGCGCAGCCGCGCCATCAGGCTCGCCGGCGCGCTCAAGCGCCGCGACCTTCTTCCGGCAGTGTTGGCCGGTCTGGATGGCGAGACGTCCAAGGAGCGTTTAACGGCGGCGCTGGCAGCTTGCCTGCTTGGCGAGATGCAGTCCGCCCACCCTGTGGTCGACAAAATCGTATTGTCGGAGCCAGGGCTTGCGGAGGCGGCGATCGAGATACACTTGCTGACGACAGACGCGAAAGCCGGCAAGGGCTGGCTGCAGAAGCATCTGGAACAGCCCGCGCTCCGTGGCACGGCGACAGCATCGGTCGGTCTGTTCAGCGATCGTGCGGTGATGCCCTGGCTGATCGAGAAAATGCGTGAGCCGGAACTTGCCGCCGCGGCGGGTTCAGCGCTCCGCGACCTTTTCGAGGTTGATTTCGGCGACACTGATCTTTTTGTCACTGATCTGACTGTACTTGGCAAGGATTTCGCGGATCTGGACGAGAGTTCGCTGCCAGTGGCCGATCGGGTTGAGGCATGGTGGGACGAGGGGCGGGGCGGGCGCAATCACCGTCCGTTCAGATCGATGCGCCGATTGCGGCTTGACACAATGCGAGCGGCTCTCGACACGCCGGACACGCCACTTGCTGATTGGCGCAGCACGCGCCGCTTTCCGGCCTGGATGTGAGTCCGGAGCATCGGTCCCAAATTGGGAGCCGGTTTGGGAAAATACGCTGCTCGAAAAAGACAGACCGGCGGTCCGGTTCGATTTGAAGTTCGCCACTCTACCGTCGGGCCATGCGGGCCATCACCGCCGCGGCACGCAGCCCGTTCTCCGATGCGAGTTCGCAGACGGCGGTTTTGCCGGGCGCGTAGTCCTTGAGAAAACTGTCGGCTGCCAGCATCAGGGCAAGTGCCCCGCCGGCCGCTCCGATATCGCCGATCGTCATGGCGGGATAGGCGGTGGGCAGGACTTCCCGGCGCGTTCGGTAGAATCGCGGCCGTGCGATCAACTGCTCCCAACCGCTGTACCGCTCGCCATTACCGTTGCTGATGACGAAATCGATGTCGGGTTCGGACGGACCCGTTCCGGCCACTGCATCGCGCAATGCGTTGAGCAGGGCGCGGCCCTGGCTGTAGCGTTCGGAGAGAACGCTGTCCTTTTCCTGAGCTATTCCCACGCCGTGGATAGCCGCATGGACGGGTGCTTTCCCTTCCGGTTCGCGAGTCAGTCGGACAAAGGCCGCCGCCTCTCCGGGAACCAAGCCTTGTGCATTGTCGTATCCTTTGAGGCGGCCTGCTTGACCTAGGCGGGCGAAATCCGCATCGTTGACGAGACTGTCGACGCCGCCGAGCAGAACCTGTTTGACGTCTCGCTGTTCCACCAACTCCACCGCACGCTCCAGCAGCCCGATACTTGCCGCCGCGCCGCCGTCGACCGCCTGGGATGCGGCATGGAAGCGCTGGCCAGTTGCATTGATGATCGCAGTAAGGAAATTAGTCGGCGCAATGTCGCTGTAGGCCGGGTGATTGCGAAAGCTTTCAGGCGGAGCGAGCAGGATCGCGGTGGCCTCGGGTTCGATCGCGCCGGTCCGCAACGCCTCGCCGAGGGCACGGGCCGCCATGTTGACCAGCCAAATGCCTTCGCTTCGACGCAGGCGCCAGTGGGCGGGGATGCGTGCGACGATCACAGGCGGCCCGAACGGCATGGTGAGCACAGTCTCCTCGAAGGCGGAAAGGCTCGCACGGATCGCTGCGATGGTCTGCTGTGCGTTCAATCCGGCGGGGGTCACTGCGCCGGCACCTGCGACATAGAGCGGACGTTTCATGGCTGCCACGCTGGCTGATTGCGCAAGGTGCCATCGCCGCCAAGCGGATTGAAATAGGCCTTGCGCTTGCGCCTTGCAGTCAGAAGCACCGGAGAGACGTGGCCAAAGACGATCTCGCGCAAAGCCGGGACGTTGCGGCGGGTCACGAGGGACAGGCGTGCTTTCAGCGTTACTCGCCAAAAATCCGGCTCAATGATGACCGTGTCTGGTGCGAAGGCGCGCTCCTCTACCCTGTCGTCGTAGATCAGCCTCACGGGCGCCGTGATCTGCGGCAGACGGAAGCCCCAGTGTCCCGTCGGTGTCAGGCCGATGAGCGACACCTCCTCACCGCCGGAAAGCCGGGGTAAGTGCTGGTCGGCGGGTGTGCAAAGATGATGTCGTGGATCGAAATCCTTCGGGGGCAGGGGCCATTGCGTATCGACCCATGCCTGGTCGTAGGTACCGGCATAGGCGATGCGCGGCTGCCAGCCGCGCCCAAGCACACCGAAGCCTCCCGGAGCCGGACGGTCGGAGGGGCTTAGATAGGGCTCCCCCGGATAGGTGATGTTTGGCGCCTGGGTCCGTACGGTCGGATCGGCCGAGGCCGCATGATGGAAGCCCACGCCAACCGGATTACGCTGTTCGACTTTCCCATCGGGGGCCGTGCCGCCATAGGCGCGCTCATAGACGACCGGCATGGCCCAGAAAGGATGCGGCGTACTGTAACTGCCAGAATCGTAGATGCGATCGCCGGCCACGTTCAGCACCTTGCGAACGTTGCCGATGCTCAGACCCACCTGCATCTCACGCACCGGCTTGCCTTTCGGCGCATACGCTGTGCCGTTGACGATCACTTCCGCAGCCGGCTTCACCGGGGCGATGTCGGCCTCGTACCGGTTAGAGGAATGGGCCGGGTCGCCGAACGGCACGTCGCCGAGCGTAACCAGTAGCTGTTCGTCGGCTGGGCGTAGCGAGCCGTTCTGCTCCGGCGACTCGAAGCTTGCCGACAGCATGATCACAAGCACTTCCTGACCTTCGGCGTCGAGTTGCACATGGCTCGCCACAGCAAACGGCGTACGGTTCTCAAGCCATAGGTCGAAGGCCATGGCTCAGCACCAGTTCCCGTTTTCGTCGAACCCAATGGGCCAATATGGCATGCCCGTGAGGATGTCGTACAAATTGGAAAAACCTGCTTCCGGAAGCCAAGCCAAAAGAAAAGACTGCGGTGCGACTCCAGAATTTCCAGAATATTTCTTGTTCAACAAAACAATCTGCAGCCAATAGCTCCTGACCACGAAAATTACTTCAGGCCTTGATGCCGGTCCCGCAGGTCTGTTTTCATATTGGGTACGAATGGCCTCAATTTCAGTCAAACCATCCTGCATCGACCTGCCAACCATGGAATTCCACCAGTTTGTCGCCGTACTGACGGCCTGTTCTAACTCGGTAGTGTACCTTAGAAAGAGCTCTCTATATTCCTGAGGTGCCAGATTGATCGCTAATTCAGGGCCATCGCTTTCGAACAAATCATATGGTTGCTTAAGGAGTCGGCTTGCTCCGAGATCTACATCGTGAAAAATCATCGGTCGGGTCTCGCTCACGTCAGAGCCTCACTTTAGTAGTCCCGCAGGATCCATTCCTATTGGCATGAATACGAATGATTTCATAAATGAAAAAAGATCTTCATCAATCTCTTGAAGAGATTCATATAGCAGTGCAGTCGGGTCACAAATGTATAGCTGATCTTCTGATTCTACTTTATGTTCCCAGAATGAGATGTCTGAAAATTGATCGCCGTCAGTAAGGCTCTCGTACTCTAATACAAAATTCTCGTTTATCTGGGCGATTTCGAAGAAGTATATTCGGTAAACGGCAATTATCCTTGGGTGGGAAGCGGGTCCCATCGGCCAGCGCATTCGACACCTATGCTCGGCACTCTGTCGATCCGTTCCGGCGACAGCTTCCTTGCCGACGAGATTATTCCACCAGCGCAATGCATCCGCCCGGGCCATCGAAAGATCGTCCGCGTATCGCCGAACAATATCTTTATAGGTTTGTTCCAGATTCAATTTCAAAACCTCTTAAGGCCAACCCAAGTTGATGTACTCCATAACACTCTTTCCCTGGTTGTTTTTTATTACCTGAGCCTGGGACAAGGAGCAGGTTGTGCATTGCGGTTTCACCGCTGGTTTGGACTTTTTCCAGTCATTATACGCTTTCTCATTGTGGCAGCCGCCCATCGCCCAGACGGTAGACTGCGGAGGCTGGTGATCCGCAATAAATCTGTCCTTTTTGTCATATGGAGTTCCTGATTTGTACACACCTTTGTTTTCTGCTGTACCGCATGACCAGCACGGACCTCCCCTAACGGACCCTCTTTGGTCCTCGCTCGTCCCCGTACCTGGTGCCTTGCTTTTGTTCGCCGGGCACGGCTTACCGAAATTCTCCACACCCACTATCGCTTGTATGTCGACGATCGCTGATGGATCGATTATGCCGAAAGGGTCTGATGCAGAGGCTTGGCCCAAGGCATCACCATTTCTGCAGACCCCTTTTCCTTCAATTTTCACGTCAAATGACCAGAGCTGAAAGGATCCCTTTCCCTTAGTCTTGTGAGTGATGACATTGCCGCCCTGAGTGCCCGCCTCGTCCCCGGTGCTTGTCGATATCTCGGATTCATGCTCAAGCGCGGTAGGCTCGCCCTGAATCTTGACGCTTTTGCTGCCCTTCGTCAGGTCGCTGGCCGATAGCATGTTGACATAGGGCACCGGAACCGGCCCTGTTGGGGGCGGAGGCGGACTTAGGCAAACATCCCCCGGAGCAACACCCTTGCCGCCGCTGGCCTTGTGAAACAGACCCATTTTGTTGGCGTAGACGCTGTTACCCATGTCTCAGAGCGTCTCCGTCTCCGGCCGGGCCGCACGCATGGCCGGCAGGGCGTTGTCAGCGAGGTCGTGGATGTCGGCAAAGCTGAACTCGTTAACCTCCCAGTCGTCGCACCAGAAGGCGATACGCTGCGGATTGGCACCCGAGCTGGGCGACGGTAACGTTTGAAGCTTCTCGGCCAACCGTGCTTGCGACCAGTAGTCCCCTATGCAACTCTGAAGGAACGCCACGACCGAATCAAACCAGGGATCGCCGGGATCGGGCGGGGAGCCCAGCCGCACGATGGCAAAGGGATAGCGCCGGCCGACGCGATCCTCGCTCATCCGCCAGGCGCCGGCGCAGGGCTGGTCGCCGAAAATGCCAGCCTGCACAATGAAGCGCCATACGCGCGAGTCGAGTTCGCCTTCATCGGGTCGGTCGCGCAATTCCATCGACATCCAGCGGTCCCAACGATCGACGAAGGTGCGCGGAAGGTTCCAGGCGACGAAATCTCCGGTCGCAGGGATCTTGCCAAAGAAGCCGGTGCTCATATCTGCGGCGGACATGAGAACTTCTTGAACATCTGCAGGTTGTAGGGATTTTCGACGCTTGCCGCCTTGAGCTCGAAATCCGCGTACATGCCTTGCGTCCCCAATCGCAGGCTGTAGACATCGGACAGTGACGTGCCGGTGAGACGGCCGCTGCGCAGCATCCTCAGCCACGCCCAACTGCCTGTTTCGTTCAGCATGACCTCGGGCGAGCCGTCGATCGGCTGGAAAGCGAGCGAGATGACCCCGGTGCCATCCTTGCCGGGCCAGGTCATCGGTTGCGGCCGCGTCGCGTTGTTATAGTAGACGAGGTTCTGGCCATCGAGGTTGAGCGTCACGCGCGTGACGTTGGGGGACAGGTCCTTGGGTTCGAGCGTGAAGCTCATCACCGGGCCGGTGCCGCCTGGAAACAGATCGTCGCGGATCCGCCTGGCCTGTTCGAATGCCGCCAGAGCCGCCGGGTCCAGGCCGAAGTCGGCGCGCCATTTCCACGGCTGACTGGCGGTGTCGACATAGCTGATCAGGTGGTCGTTGATGAAGGCGTCGATCATCCCGGCCGGCCCGAACAGGCGGGCGAAATCGCGGACATTGACGTCCACCGCGCTCTCGGGACTGAACGGATAGCGGTCGTTGAGCGCTGCCTGGCAGAACGGCAGGATGTCGGCGCGCCAGATGGCGTTAAGCTCCGAGGTGACCGCCTTCTGGGTCAGACCGCTGGTGTCGCCGGCGATGCCGCCGAGCCAGTCGTCGACCGGATCGGGCAGGATCTGCGCCTGCCTGGCGACCGCTCCCGTCAGTTCGGCGAGGCCGCCCTGTTTCTTGATGGCGTCCTGGGGGTCGGGATTGGCCGTGACCGTCTGCAGCACGTTCGAAAGTGCCGTCAGGGCCACCACCGCCGCGTCGAGTGCCGGCGGCTGGCCGTCGACCTCGGCAATTGCGCCCTTTAGCGGCTTGAAGTGTTCGGCCACCAGATTGCCGGTAAGATCCACCTCGTTGGCGGATCCTGCGCGTGGCAGCAGTTTTGCCCCTGTCTTCACGATCTTTCCCAGCTTCCCCAGCTTGCCGAGCAGTTTCGAGCCGCCCTTGGCTGCTGCCTTGTTGTCGGCCGGCGCTTCATCGGATCGGGTGAGCTCGGTCTCCTGAACGACCGCGGTAAGCAGGCGCTTCAGCGCGGAATCAGCGCTCGAAAGGTCCTTGAGGTTCTCACTGGCGACATTCAGGTCGGCCAATGGCGCGAGCCTGATATCGCGCAGGAAGCTGTCCCATTGTGCGATGTAGTCTTCGTAGTAGAGCTTCAGAATATCCTCCGACAGCGCCGAGACAGAGGTTTCGGAATTTTCCGAACAGCCTCCGGCAAAGACGGCCCGATCGAGTGCGGCCTGGGCGGCGACATCCTCGATCCGGTCGAGGATGGCATCGTGGAAGCCGGAATAGGTGAATGCGCCTGAAATGCCGACGCGCAGCGTCTTGGCGGAACGCCGTGCAAAAACCTTGGCGCCGTTGGGGCCGGCGAAATTCGCGGGGATCCATTCCTTGAGGCCGGCCACCGCCGGATCGGCCAGCAACTGTCTGTAGGCACGCGCCGGCAGCGAAATCGTGCAAACTGTCTTCAGCGCCTCGGCAACCAGCGCCTGATCCGGGGCGATGTAGCTGTCGTCGACCGCCATGCGGCGGATCGCGGCAAGCTGGTGCTCCTCCGCGTCGGCGGTCGGAAAGGGCGCCGCCGGCGCGAATTCCGGCAAGTCATTGACCCACCAGTTCTGGACGTAATCGGCGTCCATCTGCGACAGGCCCGTCATCATGCGATAGGTCTTCAGCGCCCCGAGCATGAAATCCGGATCGCGGATCTGCCGCCACATGGTCGCCTCGAGCAGAGCGACCATATGCGGCTCGAGAACGTTGCGCAGAGCGTGGTCGTAAGTATCGGCCTGCGCCCGCAGCAGCTCCGCCGATGCCGATGGCCCCAGCAGATTCTGGGCACTGCTCGGCGGTGCCGTACGGGCATTTGCGACCTCGGCCATCGTAGTGAGCGCGCTATCGATGGCGGGCTGCTCCACCGATGCCGGGCTCGCGGCTGCTGCGGTCAGTGGCGCCTGCAGCGCTTCGAACTGGCTCGCCTGTGCTGCGATCGCATTGCGGTTGTCATAGTAGGACCAGGTGAACATTGCACCGGCCAACAGGGCGGCGGCGGCGCAGGCTGCCGCGGCGCCACGCCAGATCCAGGCGCGGCGGCGCTGCGCCAGCGGATCGAATGTCCCCAGGCCGGCTTCCCTGAAGATGACCTCGGTCAGCAGGTTCTTCAGGAAAAAGCTGCGTTTTTCCACGCGCGGCCCTGGCATGGCCCGTCGGGGCGGAAGACCGAAGGATGACGACAGCGCCGCAGTCAGCCGGTCAATGGGCGCCCCTTCCTGGGTCGCTGACGTCAGATAGAGGCCGCGCAGCCAGGCGGCTTCTTCGTACCGGCTTTCGCCAAACATCGCCTCGATCAGCACCTGGATCGGCTCGGACAGGCTCGTGAGCTGGGCGGGAAATCTGAAAATCTCGGCGCGGACGGCGAGTTTGTCCTCGTCCTCCAAGCGTGGCACCAGCCGCCGCTCGAGTTCCGTCGCAAGGGTGGCGATTTCCCGCTCTATGGTCTTTGCGTCGACACGCGCATCGAGCGCGAAGGTCGTCCCCCACACCTGCTCGCGCGAGGCCGTCGACAAGCCGCCGAAGAAAGCCTCGAAGCCCTTGATCAGATCGGCCTTGGTCAGCATCAGATAGACTGGAAGGCGGATTTCGAGCCGGTCGTTGAGCTCTGCCAGCCGACGGCGGATCTTGCGGCCGTGAGCCTTGATGGCTTCGTCGCCCTCCGAAAGCGCGTCGATCGACAGCGCGACGATAACGCCGTTCAGCGCCCGGCGGCCGCGGTGCTTTTTCAGCAGGTCGAGGAAGCCCAGCCATTCCGCCGCATCGACGTCGGGCTGACTCTCCTGCTGCACATAGCGGCCCGCCGTGTCGATCAGAACCGCGTTCTCCGAGAAAAACCAGTCGCAGTTGCGCGTGCCGCCGACCCCCTGCAGGTCGTCGGTGAGATCGATCGGAAAGTTCAGGCCGGACTGGCGCAAAGCCGTGGTCTTGCCGGTGGCCGGCGGCCCAACGATCACGTACCAGGGCATCTCGCGCAGGAACTTGCGTCCGCCCAGCTTGCGGCGCTTCAGTTCGGCCATCACCTCGGCGAACTTGGCGCCAACGGCTGCGACGTTCTCTTCGCCGGGGCTCAGCGGTTTTTCCACCGCTGGCGCTGCGATTTCGGCGACGAACATGCGGTTGGCTCGGATCGCCCGGCGCTGCGCGACGATCAGCCAGATCAGCCAGAAGATGACCAGCAGCGCAATGATCACAATGCGCACGTTTTCCGAGGCGAAGGGTTCGTAAGCACCGACCCTGACGATCGGGCCGAACACCCAGATAACCAGAGAAAGCAGCGTGATGCCGATCAACGTCCACAGCCAGCGCGATGTCAGAACCGCCCATAGGAAGCGCAGAATGAACATCTCACAGCCTCTTCTCGACCAGCACCTCGACGCGGCGGTTCAAGGCCCGTCCCGCGCGCGTGCTGTCGTCGGCCACTGGATCGGTAGCTGCACGTCCTTCAAAGCGAATGCGGTCCTGCGGCACACCGTTCTGGACCAGCATGTCGGCAATCGTCGCTGCGCGCGCTTCCGACAGCCGCTGGTTGGTGGAAAGCGGATTGGACCGTTGCAAAGGAACACTGTCGGTATGGCCGACCACGGTGATATTTCCGATCAGTTCCTGATTGGCGAGGATCACTTTGGCGATTGAACCGATCAGCGGTTCGAAGCCTTCCGTCAGTGTCGGCCGCGACGACTGGAACAGTTCGGGGTTGGAGGCCTGAATGATCAGCCTGGCCAGCGAAACGCTCTCGGTGCCGCTTAGCGCGGCTCTGAGATTCGCCGGCGCTCCGGCCTGAAACTCCGGCACCAGCGCGAAATCCACCGCCTCTGGCGGCGGCGCGTCGACCGGTGGCGATGTGCGGCTGATTTCGCCGCGCGTGGGTGGCGGCAAGGCACGAACGAGCGTGGAAAGCTCGACCGCCTGGCTGCTCAGTCCCATCGACAGCCCGAGATAGATTGCAGTGGCGATAACCGCCGCACCGAGCCCCATCACCCAGATCGGAACGATGAAGCGCTGCGGCTCGTCGGATGCGATCACGCCTTTCCAGTTTGGCGACAGCGGCGCGCCGTCGGCATCCGCATCGCGCAAAAAGCGCGCCGCAGCAACGCGAACGGCATTGAGCGAGCGGTCGCCCGACCGGCCTGGCACACGATACTTGCCGCGGAAGCCGAGCGCGAGGCAATGATATTGCAGTTCGAGCAGCTCGCGATCCCGGTTCGGATGGCGCTCCAGTTCATCGAGACGCGTGAAGAACTGCGTGCCGGCATCGACATCGCCTCGCAGCATCACCACAAGCGGCTGGCGCGGCCATGCGCTGGCACCACCCCACGGCGTGTTCAAGGCCAGATCGTCAAGCAACGCCGCCACAACCCAGGCTGCCTGGTCGGCGCGCTCCAGAGAGGACCCTGCCGCCATTGCCGCGTCGCGTGCCCGAACCAGCTCATCGAGCAACCGGGTGCGCAACGCTTCCGGGTTTTCCGGCGGCAGCGCGCTTTCAAGCTCGGGCGCGAACTCGAGCAGGGGCGCGAATGCGTTGACAAGCGTGTTCGGATGCGTACGCGACCGTTTGATTGGCACACCCGACAAGAGTGGCGTCATCGGTCGCGGCATCGGCGCGCCGGTCAGTCGTATGCGAGTGCGTTCGCGATCCTCCGACAGTCCGAAAGGATCATCCCGGCTCATCATTTCACCTGTTTACCGAATAGCAGTCCACCTGCGGCTCGCTCGGCAGTACACCGGACACGCCAATGACAAAGCCGGGGGCATCGAGCAGCGAGGCCCAGTGCTCGCTTTTCTGATCCAGCTCAAGGCACAACCGATCGCCATCGTAGGGGATTTCGCGGGGCTGGGAATGAAGCGGTTTCAGTGGAATGCCGGGCAGACGCGATTTCCACAGGCCCTCGAACTGATCGGCAGAACCGACAGTCGCCTGGTTGACGAAAATCTTGCGCAAGGCGTCTTCCGACAGCTCGGAACCGACCCGGATGACGATTCGGCTGGCCACCAGCAGTTTCGGGTTGTCGATGCGGATTTTCCAGACATTGGTCGAATGCCGCATGACGGGTAGGGCGCGTGATTTAGGCTCGATGTAACGCAGGCTCAGGATGAGTGAGCGCAAGGCGTCCGCCAGCGCCGAATAGGCGGGGCCGGGCGCCATGTGATCGTAGGCGGGCAACTCGCTCAGCCGCCGCGCGCTCGAGCCATAGGTCGCCATTGAACCAGCAAGACCGGCAAGCTCCAGGTAAAGCTCGGCCGGATGGAAAACGTCCTGCGCCAGCATGTGGGCCAGTCGCGGACGCGCCGCATTGGCGAGATTGAGCATCAACAGGTCTTCGACGCTGCGCCCTGGCCCGCCCATGACCATTTTGCCATGCGCCTCGGCGATTTGGTCGAGGCCGGTGACAACTTCCAATAGCAACTGCCGATACCAGGCCACCGCTCCGGTAACCAATGTCGGCGGCAGGAACGTCTCATCCAGGGAGACGCCGCCATCGGCTCGAACCCCTTTGATGTCGGCTATGGGCAGGGCGGTGTAGCCACCAACCGATTTTCCAGGTGCAAGCAGCATCGCCTGCGGACGGGCGATTTCGATTTCTTCAGGATCTGAACCGCCCTGGACGGCGTCGCGGACGGTAACGATGCGCCCATGATAGCGCGCGCCGGTCGATGCGGCGTGCGCCGGATCGAAGCCGACACCGCCGGCAGGCTCGAGCGGCAGGGCGACCAGCACCGGTCCGGCGCCCGTGTCGGCGGTGACCGGCAGCGGTCGTGGCGCATCCATCATGTCTGGGATGGAGAAGGGGGTCCCATCCGGAAAGATGCCCCTGGCCGACAGGATAGAGACCTGGCCGGCGTCGAGCATTGCCTGGTCCAGCGTCAGCTGCTGAAAGCCGAACGTATGGAGCTGCCCGGCCTGCAACGCGCCGCGCACAGTCGCCTCGAAAAAGCGATCCTGCTGCTGAAAATGCTGGGTCCGGAGAAACAGGCCTTCGGACCACAGCACCCTGTTTGCATCGCTCATGCCGCAACTTCCTGCATCGAGCACCCCTTGCCCTGGCCGCTAGGCGGAAATGCCGCCGCTGCCAAGCGTGACGTTGACGGTTACTTTTGACCCCGGCGACACCGACTTGGTTGTGCGCCAGCTCCGGCCGCCAGGCTCGCGAACGAGGGCAACGAAGCCCAGCGCAGCTGCGTCCGGCTCGACCGTGATGGTTTTGGATGCGGTCTTTCCAGGTCCGATGGAGATCTGGTCGGATCCAATGAGATCGCCTCCGAGTGCGGAGCCGGCATCCCCCTGCAGCGCGAAATAATCGGCCGAGTTGAATTTACCGGTGCTGCGCAGCCGCATCACGAGGACTGTCACGGGTCGGTCGCCGCCGCCTGGTCCCGGGTTCATGCCGGCCGCGCCGGTCAGATTGACAGTGACCGCCGATGGTTTTGGCGGACCACTCTGGCAAGCCGCCAGCAGCCCGGTTGCGCCCAGGGCAATGATAAATTCACGGCGATCGATCATTTTTCACTCCTCCTCGTATGCATCCCGAAAATCAGCGCCGATTTCGCCGAGGAAGCTCGATTCCGCACTCTGGGCGATTTCACGATGGCGTTTCTGGTATAGCTCCCACAGCTTGGCGCTGCGCCCGCCCGAAAGCAGGGTGCCGATCGCGGAACTCGACTTGAGCTCTTCCTCGATTGCTGCCGGGTCAAAACGGTCAATCATTCGCCGCAACGCGGACTGCACGCCTCGCCAGGCGCGCACGTGATGTTGCGCGAGATCGCGGACCGCGTCGGCGATTGCCGCTTCGCCGGCCAGAAATCCGGGGCTGCGCTCCGCGATTATGGTCACGATGGCGTCGTCGACCGTCGGCAGAAACTTGAGCGGATTGACTTCAGAGGCCCCCACCACCGTCTGGGCGACGCGAGCGTTTCCCTTTTCCTCGGCTCGCTTGCGAAGCAGTTGCATCAGGCCTTCCATCATGCGCCGATACTCGCGACCGAACTTCTCCATTTCCGCGACGCTGTCGCGTCCGGGAAAATCGGCTTCTTCAATGCCCATGCCACGCAAGAACGCGGTGCGAAGCGCCGTGTTCGCCTGTTGCGCCGCTGCCGGGGAGGGGGCGGGCGCAACGCCTGCACGTGGCGGAGAAGGGATATCTGCCGCGTGGCCAGGCAAATCCCAGGGATTGGCCGACTGCGGCCTTCCGGCGATGTGTTGGCGTTGACCCGTCGAGCCGGCACCGTTTCTCAAATCGGGCGAGGCGGCCGGCCCGAAACCGAAATCGTCATCGAAATCGGATGACCTTCCTGGAACAGGCTGGCCTGGAGTGGACTGGCCCCGAACGGGCTCGCTTGCACCGGAAGGCGTTGGATCGAGGCTAAATGGGTCTGCGGGGCCTGACGCACCACGTGGTTCGGAATAGGCAGCGCCTCTTGGCGCGGGCGTCGCTACCGGGTCGAGGCTGAAAGGGTCGTCGAAGGCAGGCGAACTGCGCTGGTTGGCGCGCTCGAACGCTCCTGGAATTGGCTGCTCGAACGGGTTCGGCAGATCGGCGGGGCGCGGTCGGCGCGGTTCTTCTTCGACCGTGGCTGAAAAGAAATCATCGCGGCCGATGCTTACCGGCGCTCGTGATGCCGGCGGCGACCGTTCCGGGAACGATTGGCTGGCTGCTGGTGCTTGAGCGGCCGGCGTCTGCAGATCGACGCCTACGATGTAGTCGCCCAGCCTCAGCCGCATGCCGTCCTGAAGACGGACCGACGTCCCGGCGCCGAGCGGGCTGTCGGAGTCGTTTATGAACAAGCCGCTGCTTGATGTGTCGGTAACGAAATACCCATCCCGCCCGCCGGTGATCCTGCAATGGGCGCGTGAAACGAACATGTCGGGATCGTCGATCTGCCAGCCCGCGTCCGCGCTACGGCCGATCACCAGTTCACCCTCGTCCAGCCGGGTCTGCCGTACCGCCTGGGTGCGTGGCCCGTGCTCCAGCGTCAGCAGCAGACTCATGCCGCGACCTCCGCCATTTCCGGCCGCCATCCGACGATTGTCCGCAGCCGCATATCGTCAGCATCGCCCCTTTCAACGGGCCGCGCAAGCCAGGTGGTTCGGCCGAGCTGTACCGCTCCGATACGGGGGGGCGGCACTGCTTCGCGCGCGAGCACGATCCGCAGATCGACGTCGAGCGATTCCCCGACCATGTCGCGAACCGCCTGCTTGAACATCTTCAGACGTTGACCGCCCGGCAGGAATGTTTTGAACTCCTCATACCCGAGTGGGCCGACGCGGAGTTCGATCCTGCTTTGGCGGCTGAAAACGCGCGGGCCGATCGTCGCCCCGCGACCCAGCACAGCGTAAGCTTGGGCAAGTCGGGTCTGGAGCGACGCCGGTATGGTCATCCAGGTAGCAACGAACTCCTTGATCTGGACCGGCACCTTGAACGCTTCCGCCAGGAACAGCGTCAGCCGCTCCGGACCGTCGACCTGGCTGGCGAGCGACGCGGCCTGGCGAAGCTTCACGGCGTCGAGATCGGGATTGTCGGTGCCGGGAAGTCCGATTCCCGCCATGGCTTCAAGCATGGCCCTTACCCGGCCGCCGACCGCCCGTTCGACCTGTACCGCCGGATGCGCGTCGGCCCAGGCCCGATAGTACAGGGCGATCATGCGGTGCTGGAGGATATTGACGAAGTCCACGAACGTCGTGTCGCTGGTCTGCCGTGCGTCGGCGCCGGTGAACCAGCGCTGCGACAGACGATCGAGCACCCAACGTGTCAAATGAAGCGGCATCGGGCCTTCCGGTCCCATCAGCCCGAGATTTGCAACCGTGACCCGGGCCGGCGTCCCGACCTTCCCCGGCGTCTTGTCCTTCGCTTCGCGGAACGCAACCACGTCCTTGGCGGAAAAGCTAAGACGCACATGCTGCCCGAGCCTTGCCGGCTCGCGATCCGCGTGGCCGGAATAGCCGAATAGCCCGCCCCTGCGTTCGAGCCGGCGCAACAGTTCGAAAAAATCGAATGTATCATCCAGCTCTTCGACCCGGTCCAGGTCGAATTTGTCTAGATCAGGTAGCGATTGCCGGGCGTCATCGGCCATGGCACATCCTCCTGCTTCTGCAGCAGCCGCGTGCGGGTCCGCACAAAGCCGTTTAGTCCGGCGTGACGGGCAAACAGCCGTGCAAGCAAGGCTGAAAGCAGCAATGTGCTTTGCCCTGCCAGGACCGACTGGTCCACATGCAGCGTCACTTCCGTGCCCCGTCCGAAGCACATCGGCCCATCGATCTGCAGCCGTTCGATGACGGACCGCGAGTCGATGCGAACGATCGAGTGCACATTGCGGGCGAGGCTCGGATCTCCCCGGTCGGCATAAAGATCGAGCAGCGCATGCAGCGGATCGACACCGCGGCCTTCCTTGGCAAGGCTGAGAAAGTTGAGCGCCAACTGCGCCACCAGCCGCCAGGCGAGATTGTCGGCGCGGGATTCGCCTTGGGCGCCCGCCGGCAGCGCGGCCGGGATAGCCGGCTGGGGCGGGCGCAACGCACCGATAAGCCGGACCGTTTCGACCGGATCGCCAGTTTCCAGCGTCAAGGTAGGGTTGTCGTCGAGGATCGGCAGATCCCGGTTGGTGCAAAGCGCCATGATGTCGAGACGCTTCAGCGGCCGGTTCGCCGGGCTTCCGGCCGGCCGTGAAACCGAAAGGAAAACGTCGTCTCCGGTGTATGAAGTACGGGTCAACCCGTCGCGCCGTTCATCTTCGGTGGCCCGCCGAGGCCGCCGTTCGGTGGAGTAGACCCAGCCATTGCTGCGGTTTTGCCCCAGGCTGAAGAGCTCCGGAATTTCGGCGTCGGGACCCTCGGCGTCGGCGTCCTCGACGTGGGTGACCCGATAGATTTCGAAGTCCCGCGCCCGCGTGCGGTCGGCATGCAGCACTTGCCGCGTTCTGCGCGGATCAAGCTCGATGACGTTGCAGTCACGCTCGAAGAGGTTGATGATCGGCGTCGCAAAAAGTTCAAAATCCGCCGGCGTCACATCGGCAAGTTCGGGTACTGGACGCCGGAACATGAAGATGATCTCGAGCCCGGCGTCGCATCTGCGCACGACCGATTGCAGTCCTGAAACCCGCACGTAGTGAAAGCGCTCGGGCATCATGAAATATTCGCGCAGCAGACGGTACCCTTCGAATGTCGGACGGGTACGAGGCATCAACGCCTCGTCGTCGCTGATGCCGACCATTTCGGGTCCCGGCAACGGCGATAGCGGATTGGCCTTGCCCTCGGCCCGTGCACCAACGGCCGAGCAGGCGCCGAAAATCGCGTCGAACAGCAATGGAGCTTTGGTGCGGCCGGCAAAATAGAAATCAAGCCGCTCAAGCGCCAGTTCGTCGAGCCTGCCTTTTCCGGCCCGACCCAGCGTGATACGCAGCGCCGCCTCGCCGCCAACGCCGCCGATCGGTGTTATGCCGGCCGCTGCCAACCCGCTGCGATCCTGGAAATAGCTGACCGAGGTGATCGTTATCGGCCACAGCGTCATTTCCTGCGCGGTGGTGAATGTGCAGCGCGTCGACAGGCCGGGTTGCAGACTGGACACCAGCCGCGTGTTCCGCTTAACGACATGGCCGGCAATCATCGACTGGACCTGCTGGCCGGGTTTCAGCACTGCCATTGCCGTTGCCGGCGCGGGCGTAACCAGATCGGGATAGAGGACATCCAGGACGCTGCGTGAAAACCGCGAACGCTCGGCATCGACTTTTAACCGGGTGCGCGCAGCGAGGAAAGCGACGCCGTCAAGCAGCCGCTCGACATACGGGTCCGGGCAGGGGACCGTATCGAGCGAAAGATTGCGCGCCACCGCCGGATGCATGTCGGCAAATTCCGCCGCGAGTCCGCGGATATGGGTCAGTTCCTCCTCGTAATATTCTACGAAGACCCGATCCATCTCAGCTTTCCCTAAATTCGGTCCGCGCCAGGCCGTTATCGAGATTGATCGTGGTGCGCAGGCGCATGCGTTCCGGCGTCGGCGTCATGATCAGCACGGCGTCTATCTCGATCTTCAGGCCCACACTTTTGTCACCGAGGGTCACCGTTACCTTTGTTGCGCTTTCCTTGAGACGGGGCTCGAACGTGGCAAGGACCGAGCGGATCTCGCGCGCCAGGGTCTCGCGATCAAAGTCGCGGGACGAACGGCCCGAGAAGGAAGGCACACCGTAGTTGACCACACTTCGGCGCACCTCCGGAAAATCGGCCAGCGATGGCGGATTGTCTGCGGCCTGTTCGCTTTCGAAATCGGAAAGAAGCGGAACAGCTTCGAAACGCTCGGTGTTGAACAAGGCCTCGATGTCGCGCCGCACGGCCTCCTTGAGGACGCGGGCCGACACGACCACGCCACGGCTTTCGATCTCCGCGCGGTGTTGGGTCTGAAAGACCAGGCGCTGCAGACGCCGCTTCTGATCGGGTGTCAGCTCCGCGTCGGTATCGATAAGCCGCGCGCTGCCCGCCAGCAGCGTATCCAGCCGGTCCGCACCAAGTTCGTCCTGTAACGTCTGGCGCAGCCCGTCTATCTCAGACGTCACGCCCGGCAGGTCGTTGACGAGGCGGTCCCAAAGCGAGGGCTGGACCGCTTCGCGTTTCGCTCGCGAACTGCCGGTAACCTGTAGCTTGTCCGCGCCGGGCCGCCGGGCCTCACTTGCCGACATAGACATCCATTTCGATTTCGTCATCCTTGTCATAGACGAACTTGATCTTCTTGTAGGCGAAGCTGACCTCCTCCTCGATCAGGTCTTCCTCGTCCTCGGCCTGCGACATGTCGTATTCCATTATGGAGGCGTCGGTCAGGGTAACGACCAAGTAATCGCTGGTCTCCCCATCGATGGTCCGGCGGGCGGAGAACACTACTTCGTCCAGCGCCTTGTTGTCGAACAGCGCCTTTTTCAGATAGGGCGAGGACTTGTCATAGTGCTTGGTGAACTTGATCATCCCCAGGGACACACGACCGCGGCGTGAGAGCGAATTCGGATCGTACGGCGCGATTATTTTGTAATCGACCCCATGGACTTCGATTTCATCCTCGTGGCCGTCTCGAACGCTTGGACCTTTGATATCCGGAACCTTTAGAAAACCATCAATTTTCACTGGCATTGTCTTTCTCCACCGCTTTCAAACAGAACAAGGTGTGCTTGCTGCGAATCAAGTCTTTACGGACGGGAGTTCCGACACCAGCCGGAGCGAAGCGTTGATGCCCTCCAGCTGGTAATGCGGACGCAGATAGAAGCGAGCATTGTAGTAGCCCGGCCGTCCTTCCACGCTGTCGACCTGGACCTCGGCCGCAGCAAGCGGGCGCTTGGCGCGCGCCTTATCGTCGGCAAAGGCCGGGTTGGCCAGCACGTATCGGTTGATCCACTCGGTCAACCAGATCTGCATGTCCGACCGCTCCTTGAACGACCCTATCTTGTCGCGCGCAATGGCTTTGAGGTAATGCGCAAAGCGGGAAACCGGGAAAAGATAGGGCAGGTTGGCACTCAGCCGCTCGTTCGACTGCGCGTCGGGATCGACCAGCCGGCCGGCACGTGTCTCGTCATCCTGCAGCGAATGCGCGCCGATGAAAGCCGCCAGATCGGTATTTTTCCTGTGCAGGATGGGCATCAGGCCGAGCTTGGCCAGTTCTGCCTCGCGCCGGTCGTCGATGGCGACTTCCGTAGGACATTTCATCGCGACCGATCCGTCATCGGTGGGGAAGCTGTGCACCGGCAGGTTGATGACGGTGCCGCCATTCTCGACGCCGCGGATCTGTGTGCCCCAGCCATAAAGCTTGTGGCTGCGGTTTATGTTCACGCCCATCGGGAAGGCGGCGTTCATCCAGACATATTTGTTGTGGTCGCCGTGGACCTCTTCTTCGAAGGTGAAACCCTTCACCGGAACAGTATCCGTGCCATACGGCAGCCGTGCCAGGACACGGGGCATGGTCAAGCCGATATAACGCGCATCCTCGCTCTCGCGCAGCGATTGCCACGAGGCATAGGCCGGATTGGAGACGATCTGCTGCAGGTCCTGCGGGTTCGGCAGTTCCTGCCAGCTGTCCATGCGGAACAGGCGTGGCGACGCGGCCGCGATGAACGGCGTGTGCGCGGAGGCGCAAATGCCCGAGATGTTGCGCAACAAGCCGACGTCACGCGGATGGTTAGAAAATTCGTAGGCGCCGATCAGACAGCCAATCGGCTCGCCGCCCAGCATTGAATACTCGTCCGTATAGACCTTCTTGAAGATCGGGCTCTGATCCCACATCTGGCCCTCATAGTCTTCAAGCGTGTCGGCGAGCTGCTCCTTGGAAATGTTCATCACCCGGATCTTCAGCTTCTGATCCGTTTCGGTGTTGTTGACGAGATACCAGAGCCCGCGCCATGTGCCCTCCATTTCGCGCACTTCCGGCGCGTGCAGGATCTCATTGACCTGTTCCGACAGCATCTTGTCGATGCCTGCGATCAGCGACTTGATCGACTTGATCGCGTTGGACGAGATCGTCGTGGTATCGGAACGGGACTGTGCCGCCAGCGCGAGATTGCGAACGAGTTGCTGCAGCTTCTCGCTGTCGTCCTTCTTGACCTTGAAATCCTTCTCGAGGAGCCCGCTGAATTCTCCGAGATCGATGGCCTCCGCCTCGGCGGCGACGGCTGCGGTTTTTTGCTGTTCGGCCATGATTTACACCTCAACCTTGTCTTCGTCGGACAGTGCCTGGCTGGCGATCTTGCCAAGAAGCGGCTCGTTGTTCAGAAGCTGCGCGATGCGCTTTTCGGCGTCGACACGGCCATCCATGAAGCCGAGCAGCTCCTCGAGCTGGCGACGCATCTTGAGGATCTCGGCCAGTTGCGGAACTTGCTCGGCGATCTTGTCCGGGGCGAAATCGCCCATTTTGGTGAAGGTAAGATCGAGTGCCAGCTCTTCCTCCCGCTCGGCGCCCTCAGCCTGAGGCAGCGTATTCTTCACGCGGGCTTTGACGCGCGGCCCAAGCGCCTCCATGAAACGGGGGAAGCGGTTGGCATCGGTCTCGACAAAGGAGCGGTCCAGTACCGACTTCATCGCTTCCCTGGTCTGTGAAGCGCCGGAAAGATCGGCCATCACGCCCATGACGAACGGCAATTCGATCGTCGTTGGGCTGCCATAGGTTTCCACGTCATAGGCGATCTGCACGCGCGGCGCGCGGTTCCGTTCGATGACTTTCGCTTTGCTTTCAGCTGCCATGGCTCGTTACCTTTCATCCTTCTGGGCCGTCTTCTTGGCATCGGGAACGCCGGCAAGAAGCCGGAATTCCTTCAGCCCCGACGGGGCGAGATCTTCCATCAGTTCAACGAAATCCATATGCACCATCCGGCGTACGCGGCGGGCGAGGTGCGGGATCGGGCTCGACGGTTCGGTGCGGTCATAGAAGGCGACGACGAGGTCGAGGCATTTCACGACGTCGTCGCGCGAGGAAATCCGATCCGGGAGCGCCGTGCTCGGTTCCGCGTAACTCGCCATACTTGCCATAGTATCGGCTCCATGACCGTTTCGAGCAGCTATTTCCGGATCTGCAGTCGTGGGGACAGGCTCGGCCGCGCCGTTCGTCGCGGTTTCGATTGCCGAATTCCGTTCGAGGGTCGACAGCAAACGCTGCAGAAACCGTTTCAATTCCGGAACAGCGGCGCCACCGCCCTCGAGACGGACGTTGAGAGCCGTCTCGACCGCCTCGAGAGCCGTGATCGTCGCTTGGGCATCGGCGATGAGCGCCATCATCTCGGCATTGGCCTGATCGGCCTGTGCCGCGCATCCGCTATGGACCCGGTTCAGTAGCTGACCGTGCGCGCTGACCAGCGCTGCCTTTTCGGCCGCATTCAATCCTGAAGCCGATTCCAGAAGCATGAGCCGTTCGTCGAGGGCGCCTTGTTCCAGGTCGCGTCCGCTGATCGGTCCGATAGGGCGCGGCGCGAAGAACGTCATTTTCCGCAAGTCCGCCAACAACCCGTCCTGGCCATTCTGGAGGTCGAGCAGGGCGTTGATGCGACGCAAAGCGGCGTCGCGCGGTGAAGCACTGGGCCGCAGGGCCGGATGCATGGTCTCCCAATGCTGATCGAAGGTCCGCGCGATAAGGGTCAGACCATGCGCGAGTCCGGCGAGCCGCTGCTCATTGGCGAGCGCGCGCGTGACAATGACAAGCAGGCGCAGATCCCGGCCATGCGCACGCAATTCCTCCGCCTTGTCGAGGACGGCAGGCCAGTCGACCGGAATGGTGTTCTCCGACGAGGGTTTGTTGTGCCCGCCATGGACGACCTTGACCTGGGGCTCGGTGAGACGCTCCAGCTCATGAAAGGCTGGATCGTTGCGCAAATCCTCCCCTGACGGATTTTCACCGTCCAGCGGATTCAGCCAGAGTGCGAGATCAATCACACCATCCCCCAGCGAGCGGCTCCTGGGCCGTGCGTGACCCAACGTTACCACACCGCGACACTTTACCACAATTTAGTTGCTGCTCAATCTTAATGGAAGCTTGGCGAGGGGGGCCTGAGCTCGAAATCGCTGGCGCAATTGTCGAACCCTACATGTGAAGGCATCCGCAAGAGCTGGGCACTCCACGGCTGTTGTAGCCGAAGGCGTCGGCTTTGCTGTCAGGGAAGAAGTCGACTGGTTCGAACACCCAGACGCCCCGTCGATAACGCTCTTTGTCAAGTCGCTGCTTATGTGGCAGTTTATTGCCTGGCAGATTGGAGGAGCAAGTTCGATGGAACAGCGCCGGTCGTCGCAGAGCTTTAAACGCAAGGAACTGGTCGCCAAGCTCAATCCTGTCTGTTTGCGCGCCTTCAAGGCGGCCGGCGCCGCCGCCAAATTGCGCGGCAATCCCTATGTCGAGCTCGTCCACTGGATCGAACAGCTGGTGCTTTCCGAGCGCTCGGACATGCAGCTGATAATTGCCGACGCCGGAGTGGATATGAGCCGGCTATCGGCCGACATGACCCGCGCCGTCGACAAGCTGCCTTATGGCGCCACTTCGATCGAGGAACTTTCCGATCATATCTTCTACGCCATCAAGGAAGGCTGGAACCTGGCGGCGCTGGAGTTCAGCGTCGAGGAGGTCCGCAGCGCCCATATCATCCTAGCCTGCCTGAAGACGCCGGTGCTGGAAGGCCTGCTGTCGAAGATCAGCGGCGAGTTCGACAGGATCGATGCCCACGGGGTCATAGCGCGCTTCGCCGAGGTGACGGAGGGTTCACTCGAAGCTGGCTCCTCCGTGGCAGCTCCCGCCTCCGAAACACCACGGCGGGCTCCGGGCGGGGATTCGGCGCTGGCGAAGTATGCAACCGACCTGACCCAGCGCGCCCTCGACGGCAAGATCGATCCGGTCGTCGGGCGCGATCCCGAGATCAGGCAGATCGTCGATATCCTGATGCGACGCCGGCAAAACAACCCGATCCTGACCGGCGAGGCCGGGGTCGGCAAAACCGCGGTCGTCGAGGGCTTTGCCTTGCGCATTGCCGAGGGCGACGTGCCGCCGACGCTGCAGGGCGTCAGTGTGCGTATGCTCGATGTCGGCCTGATGCAGGCGGGCGCAAGCGTAAAGGGCGAATTCGAAAAACGGCTGAAGGCGGTCATTGACGAGGTCCAATCCTCCGAAACGCCGATCATCCTCTTCATCGACGAAGCTCACACCTTGATCGGCGCCGGCGGCGCGGCAGGAACCGGTGATGCGGCCAATCTGCTGAAGCCGGCGCTGGCGCGGGGTGAGCTTCGCACGATCGCAGCAACGACCTGGGCCGAATACAAGCAGCACATCGAGAAGGACCCGGCGCTTACCCGTCGCTTCCAGGTCGTCAAGATAGATGAGCCGTCGGAAGCGGTGGCCGTTCTCATGCTGCGCGGTGTCGCCGGTGTCCTCGAGCAGCACCACAAGGTGCAGATCCTCGATGAGGCGATCGAGGCGGCGGTCAGCCTGTCCCACCGCTACATCCCGGCGCGGCAACTGCCCGACAAGGCCGTGAGCCTTCTCGACACCGCCTGCGCCCGTGTCGCCATTTCGCAGCATGCCACCCCGGCGGAGGTGGAGGACATTATGCGCCGCCGCCAGGCGCTTGAGGTCGAGCGCGGCATCATCGGCCGCGAGGCAGCGATCGGCATCGACGTGGCCGACCGGCAGGGTCGGGTCGAAACAGGGCTCGCCGAGACCGAACTTACGCTTACTGCCGCGCAGGAACGTTGGGATCGGGAAAAGGCGCTGGTTGGCGAGATACTGGAATTGCGCGCCAGGCTGCGCGGCGAGGGTGTGCCGCTCGATGCAGTGGAGACTCCGCAGGCGGTCGCCGAAACGGCAAGTGCGGATGCGCCCGAGATCGAAACGCCCGAGATCGAAACGCCTGAAACCGATGCGGATGCAAAGGCCACTGCCGATCCTTCTCCACCCGATCCGGCTGCCGATCTCGCGCGGCTGCGGGAGCTGATGGCCGAACTCGCAGAAGCGCAGGGCGAGACGCCGCTGATCTTGCCGTCGGTCGACCGCAATGCCGTGGCTGCCGTGGTGCAGGACTGGACCGGCATCCCGACTGGCCGGATGCTGTCGAGCCAGACCGAAAAGGCGCTGCGGCTCGCCGCCACCCTGTCCGAGCGCGTGGTCGGTCAGGATCACGCCATGGAAATGATTGCCAAGCGCGTGCAGACCAGCCGGGCCGGGCTCGGCGCGCCCGAAAAGCCAGTGGGGGTTTTTCTGCTCTGCGGTCCCTCGGGCGTCGGCAAGACCGAAACCGCGCTGGCCCTGGCCGAGACGCTCTATGGCGGCGAGCAGAACCTCATTTCGATCAATATGTCCGAGTTCCAGGAGGCGCACACGGTTTCTACCTTGAAGGGCGCGCCACCCGGATATGTCGGCTACGGCAAGGGCGGCATCCTGACCGAGGCGGTCCGGCGCAAGCCCTATTCGGTGATCCTGCTTGACGAAGTCGAGAAAGCGCATCCCGACGTGCATGAAATCTTCTTCCAGGTCTTCGACAAAGGAATGATGGACGACAGCGAAGGCCGGCGGATCGATTTCAAAAACACGCTGATCCTGCTCACCTCGAACGTTGGCTCCGAAGTCATCATGGACCGGACCAGCAGCGGCACGGTACGGGCGGGGCTCGACGATCTCGACACGGCATTGCGCGGCCCGCTGTTGAAGGTTTTCCCCGCGGCCTTCCTTGGCCGGGTGGTAACCATCCCGTACTACCCGCTCTCGGACACGATGATCGAAGCGATCACCCGCCATCAGTTCGCCAAGATCGCCCGCCGGCTGCGTTCAAGCAACGATGCCGAGCTGGTGATCGGTGACGGCGTCATGGATCTGGTCAAGGCCCGCTGCACCGAGATCGAATCCGGCGGGCGGATGATCGACGCTATTTTGACAAACACGCTTCTGCCGGAATTGAGCCGTGGCGTGCTGAACCGGTCGCTCGAGGGCGAAAAGATGACGAAAGTGACCGTCGGAGCCTCCGAAGGAGGTTTCACCTATTCCTTCGAATAGCTCAGCAGCAATTCTATAGTTAGTGATCAAAATCTGACGCTTTGTATCGGAGCCGTAGGACCGCTCAGGGGCCGACAGCCGACCGGCAGCTTCAGGGGACGATTCCCTGATAGCAGACGTTCAGTTCGACAGGCGCAGTGTCTTGAGTTGACCTAAAGCAGAGCTGCCTTTCCCGGCTTTCAGTGTCTAAAGCCGACGTTCACCCGAAGCAAGAGGCCCAACCCTACAGCCTTCGCTGATGCGACCATTCGTGGCGGACCAGGTGACCAACAGCTAGAGCGGGATGAGATTAGTTTCGGTCATAGCCGGAGTTTTTGAAGTAGTGCGAGCACTCGGCGGATGTGATGCGGTTGAGAATTTGGCCGATCGCGTCGCAGACGGTTTGGACGGTGC